>CALAGS010000138.1 GCA_937891665.1 uncultured Burkholderiales bacterium | reverse complement strand
TCTTGCAAGGTCTCAAGGCTTGGTGACTTCGGGGACTTGGCTGATGGCCTTGGCTTGTTCAATCTGGTTCTCAAAGTAGCGCTGAAAACTGAACACAATGCTGGCCATCAAGACGGTGGTTCCCAGAAGCAGTGACGTTGCAAGCCCGAAGATTGTCAGCCAATTGGTTTGGCCGTAAGGACTCTCGGCGTCTTGATTGAACTTCGAATTCCATTGCTCCTTGGACATCAGCCCATAAATAATGGCGTTCAATGCACAGCCGGCAATGGTGAACCCAAGCAAAGGAATGAGTGCCCAGCTTGTGACATCGTCTTGACCCAACTCTAAAGCGCGCTGAACGCCATACCATCCTAAGGCGGTGGGCACGGGGAGCAACCAACCCAATGGATCGGTAAAGCCTTTAAGATAAAAGCGGTGAAGGCCTAGTGGGCCACCAAAGAAGGTGAGCCAAACTGCAAATGTTTTGTTTTTCATAAGTTGCATTATTCAGGAGAACGGCTTTGCCCATGGCCTAAAGCCTTTTCCATCATGACGATGTCTAGCCAGCGATTGAATTTCCAACCGCAACCCGAGACGATGCCCACATGTTCAAAGCCCACCGACTTGTGAACACCAATCGAGCCTGCATTGCCTGAGTCACCGATCACGGCGATCAGTTTGCGAATGCCTTTTTTTTCTGCCGCTTGGCACAATTCGGCCAGCAGCATGCGACCCCAACCCTTGCCTGCTGTGTTAGCAGCCAAATAGATGGAATTTTCGGCTGAAAATCGATAGGCTGGGCGAGGTTTGAACCAATTGCAGTAGGCAAACCCCAGCACTTCACCGTTTTCCTCGAGCGTCAGATAGGGCAGGCCCTTGCTCAATACGTCCTCTCTGCGGGCGGTCATTTCCGTCAGACTCGGGGGGTCGATTTCAAAAGTGCCAGTGCCGTTTAGGACGTGGTGCTGGTAAATCGCCGTGACGGTGGTCATGTCAGAGGCTTGGCTAGGTCGAATGGTTGGCATTCTTAAACTCCGGGTTATAATCAGGGGCTTTTCAGTGTGTCACTGGCCGGGTGGCCAGTTGCGTGTCTCAAACGCTGGAAGAATTTGTGGGATGGCAGTTTTTGCTTTCTCAACACCACCCTAGGATAAATCATGGTTGTCATTCGTCTTTCTCGTGGCGGTTCTAAAGCCCGTCCATTTTTCAACATTGTTGTGGCCGACAAACGTGTTCGCCGCGATGGCCGCTTCATTGAGCGCATTGGTTTTTACAATCCAATCGCCAAGGATACAGAAGAAGGCCTGCGCGTCGTGCAAGATCGTTTGACTTACTGGACCGGCGTTGGCGCTCAAGTGTCTCCTACCGTTCAGCGTTTGGTCAAACAAGCTGCCGCTAAAGCCGCTTAATCGGTTTTTGGCAACGCCAAAGGCTTTGTAGTGCTACCCCATTTAGAGTTTGCCGAAATGCCGGCAGACGCCATCGAAGTGGGGCGCATTGCAGATGCTTGGGGCATCAAAGGCTGGTTCAAAGTCTTGCCCCACAGCGCCTCGTCCGAGGCGCTTTTTTCATCTAAGCGATGGTATTTGTTGCCCTCCGACCGAAATGTAGGCGGCAACAAGTCACCCAGCCAAAAGGCAGCTGCAGTCAATTCTGCAAGAGCCGCCCAAGCCGTACTGCTGAAGATTCAAGAAGCCAAGGAACATGCCGACACCGTGGTGGCAAGCTCATTGGATGTGGCCGATAGAAACCAAGCCGAAGCGCTTAAAGGGGCTCGCATTTTTGTGCCGCGATCTAGTTTTCCAACGGCGGGCACCGATGAATACTATTGGGTCGACTTGCTTGGGCTGGATGTGGTCAACAGAGAAGGGGTGGCGCTGGGTCAAGTGAAAGACCTGATGTCCACAGGTCCTCAAACAGTTTTGGTTTTGGCACTGGCTTCGGACGAAGAGGGCAAGCCTGCAGTAGAGCGCATGATCCCTTTTGTTGCGGCCTTTGTAGATAACGTTGATCTGCCCGGGCGCTTGATCACCGTTGATTGGCAGTTGGACTATTGAGCAGGTCAGGGCAAGTCATGCGCTTTGACGTTATCACCCTTTTTCCTGAACTTTTCGCACCTTTTTTAAGCGCAGGCATCAACCGTCGTGCCTTTGAAACGGGCGCCGTCGAACTGAAACTTTGGCAACTCCGTGATTACGCCGATGGCACTTACCGCCGTGTGGACGATCGCCCCTTTGGCGGCGGCCCAGGCATGGTCATGTTGGCCGAGCCACTCGAAAAATGTTTGCTTGCCATTCGGCAAGACAGAGTGCTCAAGAACCCACTTGAAAAACCTGTACCCGTGGTCTTGTTTTCACCCATTGGCCAAGCACTGAATCATGACGGCGTTGAGAAGTGGTCCCAAAGTGATGGGGCCATCTTAATTTGCGGTCGGTATGAAGGATTGGATCAGCGCTTTATTGATACCCATGTCGATGCGCAAGTCAGTTTGGGTGATTTTGTGTTGTCGGGTGGAGAGATTGCCGCCATCGCTCTCTTGGATGCTGTCGCGCGCTTACAGCCTGGCGTTTTGAATGACGAGGGCAGTCATCAAATGGACAGCTTTAACCCCGCGCTAGACGGCTTGTTAGATTGTGGGCATTTCACGCGTCCTGAAGTCTGGAAGGGCATCACTGTTCCGCCTGTGTTGATGTCGGGCCATCACGCTGAAATTGCTAAGTGGCGACGCCAACAAAGTTTGGTGCTAACCCAAAAATCCAGACCCGATTTGATTGCGAGTGCTAGGCTGGCTGGTAAATTGAGCCCCCAAGATGAATACTTTTTAATGAGTTTGGGTGCCTCTGGCTTGGTTGAATCCAAATCGAATTAACTTGCGTGCCCTCGAGTGAGGGGAGCTTCAAATGGCTCAAAAAGAAAGATATAATCAAAGGCTTTTCGATCCTCTGCCCGCCGCAGTTGTTGCGGTTGGATTTGGCTTTTTTGGCCAAGTGCAATCAGCATAGAAGCTGCCTTTAGCGTAGCGTTGTGCAAGATCGATAGACGAAAGAGCTCACAATGAATTTGATTCAAACTCTCGAGATGGAAGAAATTGCCCGTTTGGGTAAAACCATTCCTGACTTCATGCCGGGTGACACCGTGATCGTTAGCGTCAATGTGGTTGAAGGTACACGCAAGCGTGTTCAGGCTTATGAAGGTGTTGTGATTGCCAAGCGCAATCGCGGCTTGAACAGTGGTTTCACCGTTCGCAAAATTTCAAGTGGTGAAGGTGTGGAGCGTACGTTCCAAACATACAGTCCCCTGATTGCCAACATTGAAGTCAAACGCCGTGGCGATGTTCGCCGCGCTAAGTTGTACTATTTGCGTGATCGCAGCGGCAAGTCTGCGCGTATTAAAGAAAAGTTGCCACAACGCGCTGTTAAAACAGCAGCAGTTGCAGCGTAATCTAAGTCAATTGGCCCTTCCGGGGCCACTGTAAAAAAACCGCCAAGGCTTTCGCCAAGGCGGTTTTTTTTACGCCCCTGTTTAGCAGGGGCGTTGGGTGCAAGAATTAACCGCGTGTGATTTTCAACACTTTGGCGCCAGTGCGCTTGGGTGCCGCATGACCACCGGCAGTGTGTGGCTTGAAGTTGCCAGCACCCATGACTTTGGGGCCGCGAGCAGGACGATCGCTGGCACCGCCGCGCGCATTGTCACGGCCTGGTGCGCGTGGGGCACGGCTGTCGCGTGAGTCGAAGCGGTCGCCGCCGCGATTGTCGGGGCGTTGATCGCCACGTGGCTCAAAGCGGGCTTCACCACCGCGAGGTGCGAAACTGCGTTGCTCGCCGCGGAAATCACCCC
>CALAGS010000137.1 GCA_937891665.1 uncultured Burkholderiales bacterium | reverse complement strand
GCTACATCTACAGCTTCGGGGGTGTCAAAACCAGCGCCGCGTTTGATGAAGTCTTGTATTTCGTTGGTGATGTGCGGAATGACCTGAACCGTTTTGCCCAAGTAATCACCGCGGCGTTCTTTTTCAAGCACGCTTTTGTAAATTTGGCCCGTGGTGAAGTTGTTGGCCTTCTTCATTCGGGTGTTGATGAAACGCTCGTAGTGTCCCAAGTCGAGGTCGGTCTCTGCGCCATCGTCTGTGACAAACACTTCGCCGTGTTGAAACGGTGACATGGTGCCGGGGTCGACGTTGATGTAGGGATCTAGTTTGATGAGGGTGACTGAGAGGCCGCGCGATTCTAAGATTGCGGCAAGCGAGGCAGAAGCGATTCCCTTCCCGAGGGAAGACACCACACCACCAGTGACGAAGACGAATTTGGTCATGTCCAGGACGAGATGCAAAGCACCCGGGAGATGGAAAACGAGATTATAAAGGTCTCACGATCTGCTACATTGCCAAACATGAACGATTTGCACGGAAAACGCATTGTTTTAGGACTCACTGGCGGCATTGCCTGCTACAAGGCGGCCGAGTTGTGTCGTTCCTTGGTGAAAGTGGGCGCCAAGGTGCAGGTGGTCATGACCGAATCAGCTGCTCAGTTCATCACCCCCGTCACCATGCAAGCCTTGTCGGGCCAGCCTGTTTTTACCTCGCAATGGGATGCGCGCGAGGGTAACAACATGGCCCACATCAATTTAAGTCGCGATGCCGATGCCATCTTGATTGCCCCCGCCAGTGCCGATTTCATGGCTAAACTCATCCATGGCAAGGCCGATGAACTGCTCAGCCTCATGTGTTTGGCCCGGCCTATTCAAACGGTCCCCCTGATTGTGGCGCCTGCCATGAACCGAGAAATGTGGGCCCACCCAGCCACACAGCGAAATGTGGCCCAACTCAAGGCCGATGGCGCGCATGTGTTGAACGTAGGGCAGGGCGATCAGGCCTGCGGCGAGACGGGCGATGGCCGCATGCTTGAAGCCGAAGAAATTGTGGATGAACTGCTTTCCTTTTGGACCCCCAAAGTGCTTCAAGGCCAGCATGTGCTGATTACAGCCGGCCCCACCTATGAGGCCATCGACCCGGTTCGAGGCATCACCAATTTATCGAGCGGCAAAATGGGTTTTGCCATTGCCAAGGCTGCCTACCATGCGGGCGCCAAAGTCTCGCTCATTGCCGGGCCTGTGAGTTTGTCTACGCCGCGTGGCATACAACGAGTCGATGTTTTATCGGCCATGCAAATGCGCGACGCCGTGCATTTGGCCGTTCAATCGGCCACGATTTTTATTTCTGCCGCAGCCGTGGCTGACTGGCGACCCGACCATGCGGCGAATTACAAAATTAAAAAAGATGGTTCGGGCGACACGCCTGAATTAAGTTTTGTCGAAAACCCAGACATTTTGGCCGCTGTTGCCAGATCAACTCGGGCACAAAGTGGCGAATTATTTTGCGTGGGCTTTGCAGCGGAAAGCCATGATTTGCTGGCCCAAGCCACAGCCAAAAGGGTGCGCAAAGATGTACCTTTGTTGGTGGGCAACATTGGCCCGTCTACATTTGGACAAGACGACAACGCTTTGTTGCTGGTCGATGCAGAGGGTGCCAAAGAGATGCCGCGCGACACCAAGACGCATCTGGCGCAAGACTTGGTGAAAGAAATAGCCAGCCGAATTGGCAAAAATCACTCACGCAATTAAGCCGATTCAAGCACTGACCTCTTCCTTAACTTGGTTCTCACGACGATGAATGTTGACTTGAAAATTTTGGATGCCCGCATGGCCGATCAATTGCCAGCTTACGCCACGCCGGGTAGTGCGGGTTTGGATTTGCGGGCTTGTTTGGATGCCCCCATCACGCTGCAACCCAACGCATGGCAACTGATTTCTACAGGGCTTTCTGTGTACATCAAAGACCCTGGTTATGCCGCTATGCTTTTGCCGCGCTCTGGCTTGGGGCACAAGCACGGCATTGTGCTGGGCAATTTGGTGGGCTTGATCGACAGCGATTATCAGGGGCCGCTCATGGTCAGTTGCTGGAATCGAAGTCAAGAGGCTTTCACCATTCAACCCATGGAACGGATTGCACAAATGGTTATCGTGCCTGTGGTGCAGGCCACATTCAAGGTGGTCACAGAGTTTGATGCGCCCAGCGAACGTGGTGAAGGTGGTTATGGATCAACTGGCAAGGGGTGAGGCCCAAGGCCCTTTGCTCAGTGAAGTTCAGCGAACTTCAGTGAAACAAACCGCCAGTCGACCCAGGTGTGTCGCCTAGTTCAATTTTGAAAAACCCAGTTCCGCAGGTTCCAGCTTCTTGCTCTTGGTCTGTGGCCAAGCGCACATGATTGACCTTGAGGCTAATGCGCAAAGCGATGCCTGACAATGGATGGTTGCCATCTAGCACCACGTGATCGGGATAAATTTCGGTGATGGTGTAAAGCACATTGCGCGGCGCATCTGGGTTGCAGCCAACAGGCAATGCGTTGCCCTCGATGGTGAGGCCTTCCTGAATGTCCTTGGGAAAGAGCGCGCGGGGTTCTAAAAAGAGCAAGTTCTCGTCAAAATCTCCAAATGCATCTTCGGGTTCAAGGTGCAAATCGACTTTGGCTCCGGCGGCATGGCCCTGAAGCGCTTCTTCTATTTTGGGCAGCAAATCATGACCACCCAGGTAGAAAGCAACCGGCTCATCGAGCTCGTCTAAAACTTCGCCCAAAGTATCTTTAAGCGTCCAGGTCAGTTCGACCACACATTGAGAAGTAATATCCATCTGAGAATTGTCGCAGTTTTGAAATCGTTTTTGAATTGAATGTGATGCAAAAAAATACACCCTTGATCTTGTTGGCGGGATTGACGCCTGCCCAATTCATGAAACGCCATTGGCAGAAGAAACCCTTGCTCATTCGGCAAGCCATCCCGGGCATGAAGCCCTTGATCGACCGATCGGCCTTGTTGGACATGGTTGAAAGCGAGGAGGTTGAGTCGCGACACATTGTTAGGAAAGGTGAGAAATGGACCTTGAAAAAAGGCCCTATCAGCCGAAAAAGTTTGCCTTCCCTGAAAACGCCCGACTGGACGGTGCTCATCCAAGGGGTGGATCTGCACAACGATGCCGTTCATGCGCTATTGCAACAATTTCGATTTGTACCCGATGCGAGGCTGGACGACCTGATGATCAGTTATGCCACGGAGGGCGGCGGTGTGGGACCCCATTTCGACAGCTACGACGTGTTTCTTTTGCAGGCGCATGGTCAGCGCAAGTGGCGCATTGGGCGACAGAAAAAGTTTGAGTTGCAAGAAGGTGTGCCCCTCAAAATTTTGAAAGCATTCAAGCCCGAAGCTGAATTTGTGCTGAACCCTGGTGACATGCTTTATTTGCCCCCGGGATATGCCCACGATGGCACGGCTGTGGGTGAGTGCATGACTTATTCCATTGGCTTCAAGGTGCCTCGAAGTGCCGAGTTGGCCAGTGAATTGTTGATGGGCTTGTCTGAAGAGATGACTGAAAATGCAGGCTCAAGTTTGGATGTGATTTACCAAGACCCCAGTCAAACAGCCGCTATCAAAGACGCTGGTATTCCTGCGGCGCTGCAAAAATTTGCTTCGCAAGCAGTTGCCAAAGCGCTCAAAGATCCCCAAATTTTGAATTGTTTGCTGGGTGAAACACTGACAGAGCCCAAACCCAGTGTGTGGTTCGACCCCCCGGATCAGGACGACTTAAGTGCATTTGCATGGCCATGTGGTGTTCGCCTCGATCGAAGAACCAAAATGTTGTTTGATGCCAAGCACATCTTTGTCAATGGTGAGAGTTTTCGGGCAGCTGGAAGGGACGCCAAGCTGCTTCAAAAGTTGGCCAATGAGAAGTACTTAACTGCCAAAGAGGCTTCGGGCCTGAGCGAGGCGGCTGCTCAATTGATGAAGGCCTGGTGGGAGGAAGGGTGGTGGCATCCATCTGACTTGATCGAGAATGATGTGACATGATTAAAGCTATAATCGGAGACTGGACAACAAGAGCTCGAGTGCTTGCTGTTCTGTCAACAGGTTTTTTTTAACCTGATGACAATTTCCCGGAAATTGTTTTTTACTAACTTTAAGGATAATAATCATGACCAAGTCCCTCGTTTTGGCTGCCGTGATCGCTGCTGCTGCTTTGGCTGCCTGCGGTAAAAAAGAAGCTGCTGCGCCAGCACCTGCACCAGCACCCGCTGCAGCGCCAGCCGCTCCTGCAGCGCCTGCTGCTGATGCTAAGCCAGCTGATGCTGCTGCTCCTGCAGCTGCTGCGCCAGCCGCAGCACCTGCTGCTGCTCCTGCAGAAGCGCCTAAGAAGTAATTCTTGGCAGTCAAAGAAAAACCCCGCTCTGCGGGGTTTTTTTTCGCCCAGACTTTGTGAGTCTGAAAAAGTACTTGGGCTTATTTGATTTCGTCAGCCAACAGTTTGATGATTTTGTCTGCATTGGCCGAGGTTTCGGGAATGCCATCAGCGCCCTGAACCATGACCGTTGAAACGTCGCCCTTGCTGGTCACGGCAATGCGGTATTTGGCCAGTGTTGGAATGACTTTGTCACTTGTGAACAGCTTGGCAAAAAAGCCTGGTTCTTTGCCAGTGGTGCCGGGTGGTGCGTAACGCACAAAGAACACACCTTGGGCGCGATCACGGTCTTCTACGGTAAATCCAGTTCGATCAATGGCCACACCGACGCGTCGCCATGCGCGTTCAAAGCCGTCCTTGATTTCGATGGCAGGCAGATTGTTTTGCTTGATCACCTTCACATCGGCTGGCATGGCTGTGCCAGATGATGCTGTTATTGCTAAGTTGGCCGGACTGACTGAAGCAGCATTGGCTGAAAGGCTTTGGCCGCCCAATCTCATCATGAGACGGCGCAGAAATTCAATTTCCAATTCCGGATCGGCTGCACGGGGCGACCAAACTGTTGAATCTTTCAGGGTACTGGTATAAATTTCAGCCAAGCCGCGATGGGTGATAGTGATTTCCAAACCGTTGGCAGTTCTCTCGATGCGGGTGCGAAAGCGATCACGTTCGCCAGTGGCGTAAAGCGAGTCAAACACTTTGCCAATGGCTTTTCGCACAAAGTCTTGTGGCAATTTAGCCCGATTTTCGGCCCAGTCAGTTTCCATGATGCCCAACTCGGGTTGATCAAGGCTGAGGACAAAGCCATTGTCTTTCCAGAACTCACGCAATGGCTCCCACACTGAATCGGCGCTTCTGTTGATGACCAAATAACGCTGAGTGCCGGTGCGCACAATGCGAGCTTCGCCCGCTTGATTGGCGGCTGTACCAGCATCGAGAGCGACTTTGGCGGGGGAACCTGCTGCTGCACTGGCCGATGCGCTGCTCGAGCCAGCGACTTGATACCGAGAGTCGCGCCTCAACTGTGTGAGATCTGGTGGGACTGAAAGTGTCGGTGCCTGGCTGGCACTTTTGTAATCAATTTTGCTTTCGTCTAAAGCAGAGCAGCCGGATAAAAGACAGGTAAGGGCGGCTGCGCAAGCCATTGCATTCAAGGAACGAGCAGAAGGGGCAAATCGATTCACGGGTGAGTCCTTAAATAAGTCCGCTGGCACGCAACGCGGCTTCAACCACGGGCTGCTGAGATTTTGAGAGATCGGTCATGGGCAAGCGCAAAGTGCCGCCACAGAGTCCCATTCGGGCCATGGCCCATTTGACGGGAATGGGGTTGGCTTCTACAAATAAATTCTTGTGCATGGGCATCAATTTGAATTGAATTTCCATGGCTTTTTGAACATGTCCCGCCATGGCGGCGACACACAACTCGTGCATCAAACGGGGCGCCACATTGGCTGTCACACTGACGTTTCCTTTACCGCCACACAGCATGAGAGCCACAGCGCTTGGATCATCACCCGAATAGACAGAGAATTCTTTGGGTAAATCGCGAATGAGCCACTGTGCGCGTTCAATGTTGCCAGTGGCTTCTTTGATGCCCACAATGCCTGGTACTTGCGCCAAACGCAAAACAGTTTCATGCTGCATATCGGCAACAGATCGGCCAGGCACGTTGTACAAAATGACGGGCAAATCGGGCACCGCTTCTGCGATGGCCTTGAAGTGTTGGTACAAGCCTTCTTGGGTTGGCTTGTTGTAATACGGCACGACTTGCAGTTGACAATCGGCGCCAACACTTTTCGCAAACTTGGCCAACTCGATGGCTTCGGCAGTTGAATTGGCGCCACAACCGGCCATGATGGGCACGCGGCCTTTGGCTTGTTCAACCGACACCCGAATGATTTCTCGGTGCTCTTCAACATTGACAGTAGGCGACTCGCCAGTGGTGCCTACCACGCCAATGCAATCTGTGCCCTCGGCAATGTGCCAATCGATCAGTTTTCGCAGGCTGGCGTAATCGACAGAGCCGTCCTCCAACATGGGGGTAACCAAAGCGGGAATGCTGCCGGTGATGGGTTGAAAAGTTTTCGTCATGGCGAATGAAATGGTCAACAAATGATCATTCTAACGACTGCTAAGCCAAAACGGATGCGGCAAGTCATTGACTTTCTGCGCGGCCACAATCCGTTGAATACATTTAGCGGGTTGATCCCAATACCCATCTTCATAGGCGATGACATGCAAATGGGCACACGTTTGAAGCAATTCTCCTGGTTTGAGCAAGAAGTCGGGACGAGAAGGTTTGCCAAACTTTTCGTGGCCCAAAGCGAAAGTTTCGTAAATGAAGAGCCCCTCTGGCGCCAAGCATTCCAAAATGCGCGGCATCAGTGGCCGCCATAAGTAATGGGTCACGACCACCACATCAAAGGTCTGTCCGCTTAAGGGCCAAGGGCCTCCTTCTATGTCTGCCTCAATGACCTTGCCGTAGGAAGAAGCTTCAGCTAAGGCCTCGGCAGAGCGGTCTATGCCTGTGCAAAGGTGACCGAGGCTCTGAAAGTACTTCATGTGCCTGCCTGCGCCACAAGCCAGGTCCAAAACCTGACTTTGAGGTTTGGCCAAGTGCGACCATCGCTGAACCCAAAGGGAGGGGGCTTCTGTGCCGTGCATCGTCTCAATACTCCTGGTGAATCTCGGTTGCTGGAAAGGTGCGTGCCACGCATGATGCCCGATTGTGATATTAAATGCCCAATTGGACTGTAAATTTATCCAGTACTTTGTTTGAATTCACACTACAATCTGCGCCCATGGCTACATCTACCAATGCAAAAGCATCTCCTGAATACGGCGAAGGCTCCATTCGAGTCCTCAAAGGCTTAGAGCCCGTCAAGCAACGACCGGGCATGTACACCCGAACCGATAACCCACTGCACGTGATCCAAGAGGTTTTAGACAACGCTGCCGACGAAGCGCTAGCGGGTCATGGAAAGAAAATCAAAGTGACCCTTCATGCCGATGGCTCGGTCAGCATTGAAGACGATGGACGCGGTATTCCGTTCGGGCTGCACCCTGAAGAAAAAGCCCCAGTCATTGAGTTGGTCTTCACGCGATTGCATGCGGGCGGCAAGTTCGACAAGGGCAAGGGTGGTGCTTATAGTTTTTCAGGCGGCTTGCATGGCGTGGGTGTGAGTGTCACCAATGCACTGGCCAAGCGTTTGGAAGCCATCAGCTACCGTGAAGGTCAAGTCGCTGCATTGGCATTTTCTGGCGGCGATGTGATTGAGCAACTCGTCACGCGCAAAGCCGGTGAAGGCGATCGCAAGCAAGGCACCACGGTGCGTGTTTGGCCCGATGCCAAGTATTTTGAATCGAGTGTCTTGCCCATGACCGAGCTCACGCATTTGCTGCGCAGCAAAGCGGTGCTCATGCCCGGCGTCACAGTGACCTTGTTCAACGAAAAAACCAAAGAGACCCAAACTTGGCAATACAAAGCCGGACTGCGCGATTACCTCATGCAAACTTTGAATGGCGATCCCGTCATTCCACTGTTTGAAAATGAAGGCTTTGCAGACAGCAACCACGACAGCTTTGCAGAAGGTGAAGGCGCCAGTTGGGCGGTGGCATTTACAGAAGATGGTCAGCCTGTTCGCGAAAGCTATGTCAACCTCATTCCCACCACCGCAGGCGGCACGCACGACAGCGGTTTGCGCGATGGTTTGTTCACGGCGGTCAAGAGCTTCATTGAACTGCACAGCTTGCTGCCAAAGGGTGTCAAGCTGATGCCCGAAGACGTGTTTGCGCGCGCCAGTTTTGTGCTGTCGGCCAAGGTGCTCGACCCACAATTCCAAGGTCAAATCAAAGAGCGTTTGAATTCGCGCGATGCAGTGCGTTTGGTGTCCAGCTTTGTGCGCCCTAGCCTTGAGTTGTGGCTGAACGAGCATGTGGAATACGGCAAGAAGCTGGCTGAGTTAGCCATCAAGGCGGCGCAGCATCGTCAAAAAGCCGGCCAAAAAGTTGAGAAGCGCAAGAGTTCAGGCGTGGCGGTGTTGCCCGGCAAACTGACAGATTGTGAAAGCAAAGACATTGCACACAACGAAGTGTTTTTGGTTGAAGGCGACTCGGCGGGTGGCAGCGCCAAAATGGGCCGCGACAAAGAGTGTCAAGCCATTTTGCCTTTGCGGGGCAAGGTGCTCAATACCTGGGAAGTCGATCGCGATCGCTTGTTTGCCAACAATGAAATTCATGACATTTCGGTGGCCATTGGCGTTGATCCGCATGGCCCCAACGACTCACCCGATTTGTCGGGTTTGCGTTACGGCAAGATTTGCATCTTGAGCGATGCCGATGTGGATGGTTCGCACATTCAAGTCTTGCTCTTGACACTGTTTTTCCGACACTTTCCCAAGCTCATTGAAACGGGCAATGTGTTTGTCGCCCGCCCACCCCTGTTCCGTGTAGATGCACCGGCGCGTGGCAAAAAACCAGCCGCCAAGATGTATGCACTTGACGATGGCGAGTTACAAACTATCTTGGACAAGCTGCGCAAAGATGGTGTTCGTGAAGGTGCATGGAGCATCAGCCGATTCAAAGGCTTGGGTGAGATGAATGCAGAGCAATTGTGGGAAACCACGCTCAATCCAGATACACGTCGTTTGCTGCCTGTTCAACTCGGCACCCTGGACTTTGCACAAACCGAAAGTTTGATCACCCAATTGATGGGCAAGGGCGAAGCGGCAGCGCGCCGCGAATTAATGGAATTGCATGGTGATGACATTGAAGTTGACATCTAAGTGCTAAGTCAACGCCTTCCTGAATTGCTTAGATTTGAAATGATCCCAACATGAACGATCAACCGACCTTAGACCTTCAAAACAGCGAGTCCGATGACTCTCTGAATTTGGCCACTTATGCGCAGCGCGCCTACCTTGAATATGCATTGAGCGTTGTCAAGGGCCGTGCTTTGCCCGATGTGTGCGATGGTCAAAAACCAGTCCAGCGGCGCATTTTGTATGCCATGTCGCGCATGGGTTTGGGCTTTTCGGGCGCTACGGGTGCCAAGCCGGTCAAAAGTGCGCGCGTGGTAGGAGATGTGCTGGGCCGCTTCCACCCCCATGGCGACCAAGCTGCTTACGATGCGTTGGTGCGCATGGCGCAAGACTTCAGCCAACGCTACCCGCTCATTGATGGCCAAGGTAACTTTGGCAGCCGCGATGGTGACGGCGCAGCGGCCATGCGCTACACAGAAGCACGTCTTTCCAAAATCACCACTTTGTTGTTGGATGAGATAGACCAAGGCACCGTCGACTTTATTCCCAACTACGACGGCTCTACCGAAGAGCCGCGACAGTTGCCAGCGCGTTTGCCCTTTGTGTTGATGAATGGTGCAAGCGGCATTGCAGTGGGTTTGGCCACTGAAATTCCCAGCCACAATTTGCGTGAAGTGGCCGATGCGTGCGTAGCCCTCATCAAGTCGCCAAAGCTCACGAATGAAGAATTATTTGCCTTGGTGCCTGGCCCCGACTTTCCAGGTGGCGGCCAAATCATCAGTCCTGCCTCCGACATCGCAGATGCCTATCGCACAGGCCGTGGCTCTTTGAAGGTGCGTGCACGTTGGAAAATTGAAGACATGGCGCGGGGTCAATGGCAATTGGTGGTCACTGAATTACCCATTGGCGTAAGCTCCCAAAAAGTGCTGGAAGAAATTGAAGAGCTCACTAACCCCAAAGTGAAGGCAGGCAAGAAAGCCCTGAGTGCAGACCAAATGCAACTCAAGGCCAGTGTCTTGTCCTTGCTTGACGTGGTGCGCGATGAGTCCAGCAAAGATGCCGCAGTGCGTTTGGTGTTTGAGCCTAAAACCAGCCGCATTGAGCAACAAGAACTGATCACGGCTTTGCTGGCGCACACCAGCTTGGAAACCTCCTCGCCCATCAACATGACCTCGGTGGGTATTGATGGCAAGCCGGTGCAAAAGTCATTGCGCCAAATGTTGCTTGAGTGGATTACCTTCCGCCAACAAACCATCGTTCGCCGCTCGGAGCATCGCTTAGGCAAGGTGATGGACCGCATCCATATTTTGGAAGGCCGTCAGTTGGTGTTGCTCAACATTGACGAAGTGATTGCCATCATTCGCCAAAGCGATGAGCCCAAGCAGGCTTTGATGACTCGTTTCAAACTGAGCGAGCGTCAAGCCGAAGACATCCTTGACATTCGCCTGCGCCAACTGGCCCGTTTGGAAGGCATCAAGATTGAGCAAGAGTTGAAAGAACTGCGCACCGAGCAAACACAACTCGAAGAAATTTTGGCTAACCCTTCCGCACTCAAACGCTTGATGGTGAAAGAGATTGAGCAAGACGCCAAAGCATTTACCGACCCGCGCCGCACACTCATTCAAGAAGAGAAGAAGGCTGTGGCCGAAGTGAAAGTGGTTGATGAGCCAGTCACAGTGGTGGTGTCGGAAAAAGGCTGGGTGCGTGCACGCCAAGGTCATGGTCACGACGCTAGCAGCTTTGCCTTCAAGGCGGGCGATGGTTTATATGGCGCCTATGAGTGCCGCACTGTCGACACACTGCTGGCCTTTGGCACAGCCCAAAAAGGCAGTGGTCGTGTTTACTCTGTACCGGTGGCTGCGTTGCCTGGAGCCCGTGGCGATGGCCAGCCTGTGACCACGCTCATTGAACTGGAACCCGGAACTCAGATTGCACATTACTTTGCAGGACCGTCAAACGCCACACTCTTGCTTTCGAGTTCGGGCGGTTATGGTTTCATGGCGACAGTGGACAACATGATTTCGCGTCAAAAAGGCGGCAAAGCTTTTCTCACAGTGGGCGAGGGCGAATCGGTGTGCGCACCATCGCATGTGTCGGGCTCAAACGCTACGCCGCAAGCAGGCGCTAAAGTGATGCCTGCCGCAACGCATGTCGCCTGCGCTTCCACAGGGGGCCGCATTCTCACTTTTGAAATCAGTGAACTCAAGTTGATGGAGAAGGGAGGTCGTGGATTGATGCTGCTTGATTTGGAAGCCAAAGACACGCTGGCTGGCGCAGCCGCCTACACTCGCAGTGTGAAGCTCACAGGTATTGGCCGTGGCGGCAAAGACCGCGAAGAAACGCTTGAAATTAGAAGCTTGAACAATGCGCGGGCGGCTAGAGCGCGCAAAGGCAAGGCTGCTGATTTGGGCTTCAAGCCCACCCAAATTTCACGCATTGAATAAAGCAGAGGCTTATCTTTTGGGTGCGAAATGCATGCGCGGCACAAACTGGTAAGTAGAACGCCAGCAAGTGGCCAAGAGCTCCTCGGGACCATTCCTGTGGGTTAACTTCTTGCGAAGTCTTGAGACACACACTTGCAAGCGTTTGTTGTTGTAAAAATCTGAGAGGCCCCAGATGGCCATTTCCAAGGCATCGCTGCGCAACGCTTGTTCGGGTGCCATGGCCAATTGCGTCAGCAGAACGGTTTCCATGGCGGTCAGCCCAATGGCATTGTTGGCTGGGCCCGTCAGCAATGCCCTAACGGGATCGATGGTCCAGCCAGTTTTGAGGGTTTTGGGAAGTCTTGCAGCCAAGCGTTCAATGATGGCGATCAACTCACTGGGGTTAAACGGTTTGCTAATGCAGACGTCAGCACCCGCTGCGATGGCTGCAATGCGTTCTTGGGGCTCGGTGGCAGGGGCAATCATGACCACACGAACTTCTGGGTGTTTGGCCAATTTGGCCGCATAGGTCAGACTTTGCTCGCCCAGTGTGAGCGCATCTAAAACCACAACATCACTGATTTGGTGGGCGCTTTGTGCGGCTAAGTCCTCAGCGTCTGTGTAGTGATGGCATTGAATGCCAGCAGTGTGAAGGTGGGCAAGGACCTGTTCCGCCAAGTTAGAGTCTTGTTCGACGAAGCTGACACAGAGTGGTTTCATGGCGGTTTTCCTGTCTAAATGTTTACTTAAGAATTCATAATAATTCTTTTTGTATGCATTTATTAATCAATATTTAACCATTTTGTAGTTAAAAGTGATTAATAATTTCTGGAAAAGGCCATTTCCCCTCTCAAAACTATCAATAATTGCTTTGCCTTGCCATGAACTTGCAAAGATAGGCAGTGTGGCAATTTTGTTGAATTAGGCTACTTCGGCGATCAATTCGATCTCGACGCAGGCACCCATGGGCAGTTGAGCAACGCCAAAAGCACTTCGAGCGTGCGCGCCGGCATCGCCAAATACCTGGCCCAATAACTCACTGCAGCCATTGGTCACCAAGTGTTGCTCTGTGAATTCAGATGTTGAATTCACCAAACTCATCACCTTGACAATGCGTTTGACCTTGTTGAGGTCGCCGACAGCCGCATGCAGGGTGCCCAGCAAGTCGATAGCAACTGCTCTGGCTGCAGCTTTGCCTTCTTCGGTTTGAATGTTCTTACCAAATTGCCCCGTCCAAGCTTGGCCGTTCTTTTTAGAAATATGGCCACTCAAAAAAACCAAATTGCCAGTTTGAGCAAAGGGAACATAGGCTGCCGCGGGTGTGGCAACAGGTGGCAAAGTGATTTGCAATTCTTCTAAACGTTTGTAAATGGACATGTTGTAAAAATGGGTTAAAGGTTTAAGTTTAAAGCGGCTCCACTGTGACACTGATTCACTTGAACTGCAAGTCAACGTAACAGCGCTTGCATCGAAATAGCAGTTTGCGCCTCCTAAACTAGATAAAGCCGCGCCATGGTGGGCACAAAGAAAGGCTCTTATGGTGAGGACACTGCCTTGGTGCTTGGCTGCTTGGCTTTTGGGCACGGCACTTCAGTTGCAACAAGCCAGCCTTTGGTCTCTTTCTCTTACCTTGACTGTTGGCAGTTTGGCCGTCTCAATGGGTGCGCTCTTGTTCTGGCTGCGCGCCAACAACACTCACTTCATCAAGTGTCTTTTGGGAGCTTTGATTTCGTTTGGGTTGGCTTTGTCACTTGTCAATGCTCGTTGTCTTTGGCAGGCCCAACACAGACTCGATCCTTTGATAGAGGGAAAAGAACTCCTACTTTCGGGGATCATTGCATCCTTGCCTCTGCAGAGTTCAAGCGGTGTGAGATTCAGGTTTCAAGTTCAATCTGCTTCGGAGGTCAGTGCATCCCGCAATGTTTTGGTGCCAGAGTGGATTGATATTGCTTGGTACGACAGAGAATCAGTTGATTGGATGACAGGCCGTCATTGGGCTGGACTCAAAGCAGGCGACACATGGCAGTTCAATGTGCGCCTCAAAGCGCCCCATGGCACGCTCAATCCGGGGGGCTTCGATGAGGCTTTGTGGCGATGGGAACAAGGGGTCATGGCCACAGGCTCGGTGCTGACTGGTAAAAGCGCTGAAGCGCCTCTAAAGATCAAGACATCATGGCTTTACCCCGTCGCTCAAGCTAGGCAATACGTTCGATCAGAAATTGAACAAAAACTATTGGCGGGAGATTCACAAAGTCGTTCCATGGCTGGCGTGATATCGGCATTGGTCATGGGTGACCAAGCCGCCATTCAAACTTCGGATTGGGATCTTTTCAGGGCCACAGGTGTCGCCCATTTGATGAGTATTTCGGGTCTGCACATTACCTTGTTTGCGTGGGTGATGGCTGGCGCAATTCGAGGACTTTGGCGCTTCTCTGCTGCGCGTGGAAGCCGACTTTGTTTGCGTTGGCCAGCGCCGCATGCAGCTGTCTTGGTAGGTGCCCTGTTGGCCACACTGTATGCGCTGTTCAGTGGCTGGGGATTGCCCTCACAAAGGACCGTCATCATGCTTTGGGTACTGAGTTTGCTTCGACTAAGGGGTGCGCTTTGGCCACCTTTTTGGAGTCTAGGTTTGGCTTTGTGGGTGGTGGTGACTTTTGATCCTTGGGCTTTGCTTCAAGCCGGTTTTTGGTTGAGCTTTGTGGCGGTGGGTGTCTTGATGGTCAGCGATCCATCGAAACACGCTGAGCTCCCCCTGTTTCAGGATGTAGGCTCTGAACCAGTGCGAAAAAATACGGTGAAGTCAATCGGCCTTCATTGGATGTCTAAAGTATTTCATTCACTGAAGGGTTTGCTCCGAGAGCAATGGGTGGTCACATTGGCTTTAACCCCGCTTGCGATTTTGTTTTTTGGGCAGGTTTCGTGGATGGGCCTGTTGGCCAATTTGCTGGCCATCCCATGGGTTACTTGGGTGGTCACGCCACTTGCCATTTTGGGCGTATTGGCCTCACCCCTTTGGCTTGTGGCTTCTTGGGCCCTTCAACCCCTGATGGACATGCTCACGCTTTTGGCAAGTTTACAAGGCAGTGTTTGGCAATTGCCAACGCCTCCGTTTGTCTTGGCGGTCCTGGCTATTTTGGGTGGCTTGTTGTTGTTACAAACATGGCCATGGAACTTGCGTGCTTGGGGTGTGCTGTTCATGTTGCCAATCTTCCTGTGGCAAGTTCCTAAACCACAGTTTGGTCATTTTGATGTGTTGTTTGCCGATGTGGGACAAGGCAATTCGGTATTGCTCAGAACGGCTAACCATGCCTTGCTTTACGACGCGGGGCCCATCTACTCAGAGACCTCAGATGCAGGGCAAAGGGTGTTGGTGCCTTTGCTGAATCGCTTGGGCGTGAAGTTGGACAGGGTGATGCTTAGCCACCGCGATGCAGATCACACGGGTGGTGCGCCAGCAGTGCTGCGTGCGCACCCTAATGCAGATCTTTGGAGCTCAGTTGAAGTGGGCCACCCATTGGCGAACATTCGCCCTGTGCATGCTTGCGTTGCTGGGCAGAAATGGGAATGGGATGGTGTTCAATTTGAAATGCTGCACCCACTACTTTCCGATTACAGCAAGTTGGCTGGCGCCAATGGATTGAGCTGTGTTTTGAGGGTTGATGCGAGTCAAATGAATAAGGTCAAAATGGCGCATGATCGCAACTTGGGAAGTGCCTTGTTGGTCGGGGACATCGAGGCGCCTCAAGAGTTGGCTTTGGTTCAAAGCTTGACCTTGCAGCCAGTGGGTGTTCTGTTGGTGCCGCACCATGGCAGTCAAACATCTTCAACTAATGGCTTCATTGAAGCCCTGATGCCGCAATGGGCAGTGGTTCAGGCAGGTTACCGAAATCGATATGGCCACCCTGCACCTCGTGTTGTGCAGCGCTACGAATCTCTGGGTGTTCCCTTGTCGATTTCCTCAGAGTGTGGTGCTGCCCATTGGCAAAGTCACAAACCAGAGCAATTGAATTGCGAAAGGGAGGTTCGTCGGCGCTATTGGCACACACCTAGCAGGGTAGAACCGAGGGCTGCCGATTAGCCGATTGCAAAGTAGCAAAGTAGCAAAGCTGCAACCATGCAATGATTCAGAATTACTTAATCAGTTCGGGTGAGAAAAATCGCGGCAAAAAAAGCACGATGTCTGGAAACACAATGATGGCCATCAGCACGACCAACATAGGGATCAGCATAATCATGGTGTCTTTGATGGCAAAGCTGATAGGTACTTTGGCAACGGCACAAGATATCATGAGACACATGCCGTACGGCGGTGTGATAAGACCAAAGGCCAAAGACACAATGCCAACAATGGCAAAGTGAACGGGATGCATGCCCACGGATTCAGCCAATGGCTGTAAAGTGGTTCCAACAATGATGATGGCGGGTATGGCATCTAAGAAGCAGCCCACAACCAAAAACGAGCCAGCAATCAACAAGCCGACCCCTATAACGCCAAGCTCCCATTCTGTGACGTTGGCCAGCAGTGCTTTAGGAATCTGGTAATAAGCCAGCAGCCAGCCAAAGACCGACGCAGTGCCGACGCAAAATAATGCGACTGAGCTGAGTTTGCCAGTGTCCACAATGGCTGCCATGAAGCTTTTCCAATTCATTTCGCGGTAAAAAAGCATGGACAAAACAGCCGCATACAAGACCGCTACAGCCGCAGATTCTGTGGCTGTGAAAAGCCCTACCAAGATGCCGCCGACAATGATGACGGGTGTCATCATGGCCGGAATGGACACAATGGCTGCCTTGTACATTTCAGTTAAATTGGCGCGAGGGTAGACTGGGTAGTTGCGTTTTTTGGCATAGGCATGGACCGTGGCCATTTGGGCCAGTCCAATCAACAAACCAGGCACAATGCCAGCCAAATACATTGCGCCGATCGATGTAGAAATAACCCCACCCCACACGACCATCAAGATTGAAGGCGGAATGATGACGGCAAGCACGGCAGTCACTGCGGTGATGGCAATCGAGAAAGACAAGTCGTAACCTTCCTTCACCTGTGCCTCAATGAAAAGCTTGCCCTGACTGGCCGCATCTGCAGTAGATGACCCAGAAATGCCTGCAAAGAAAACTGACAAGATCACATTGATTTGTGCAAGTCCCCCAGGAAAGTGGCCCACCAACGCGCGCGATAAGCGCATTAATCGCTCTGTGATGCCGCCGCTGTTCATCAAATTGGCAGTGAGCAG
The DNA here is from genome assembly GCA_937891665.1 of uncultured Burkholderiales bacterium. Taxonomy (GTDB): domain Bacteria; phylum Pseudomonadota; class Gammaproteobacteria; order Burkholderiales; family Burkholderiaceae_C; genus Limnohabitans_A. Next base: position 2,937 of record CALAGS010000137.1, on the reverse strand, counting down.
AAAGAAGGGTACCGCCAACAAAATGAACGAGTTGTATGACTTGAACATTTCATTGAACAAGACCATGGGAGACAAACGTGGCTCCAAAATGAGAATGGGCAAAGCGGCCAGTCCGAGTGCAAAGGCGACAGGAACTCGAATTGCCAACAGTAAAAAGAAACCACCAAAGAGAACAAGTGCCGCCATTGAAGGCGATAAAAGTGAAGCGCTCAAATCACGGACCCCTGGTTAGAACTTTCGCTGATGTCACTCGAATTGAAGATGTGATCCAGCATAAAAACAATCCACAAAAAACCGGCAAAAGGCCATGCAATGAAGATCCACCACATGGGCATATCTGCCAATTCGGAAGTTTGATTCCAGCCAAACTTTGTGAATTCAATACCCCAGTAGAGAATGACGACTGAAAAAATCAACATGGCTGTTTGGCTGAGTCGCAGAAGCACATGGGTTGCGCGAGGTGAAAGCTTTGGCAAAAAATCGACATCAAAGTGAAGACGTTCGCGCACCCCCAATGTGGCGCCGAGCATGATAAGCCAAACAAAAAAGAACCGACTCATCTCTTCGGTCCACATGTAGCGTGGAATCAATTCGGTGAATCGGGAAAAGATTTGTAGGCTGACCGGAATGATCAGAAGCAAAACGGTCGTGATAAGCAAAAAATGAAGCAGTCTATCGATCAAAGAAAGAATTTTTTGCATTGGCATTCCAGAGATTTAAAAACAACGGGCAACCCGAGGTTGCCCGTTCTGCCTCATTCAGTTTTATTTCAAACTGTTGATTTTGGCGAAGATTGCATCGGCACCCACTTCTTTGGCGTAGGCAGCCATGACAGGGTCAACCAATTTTTGCATTTCAGCACGCTGTGTAAAAGGCAATTGTTTTAATTTACCTTCTTTGGCGTATTTATCTAGTTTGGCCTGATCTTCGGAGGACTCTATTTGACGACCATAAGCACCAGCTTCCTTACCAGCCTTGATGATGGCCGCCTGTAAATCTGCAGGTAATTTCTTCAAAGTTTTGACTGAAAAGCAAAGTGGGCGAATGGTAATCGCGTGGCGTGTCATCAAGATGCTAGGGGCCACTTCGTAGAACTTCATGGCTTCAACCCCCGCCGCTTCGTTTTCTCCGGCATTGATCACGCCGTTTTGAATGGCGTTATAGACCTCGTTGTACGCAATGACGGTGGGCGCCATGCCCACAGCGGAGAAGGTGCGGCTCCAGATGGGTGCGCCTTGAACGCGTACTTTCAGATTTTTGAGATCGGCCAAATTGCCGGCAGCTTTGTTGGAGAAAATATTGCGAACACCGCCGCCTGCATAGCCAATCAAACGAACCTCGGCTTTTTGCTCGACTTCATCGGCAATCGGCTTGAGCAAGTCTTGGTCAAGCACTTTGTTCCAGTGAGCCAGGTCACTGAACAAAAAGGGCGCGTCGATAAAAGGTGCTGCTTTAGAAAAAGTAGACATGTGGGCAGGCGAAACAATGGCGTAATCAACGGCTTTGCCCTGGTTCATGTAAGCGAAGTAATCTTTTTCGAGTCCCAATTCGCTGTTTTTGTGCAATACAAAATTGACCGGCTTGCCGTAATATTTTTTGACCAATTCTTCAAACTTGACCATGGCTTTTGTAAAAGCATGGTCGTCACCAAATTGGGATGCGCCGTGAAGCGTAATAGGGGCTTGCTGAGCGTACGCGCTCAAAGCCATGATCGAAGAAAAAACCACGCCAAGCAGAGGCTTCAAAAATTTCATGTCCAAGTCTCCTGATAAGTTTTGATCACAACACCGAGTAGTGGTTGCTCCTCAAACTTTAGGTTAAAGTTATCCAAAAGCTCTTGGGGTAAACCATAGCTTCCGAACTAATCAGGTCTCCCAATTTCCACTTAACACAAGAAAGCAAAACATGAAGCACATCGGTTTTATTGGCGCATCAGGTTTGATGGGGCACGGCATAGCCAAGAATTTGCTGGCCAAAGGTTTCCAAGTTTCTTTGACTGCGCACTCTAAGCAAGAACCATTGAAGGACTTACTCGCCGCAGGCGCAAAACTTGTGGGCTGTCACGCCGATTTGTCTGCGTGCGATGCGGTCATCATTTGTGTCACCGGCACACCTCAGGTCGAAGCTGCCCTTGAAGGTCCCCAAGGAATTTTGAGCAGAGCGCGTGTCGGGCTATTGGTTGTGGACGCTTCTACCAGCGAACCCGATTCAACACGCCGACTGGCTGCCCGCTGCAATGATGCTGGCATGACTTTGGTTGACGCGCCATTAGCGCGCTCGCCTGTCGAGGCTGAGGAAGGTCGCCTGAACACCATGGTGGGCGCTTCCCCTGCGGTTTTTGCGCAGCTCGAGCCAGTCTTCAAGGCGTATTGTGAAAATATTTTTCACGTCGGTGAAACTGGTGCGGCCCATGTCATCAAGCTGTTGAATAACTTTTTGGGTCAAGCCATTACCACCGCTGCGGCTGAAGCTTTCGCGGTAGGAGCCAAAGCAGGTATCGATGTAAGCCAATTGGTTCGCGTGGTGTCGGCAGGTGCCGTCAATTCTGGTTTATTCCAGGCCATGGCCAAAACGCTTGAGGGTGACTACACCGGTTTGAAGTTCGAGTTGAACAACGCGTCAAAAGATTTGCGCTACTACGTTCATCTGACTGAAAGTGTGAAGGCACCTTCACTGGTTGGCACAAGCGTGCATCAAAGCCTCATGACCGCCTGCGCGCTCGGATATGGGCAAGAATTGGTGCCTTCGCTGGTCAAGGCGCAGGCGCAAATCAACCAGGTCAAAATTGTTAAAGCAAGCTGACAATCGGAAAAACCAGAAGATGTCTTTGGACAGTCTTCCCAAACAAATTCAAATTGATTCGCTTCGACAGGGCATCTCAAGAAGACATTTAGCGCACAGTAAATACCCTCGTTAAACTTCTCATTTGAAGTGTTT
>CALAGS010000136.1 GCA_937891665.1 uncultured Burkholderiales bacterium | reverse complement strand
TTGGCACCTGTTGAAGGGGTGCGGAAATTTTTGTAGCCCAAACGATCTGCAGCGTTTTGGACCAAGCCTTGTGTAATCGAGGTGCGTGTCATGGGCGCTTGTGGATCGCGCCCTTCATACAAGTACTTGGCTTGTTTGCCTGGTATGCCTAAGGGTTCTTCTGGGCGTTTTTCGCCGCGAGCTGCGGGTTGAAGAACGGCTAAATAGAGTTCATCCAAAGGCACAGGGCCTTCTTTCTTCAGGCCAACTTTGTCAAAGTAGGTGTCAACCAAGTGCAGTTGCTGGTAAACGCTGAGGCCTAAGATAGATTTGGGTGATTGGCCAAACCCCACTTCAGCTGCGCCCCTTGCCGGACCGTCGCAAAACTGAATGATGCCGTGGCACCTTGCGTTGGTGGCTTGTGGGTTCATGCCATCGCTTTCCATCAAGGTGAGGCGGGCAAAATCGTCTGGCGCAAAATTGTGTTTGTTGGCAACCTGCAAAACTTTGTTGTAAACGTCTTGCTTTTCCACCTTGGGAATAAAGCCGCGGTTGACAGCCCGATCGAGTGTTTGGCTAAGCACAGGGTGGGCCACAGCGTTAATGAAGTTGCCTTTTTGTAAAGCTTGTGTGGGGCGGCTGGCCGTCACTGTGACGGTTTCTATCTTGTTGTTGGCCTTGGCTTGGTTGGCCAGATTGGCTTGATTCGCCAGGTTAGCAGGGGGCTGAGCCAAGTTGTGTGCTTGATTTTGAGGCTGAGTTTGGCCTGCTTGCCATTGGTTCAACATGTTTTGGAGTTGAATCTTTTGGCCTGGAAAAATGGCATTGGGGTTTCGAATGCCGCTGTCAGACGCCAAAGTTTGAGCCCATCTAAACTCTTCGGATGCCGAAAGCTTGACGCCTTGACGCTGGGCTTGATCTTTCACAATGCCAGTCAGGGTGTCACCCGATTGAATGACTTTGACACTGGCGGGCTGCGTTTGCTGAACTTGGTCCAAGGCTTTTGCAAAGCCAGGGCGTGACAAAGCCGCCACGGTAGTGGGCGTATTTCCCAGAGGGGCATTCGGTTGATTGGATTCAATTCTCATGATGATGTGGCATCTTTATTGCATGAACTCCGTTATGTTCAATCCAAGTGTCAAAACATCTACACCTGCCCAAGGCTTGATGCAAATCCTGTGCCTGACGGTTTTTTGGCTGTTGGCAATGGCCCTGCCTTTGGGCGCCTTTGCTCAAGCCAACTCTGCCGCCGAGTCGATGGGCTTGCAAGTGCGTCAATGGATGTCTCAAACACATGGCGTGAAGGCCCAAGACATTGTGATTGCGCCCTTAGATGATCGCTTGAAAGTACAAGCCTGTCAAAAATCTTTGACTGTAGACAACCCTTTTGCCTCCAAAGAAACGGTGCGTGTTCGGTGTCCTGAGCCTGTTTGGCAGCTCTATTTACAAGTCAGTTTGCCCACAGCTAAGGTCAATACACCGCCCACTGTTGCCTCGGCGTCTGTCCAAAACCCAATGCCGACTGCCAATTCTGGCGCGTCCGTCAATGCCAACCCGCCCCCCACTGTGACCAGAACCATCGTGGTGACCAAGCGTTTGTTGCAAAGAGGCGTCATTTTGCAGCCAGATATGCTGAATGAAGTTCAAGCTTCACCCGGAAATGCCGATACCATGCTATTGAATACAGTGAAAGACGCACAAAATGCGGAGCTCACTCGGGATATTCCTGCCGGACAAGCCTTGAGGGTGTCTGACATTCGCCGTGCCATCATGGTGAAACAGGGGCAAACCGTTATGTTGTCAATTGGCAACAAAAATGAGTTTCAGATTTCAATCCGAATGGAAGCCATGCAGGATGGCAGGCTTGGGGATCAAGTGAAGTTGAAAAATCCTGAGTCTGGTCGTCAAGTTTCTGGTGTGGTGACGGGGCTCAATACGGCAAAAGGGCTTTGAAATGCAAAAAATACACAGTTTTTGGCCTTTAAATCCCAAATTTCTCCAAAAAATGATTCAAGTTCTAGAATCTACTGCCGATACTGAGCATGTCCAACCCTCTTTTGTGGGTTGATGTGAGAAGAAAACAGAAAGTGAGCTAGGTATGACCGATGCAATTTCAAACTATGGACAGCGCGCCCAGTCGGACGCGTCGTTGCGCAGCGCATTGGACAAAGCCAACCGCAAAAGCGGCTCAAAAGAGAGCGTGGCCCCTGAGATGTCAGCGCCTGCTACTTCCAGTGCCAAAGCACCCGGCTCCGATGAGTTGCATTTGAGCAACGTGGCCACGCGTGCTATGGCAGAGCCTGACTTTGACCGCGCAAAGGTTGAGTCCATCAAGCAAGCAATTCAAGATGGTCAATATCCATTGAACCCTCGCAAAATTGCTGAAAGCTTCCATGCCATCGAGCAAATGATTCGTGAGTGAGCGAGCACTTTTCGTATCCGACCAGCTGGTCCAGCTGTTGGCTTTGGAGTTTGAAGCACTCAAGAGCCAAGATCTGGACCGGTTTGAGTCTTTGCAAGCTGGTAAAAATGACCTTTTGGCAGAACTTGCAGGCCTATGCCCGTCTGCTGAAGATCTGCAAAACCTTCCCGAATGGGATGCTCTGCGTGAATCGCTCATTGAATGTCGCGACATGCACCGGCGCAACGCCGTCTTCATTGAACGCAAACTTGACACCATTCGCGGTGCCTTGCACAGCTTGCGGGCTGGTGATTCTGGCAGCCCTGTTGAGGTCTATGACCGCTTAGGCCAAGTGGCCCGCTTCAGCCGCGGCAGGGGCTATCAAGAAGTTTGAGTTTTACTCTTTCACCGGATCGAAAGGTGATTGCAATGGACCCACAGGGTCCGAAGGTGTTGAAGTTTCTTTTTCATCACCAGGCCGCATGCCCTTCAGCCAATACACCCAAGACAAGACCACAGCCACGGCGGTGTAAAGCTCTTGCGGAATTTCTTGATCGACATCTAAACGGCTTAGCAAGGCCAGCAGTTGCGGGTCTTCAGAAATGAACACGCCTTGTTTGCGCGCTTCATCGATCATGCGCATGGCCAGGTCGTCGTCACCTTTGGCGGTGACCACGGGGATGGGGTTCTTGCCATACGCAAGAGCAACAGCCTGACGCATGTACTTGCTCATGCCGATACATCCACGACCAAACCGCGGCCTGAAGGTGTCCAGTCGCTGACCTCTGAGGGCCGCGCGCCATGGACCACGTTGAACATGCGCATGTTGAGGCCCGATGCGCGCAACTCGTCGCCGAGCAAGTAAGAACGCGATCTGGCTTGCGCCACTACCGCTTCGCTTTCAGCCCACATGGTGAGCTCAATTTGCTGCGCGTTCATCAGCTGTGTCTTCAGCCAAACAGGCCCTAGGTCTTCTGTTTTGGAATGCACATTGACAGTAAGGACAGGTTGCTCGCCTTCTTGACGAGGGCCGCGCCTGACGGTGAGTTCTATGGGGTTTGAATCTGCAAACGGCAAGGTCATGCTGAACAAGACTTCTTGTTGCGCTTGGGCTTGTACAGCTTTCACTTGGTTGGCTTCGATGTCGTCGACGGCCTTGGTGAGTTTTTCCACCAGGCCTGGGTCGCTATCTTCGTTAGTGCCATTCAGGTTAATCTCAGCAATGAGTTTTCGCAGCAGCTGTTTGGTATCGAGTGCCGGCGCTTGCAGGCCTCTGGCCAACCAAACTTCAGAGCCCATGGCGCCCATCATGGCTTGCCTTAGCACGCCAGGTGTGAGCTGTGACATGGACAACTGCAACCCGCGCCATTGCGCTTGCAAATCGGGGCGTTGAACTTTGCTTAACAAGTCATCCAGCATGCCTGACTTAAAAAGTTGGGGCAGCACTGAATTGACATCGGGCCGGTAAAGCAAGGAAGCAATGCGGGGTACAACGGGCTGTGTATTGATGGGAACCAGCACCCCAGCTTGAACCCTGAGCCAAATGGATTCACCAACTTGCGAGGCGAGCAGGCCCGGTGCAGGCAAGGTGCGGCCTTGCAACACGAGCATGGGCTGGTCTTGAAATAGCTTGACGGAAGCTTGAACCACTTGCCCGTCTTTTAACCCCAACTCTGCGGCTGTGCTGGCCTGCAAAGGCAGCAACTTACCTTCAAGATAGATGGTGGGGATTCGGCCAGGCGCAACAAGTGCGTCGGCCCCAGAAATCAAGGGAACCGGACCCAGGGCTTGCGAACAGCATTGTCGCTAGCGGAGGGGCCGGA
>CALAGS010000135.1 GCA_937891665.1 uncultured Burkholderiales bacterium | reverse complement strand
GCTTGAACGCAGCGGCCGCCACCGCCAATGCGGGCAGCAAAATCAAGGCGCCTGCCGGCCTTAAAACAACGACCGATGCTGCCAACGAAGCACTGATGGCCAAGTCTGGTACTTCTGCAAGCATGGGTCAAAAAGATTTCCTCACGCTGTTTACCACCCAATTGAAATGCCAAGATCCCTTGGATCCTGTCAAGAATGAAGCCTTCGTGGCACAGCTGGCCCAGTTTTCGCAACTTGAAGCCACCACCAGCATGTCGGAAACACTCAAGGCCTATGTCGACAGCATGTCGGGTGAGCGCATGATGAGCAGCACCAGCATGATTGGCAAAACTGTGGCGGTGCCCGATGCAGCTGCCGTCATTTCAGCGAACAGCAAACCTGCTCAAGGTTTTGTGAGCTTGCCCACTGGCGCAGAAGGCGTCAAGTTGGAAGTGTTCAATGCCAAAGGCCAATTGGTGGCCAACCAAATTATGGGCTCTCAACCGATTGGCGACATGCCATGGGTTTGGGATGGCTCTGGCGACAACGGCTCGAAAGTGCCGGATGGCAACTACTTCTTCAAAGCCACGGTCATCAGTCAAGGCAAAACCACCAACCCATCTGTGAATGTGCTGTCCACCGTCACAGGTGTGAACCAGCAAGCCGACAAAACCGTGATGCTTGAAGTAGCTGGCGGCAAGTCCGTGAAGCTGACTGACGTTCAACGCATTGGCAGCTAAGCCTTCATTGATTCATTGTTTCAACAAGACCCCAACTCAAACCTAGGAGTTATCCACCATGTCTTTTTATACCTCGCTGACCGGACTGAATGCTGCCACCGCCATGTTGGGCGTGACCAGCAACAATATTTCCAACGTGGGTACCACAGGTTTCAAGCGCTCACGCGCTGACTTCGGCGACATTTTTGCCACATCGCCTTTGCAAAAAGCTTCTTCCACAGTGGGTCAGGGTGTGTCTCTGAAACAAGTGTCTCAAGAGTTTAGCCAGGGTAACATTTCTTTCTCATCCAACGCACTTGACTTGGCCGTGACCGGTGACGGTTTCTTCCCAATGCGCTCAGCCGATGGTTTGCAAGAACTGTTCACACGGAACGGCTCATTCTTGTTGAACGAACAATTTAACGTGGTCAACTCTTCAGGCCAGCGTTTGATGGCAGCGACCGTTGACTCGACCGGTTCTGCGAACGTGAATGAACGTGTGGTGTTGACCATTCCCCAAAAAACATCGGGCGATGCCAAACAAACTTCTTTGGTGTCTTTGGGTTTGAACTTTCCAGCCGATGCTGGCGTCATTACCGAAGAATTTAACCGCGCCAACCCAGCCACCTACAACAAGTCAACCGCCTTCACGGTGTATGACAACGGTGGTAACGGCTACTTGGCCACCATTTATTACGTTAAAACGGCCAACGCCAACCAGAACGTGCCCTTCAACAAATGGCAAACGCACGTGTTTGTGGGTGAGGATGCCGTGGAAGCGTCTTTGGTGCAATCAACCAATAACAATGGCGAGAAGTTGTATGTGAACCAATACGGTCAAATTCAACCTTACAGCGTGGTGAAAGACGAGTTGACCACGGCCAAGACTCAGTTGTTCTCGTTGGACGAACTGACAGACAAGCGCACATCAACAGCAGCATCTATTTCAGGAGCAGCGCTCACATCGTCTACCTTGGACTTTACCAACGGTATTAACTTTAGCAGTACAAACAATCCGGCCCTTGCTGTTGCAGGTAATGTTGACCCTTTAAAAACACTTTTCACAGTTGACTTTGAAAACTCTGGTAACCCAGTTGCTTTGGATTTAAGCCACTTGCGCAGCATCAACGCACCGCTGACTGGCAGCCAGATTGCAGCAGAAGCAACTGCTGTTTTGAACAGGAAATTTGGCGACGAAGCTTATTTCGATTTTTCTGATTCGGCCAGTCGAACCTTTGTCATCACCAATTCTCGTGTGACTACCACGGCCAACAACATTACTGCACCGACTGCCTTCCCCATCAACATGACTGCGGGTGCCAATGGTTTGCCTACAGACTTGACCAAAGTCAGTGTGAATCAAGCTGTCACAGCCATGCAGCAATTGCTGGATGCCACAGCCTTGAATTCTGGCGGCTCCAAAGTCACAGTCTCTTACGACTTTGCCACACAAGGCTTCAAGTTTTTAGATGGCACCAACACCATCACTTTGAAATCTGGTACTGCCAAGAACGATGTTCTAGGCTTGGGCACCACAGCTGTGACAGCAGACGAAACAGGCAACTTAGGCACCAAGGCCATTCCCAATGGCTCAACTTTGCGCGCCTCTACAGAACAACGTTATGGCATGAAAATGACCTACGACTCTGTGAACAAAATTTTCAAACTGTCCTCTGGCAAAACAGGAGATGAATCAAGCGTAGCGATTACTGGCACCAGTGCGGCTGGCATTGCATTATTTGGTTTATCTGATTCGGCCGTCACCAAGTCAAACTTGGCGGTGCGCGGTATTGCTTCTAGCCCAGCTATCACTTATGGCACAACACCGACAGTCAACTTGGCCAATAACTTTGCGGTCGATGCCACCAACAACTCATTTGTGGTCACAGTGGACGGCATCAAGGGCACCGTCAAATTGCCCATTGACTCCAACTACTCCTTGTCCACCTTCATGGCCAAGTTACAAACTGGCATCAATGCACTGGGTTCCAACAGCACGATCAACGGCACGCCCTCCACAGTAAACGGCGTGAAAGTGAGCTACGACGCACAAAACAATCGTTTCAAATTCACCACCGGTTCTACAGGTGAAGATGCGTTCATTAAAATTTCTGGCAGCAATGCTTGGGGCTTAGAAACTGTTGAAGCAGGTCGAGGTACCACCACCACCTGGATTAAACCGACTCAACACCAAGACTACGTGGGCGGTGCATTCCAGCCTAAGTACATTGACGGCGACGGCAACGAAACCACCAACGGCGATGGTTTCACCACACTGCCCGCTTGGTCACCTGTGTTCCTTGACAAAGGCGAGCTGACATTTGACACCGGCGGTATCTTGGTGTCTCCTAAAGAAGGTACTCAGTTGGAAACTGTTTACTTGGCGGGTGGTAAAGGTGCTTTGACCATCAACATTGATTACTCAGCCTCTACACAGTTCTCATCTGCTTTTGCTGTTTTGTCTCAATCACAAGACGGCGCACCAGAAGGTGACTTGGTGGGTGTGACCATTGGCAACGACGGCTTGGTCAGTGCTTCATTCTCCAACGGTTCACAAAAATCATTGGCCAAAATTTTGCTGGCCAACTTCTCAAG
>CALAGS010000134.1 GCA_937891665.1 uncultured Burkholderiales bacterium | reverse complement strand
GCAAGACATGATGAAAAAAATGTCGGGCGGCGGCATGATGAAAATGATGAAGCGCCTAGGCGGCATGAAGGGCATGGGCGGCTTCGGTGGCATGGGTGGCGGTGGCGGCTTCCCTGGCATGAAACGCTAAGCTCACGCAGTTCATTTTTAAATGCGGCTGAAATACTCGCGCCGCTGAAATTCGACTTTGTCTTCTGCTTCATTGAAGCGGGTTTGCTCTGATTGTTTGATGCGCTGGTAGTAGCGCACAAAATCTGCACCTAAACCTTCGCAAAGCAGCTTGTCTTGGCCCAAATGCTCAATGGCATTGCCCAAGGTCAGGGGCAGTCTGGCCGCTGATTCTGCGTAAGGCGCTTCGGTGGCCAAGGCAGGCTCCAATGCATTTTGAATGCCATCTAGGCCCGCCAAAATTTGCGATGCCATGTAGAGGTATGGATTGGCCGCAGGTTCACCCAATCTGTTTTCGATGCGCGTAGCAGGATCGCCGGCGCCGCCAACCACTCTGAGCATGGCGCCTCGATTGTCTAGGCCCCACAAAATGGACTGAGGTGCCAGGGCATTGGGCTTGAAGCGGCCAAAGCCGTTGACCGTGGTGGTGCACAAAGATGTCATGCCCTGTGCATGAGTCAAAAGTCCCGCTAAATACTGAGTGCCAATTTGGGAGAGGGTGTGGCGTGCGTTGTTGGCTGCAAGCCCTTGAGCTACTTGAATATCTGCTAATGATGTGCGCGCAAAAAGATTCTGGCCGCTTTGCAGATCGAAGAGAGATTGGTGCAAATGCCAACCGCTGCTCATGATGTTTTCAAACGGTGGGCGGCACATGAAAGTGGCGTGGTAGCCCGCGCGCCGCAAGGCCTGTTTGACGGCGCTTCTGAACAAGACCATGTTGTCGGCTGCTGTCAGGGCGTCGGTGGCCTTGAAAACGGCTTCGACTTGGCTGGGGCCAAGCTCAATTTCTAAAGACAGCAAGGGCAAGCCCAAGTCTTGCGCAGTTTGCTTCACAATTCTGAGAGCAGGCTCTGCGCGGTCAAACCACAACTCATTCAACAAGTTGTAGCCAGGATGGATCATGCTGACTTGGGGCGCACGGCCAGGCCACGCAGCCTGATCAGGGTCGGCATCGTCGCCATGTTCAGCATTTTTGAGTTTGTAAATGTGAAACTCAACTTCAAGACCGCATCGCATGCCCCAACCCTTGGCGGCTAATCTTTCAAGCGCAGTTTGCAAGATGCGGCGCGAGTCATAGGGTACGGGTTGGCCCTTGCTGAACCAGGGTTGGCACAACAGCCATCCGGTTTTTTCGGCCCATGGCAGAATTTTGAAAGTGGCAGGATCGGGCAACAACATGACGTTGCTGGCCCCTTCAAAGCCGGGCAGCTCATTTTTGACATCCGCCTCAAACACTTTGTAAACCGTTCGGTCTGAAGTGTCTTTGAGCATGAGGGTGCTGACCATGCCCATGCCATCTGCAAAGGCCGAAGCGAGTTCAGACGTGACCCATGTTTTGCCTCTTAAACTGCCGTGCACATCGCACCACACCAAGCGAGTCCATTCCAAACCTGAAGCTTGCGCCAAAGACAAAACACGTTGAACTTCAACTTGCCTTTGGGGTGAGTTTTGGCCGCATTGCTCGGCAAAACTGATGCGTTCGAAATTCATTCAGCTTGGGTCAGAGAGGCATTCCAGGGGGCCGCGTCGCGTTTGGCCTGCATGGTGTCAGTGGCCCATGTTTGCCAGTTGTGGGCGGGTGCAATGCCATCGACAGTGTCGGGCCCGATTCGCGATGTGGCCACGTCTGCATTGGCAAATCCAGGCGGTACTTTGCCTGCTGCGACATCGTCAATGGCCTTGGCTAAAATGCGGCGGTTGGCAATGATCACTTTGTCTGAAGTTCCCAAATGTTCGCGTGTGCGGTTTTGGATGGCACCCATGCTTTCGCAAGCCCACTGATCATGCACGTTGATGTCGTCTTCGCCCATGCCTAAAAAGGTGCGCGTCATTTGCTCTTCAGGGTTAAAGCCCCATTGGTTGTGTCGACCCGATTTGGGAATGTAGTCGGGCAAAGTGACGGCTTCTAAGCGCTGGTTGCGCATGGCATCTTTGTTGACAGGATCGGCAAAGCTGGTGAATACCGCATACCAGTATGTGCGTGTGTCGTCTAAGGGCACGTGCATCTGCGTGATGGTCATGGTTTCCGACAAAGGAATGACAAAGGTGTTGGGAAACAAGGCATTGGTAATTCGAACGTGCGTGAGTTTTTCGTTCAAAGGCCTGAGAGTGGTCAGTTGGAAACCATAGGGCATTTCGCTGAAAGAAATATCGGGCTTGTCAAATTCGCGCATGACCTTTGTCATGGGCCATTTTTCGCCTTCTATTTCACCGGCACTGGCGCCGCGAAATTGTCTGCCATAAGTGTCTTCAAGCGAGGCGTCGTTGAAAAAACGGTGCAAGAAAGAGGCATGAGCTGGGTCGATGCCCACTTCGAAAGCTTGAAGCCAATTGCAATGCCATAAACCTTTGAAGGCGAAGGTATGGGTGCCAGGTGCTTTGAAGCAATCGACTTCTGGCAAAGGCGGCGGTGAACTGCCTTCGGCGCCCATCCATGCAAACAAAATACCGCTGCGCTCTTGGACGGGGTAATTGCGCTGCTTGATGCGTGTGCACAAAACGCTGCCTTTGGGCTCGGCAGGTGTTTCGAGGCATTGGCCTGTGACGTCAAATTTCCAACCGTGGAAGGGGCAACGAAGTCCATCGCCTTCGTTGCGGCCATAGGCCAAGTCGGCCCCGCGGTGCGGACAGTCGCGGTCTAACAAGCCAAATGCGCCTTGTGCGTTTTTGAACAAGACCAAATCTTGCCCAAGCAACTTCACCGCCTTGACGGGTCGGATGCCCATGCGGGGATCGAGTGCAGCATTGAATTCATCCAACAGGGCCACAGGATGCCAGTAATGACGCAAGACCTGACCACAAGGGGTGTCTGGACCAATGCGCGTGACGCGCTCGTTTTGTTCTGCTCTCATCAAATCACTTTAACGCAAAATGCTGGCAAAGAAAATGATTTAAGCTCACAGAACATTCATTTCGGGCCTCGGCGCAAAATATGCGGGGGCCACTTTTTGAAGCACGCCATGAATTCTGAAAATCTTTTGTTTGTCTACGGCACTTTGCTGTCGGGCCTTAGCAACCACCACCACATGGCAGGTGCGACCTGTTTGGGCGTAGCCAGTGTTCAGGCCGCCTTGTTTGACTTGGGCGAGTATCCGGCACTCTGTGTGCAGGGCGCTTGGGCGCAACCGCTAGGTCTTGTAATGGGTGAGTTGTACAAAATAGAAACTGAGCAGTGGCAGCGTTTGGACAAATTGGAAGAAGTTGACCCAGACTCCCTAGAAAACTCAATGTATGTGCGTGTGCCCATTCAGGTTCAATGGCGCCAGGCTGAACAACCTCAAGTTGAGCCAAAAACTGTGGCGGCGCAAGTGTATGTTTACAACTGGTCTTTGGCGGGTAGGCGGCGCATTGAGCATGGCGACTTTCGCCGCCATTGGTCAATGCGCACTTAGTGTCAACTCAGTGTAGATTCGCTGAGAACCAACTCGCCGCGCAATGAATGCGAGAGGGCGGTGTCAATTTTCACATCCACCATCTGACCCACCAAGCGCATGCCATTGGGGCCTGCCGGGAAGTTGACCACCC
>CALAGS010000133.1 GCA_937891665.1 uncultured Burkholderiales bacterium | reverse complement strand
GAGCTGGTTTGGTCTAAACAACAGTCCACAATGGCCCAGCCCTCACGCCCTTCATAGTGATCGCGCAGCAACCACAGGTTGATGTGGTCCAGCGCAAAGGGCAAAACCATGCGCAGCCAATAAACGCCAGCAGCAACCTCGGTGATCGCGCCAGGTTGTGGCAAATGTTCCCCATAAGGGTAGTCAAGTTCTTTTTCGCTAGCGTTCATGTTGTGAGGATTTTGCTTCATAATTGACGTTTACGTAAACGTAAATTGTCTACATGGCGACCCTCTACACCATCCGCGAACTGGCCAAAGAGTTTGATCTGACTACCCGAGCCATTCGTTTTTACGAAGACATGGGCTTGTTGCGCCCCGAGCGCCAAGGCCCAGGCGGACGTAACCGCATGTACAGTGCTCGCGAAAGAGCCAGGCTTCGCCTCACATTGCGGGCCAAGCGCTTGGGTTTGTCGTTGACGCAGGCCAAAGACATCATTGACATGTATGACAGCCCCAGAGACACCGCGCCTCAATTGGAAAAATTTGTTGAAGTGTTGGCCAGTCACAGACAACAATTAGAGTCTCAGTTAGAAGAAATCCAAGCCAATCTGGATGAAGTCAAGCAACACGAACGCGAAGCCAAAACTTTGCTGAACAAACACAACGCCAAAAGCAAACGAACCTCCCAAGTTGCCATCACTGAATGAACGCCGCCACCTATGTCTGACGCCTTGAACAATCTTTTTGTCAATAACCGTGAATGGGCAGACCGCATGTCCAAAGAGCGGCCCGGTTTTTTTCAAAAACTGGCCCAACAGCAGTCGCCCAAATACCTGTGGATTGGCTGCTCTGACAGCCGAGTTCCCGCCAATGAAATTGTGGGCTTGGACCCTGGCGAGGTGTTCGTGCATCGCAATGTGGCCAATGTGGTGGTGCCCTCCGATTTAAATGCCCTGTCGGTGATTCAATTTGCAGTGGAACATTTGCGGGTTGCGCACATCATGGTGGTGGGTCACTATGGCTGTGGCGGTGTGATTGCCGCCGCCAGAGGCACACGCATTGGCTTGGTTGATAACTGGTTACGCCATGTGCAAGACGTGCGTTTGCGCCATCGCCAGCGTCTGAACCATCTGCCGCAGGCAGAGTTGGAAGATGTGCTGTGTGAAATGAATGTCTTAGAGCAAGTCGGTAATGTGGCTTTGTCGAATGTGATGCAAGACGCATGGGCCAGAGGCCAAAAAATTCAGGTGCACGGTTTGATTTACGGCTTGAGCGATGGCTTGCTGAAAGACTTGCATGTCAGCATGAGCCACTCCGCAGAAGTGGTCGATGTGTTTCGCAAGGCCTTCAAGCGCTACCCAAGACAAATCGCCGAATAAGACATACCCATGAACGCTCAGCGACTCGACTCCGCCTTGGCCTATGACATTGCGCAAGCCATGATGGACGGCTTTAACCGCCACTACAGTTTGTTTCGCAGCGAGTCTGCACAGGCCAAACACCGCTACGAAACCCAAGATTGGCACGGACAGCAACGTGCGCAACGTGAGCGTATTGAGTTTTACGATCTGCGGGTGAAGGAGTGTTCTGTTCGCTTAGCGACAGAATACAAAGCGGGAGAACAGGCCAGCGAAGTGTGGCAGCAAGTCAAGTTGCATTACATCGGTTTGCTGGTGGACCACTTCCAGCCTGAGTTGGCAGAAACCTTTTTCAACTCGGTGACCACCAAAATTTTGGACCGCAGTTATTTTCAGAACGACTTTATTTTTGTGCGCCCTGCTGTCAGCACCGAGTACATCGAAAACTCCGAACCCGACGCCAAGCCTACCTACAAAGCGTGGTACCCCAGCGAAAACAATTTGCATGAAGTGATTGTGCGCATGGTGCGTCACTTTGACTTGCAATGCCCGTTTGAAAACCTAGAGCGGGACGCTGACGATATTTTGCGCAATGTGAAGCAGCGCTTGGGTCAAGCCAAGCTGCGAGCTAACTTTCAGGTGCAGGTGTTGTCGAGTTTGTTTTACCGCAACAAAGGCGCGTATGTAGTGGGCAAGGTCATCAATGGCTTTCAAGAGATACCGTTTGCCCTGCCGATTTTGCACAACGGCAAAGGCCAGTTGGTGATTGATGCCGCTTTGTTTGGCGAAGACGATTTACTGATTTTGTTCAGCTTTGCACGGGCTTACTTCATGGTGGACATGGATGTGCCCTCGGCTTATGTGCAGTTTTTGCGCAGCATGATGCCGCGCAAACCACGTGCTGAAATTTACAACGCACTGGGCTTGGCCAAACAGGGCAAGACCTTGTTCTACCGTGATTTGCTCTACCACCAACGCCACAGCACCGATAAATTTCGCATCGCCCCAGGCATCAAGGGCATGGTCATGCTGGTGTTCGATCAACCTTCTTTTCCCTTTGTGTTCAAGGTCATCAAAGATTTTTACCCGCCGCAAAAAGACACCACCC
>CALAGS010000132.1 GCA_937891665.1 uncultured Burkholderiales bacterium | reverse complement strand
ACAACCAGGTTACAGATACCCTTGGTTCCGCAAAGCTCACGAGTATAAGTGAAAACCCACATGTTTGAAAAGGCTCACAATCCAACAGGGCATTTACCCATCAAACGCCATCAAACTGGTCAACCCCTATGTACGAAATCATTAAATTTGTTCACTTAGCAGCCGCCATTGTGTGGATGGGGGGCATGGCGCTCATGATTCGAGCTGTCAGGCCGGTGGCCATTGAACAGCTGGAACCCGGTCTACGCTTGCCTTTGTTGGCGGGTATCTTGTCGCGTTTTTTCCAAATGGTGGGGCTTTGCGTGCTGCTGCTGCTTGTGACTGGCGGCCTGATGCTGAAGGGCGTAGACATGCGGCTTGCACCCAAAGGATGGCACACCATGCTGGGCATTGGCTTGCTGATGTGTCTTATTTTTGGACACTTGTACTTTGGCCCCTTTCGCAAATTGAAATTGGCTCTGGCAAACGAAGACCTGCCAGGTGCTGGCGCTCAATTGGCCAAAATTCACAGGCTGGTTCTTATCAACTTCGGCCTTAGCTGGTTGGCTGTAGGTGCCGTGGTCATTTGGCGTTAATTAAACTAGAGGCTTCCTCCCTGGCTTTCCAACATCCAATTTTATGAGCGCCTCTTCACAGCCCCCCATTGCCACCGACGCTCAAAGAGAGTCGCTGATTGAATACCCCTGTGACTTTCCAGTCAAAGTCATGGGCGCAAGGGTGGACGGTTTTGCAGAAGCCATGTGCCACATTGCCCAACAATTTGACCCCAGCTTCAATCCAGCCACCCTTGAAATGCGGCCGAGCAAAGCAGGCAACTACCTGAGTGTGACGCTCACCATCAGGGCCACAAGCCGAGAGCAACTGGACAATCTTTACCTTGCCCTCACAGGGCATCCCATGGTCAAAGTAGCGCTCTAATTCAAGTCCCATTTATGCTGGTCAAACATCTCGGACTGGTCCCCTACCCGGACGCCTACCAAGCCATGCAAGACTTCACTTTGCAACGCACAACAGCGACGGTCGATGAGTTGTGGCTGTGCCAGCACCCTCCGGTGTTCACCCAAGGTTTAGCTGGCTTGGCCAGCCACGTTCTCAGTCCCGGCACCATTCCGATCATCGCCACCAACCGAGGCGGTCAGGTGACCTACCATGGGCCAGGACAAATCATGGCCTATCCCTTGCTGAATTTGCAACGTGCGGGTTACTTTGTGAAAGAGTACGTTTACCGACTTGAAGAGTCGGTCATCCGCACCTTGGCTCATTTTGGTGTCACGGGCCACCGTGTTGCCAATGCCCCGGGTATTTATGTGCGTCTGGCCGACCCCTTCGCGCACACCGCATTGACAGGGCCCGTGCTACCCAACGACCCCTTCAAAGGCTTGGGGAAAATCAGTGCTTTGGGCATCAAAGTTTCGCGCCATTGCAGCTATCACGGGCTGGCGCTGAATGTGAAAATGGACCTTGAACCCTTTGACCGCATCAATCCTTGCGGCTATGCTGGTTTGCAATCGGTCGACCTTTTTACAATCGGGGTGAACACCTCTTGGGAAGAAGCGGCAGACGTATTGGCGCACAAGCTCGCCGCCCTGCTGGCAACCTGACACTGAAAGAATGCAATGACCAAAGAATTGAGCGCCACAGGCCCTGTTGTGCGCGAGGCGCAATCGCAAGAAAACTACGACCCCATGGCCAAGCAAAAAGCCGCCGCCAAGTTGTCGCGTATACCCATCAAAGTGATGCCCGGCGAGGTGCTGAAAAAGCCCGACTGGATTCGTGTGAAAGCCGGTTCACCCACCACACGCTTTTATGAAATCAAGGACATCCTTCGCAAAAATAAATTGGTCACTGTTTGCGAAGAAGCCAGCTGCCCCAACATTGGCGAATGTTTTGGCAAAGGCACGGCCACCTTCATGATCATGGGTGACAAGTGCACTCGGCGTTGCCCATTTTGTGACGTCGGTCATGGCCGCCCCGACCCACTGGATGTCAATGAGCCCAGCAGTTTGGCGCGCACCATTGCCGACTTGAAGTTGAGTTACGTGGTGATCACCAGTGTCGATCGCGACGACTTGCGAGATGGCGGCGCTGGCCATTTCGTTGACTGCATTCGCGAAACGCGTGCGCTTTCACCGAAAACTCAAATTGAAGTTTTGGTCCCCGACTTTCGCGGACGCGACGATCGCGCGTTGGAAATTTTGAAGGCGGCACCACCCGATGTGATGAACCACAATTTAGAAACCGTGCCACGCTTGTACAAAGAAGTAAGGCCCGGTTCCGACTACCAATTTTCTTTGCAGTTGTTGAAAAAATTCAAAGCGCTGTTTCCGCACGTTCCAACCAAAAGCGGCTTGATGGTGGGCCTGGGTGAAACGGACGAAGAAATTTTGCAAGTGATGCAGGAAATGCGCGATCACAATATTGAAATGCTCACTTTAGGGCAGTACCTTGCGCCGTCCACCAGCCACCTGACCGTGAAGCGCTATGTTCATCCTGACACCTTCAAAATGTTTGAAGAAAAAGCCTACGCGATGGGCTTCAAACATGCAGCAGTAGGTGCCATGGTGCGTTCAAGTTATCACGCCGACCAACAAGCGCACGATGCAAGTTTGGCACGCTGATGAAGCCTAGCCTTCGAGCCACTTGGTTGGCCTTGGGCGCCATTGCGTTGTGGGCCACATTGGCGCCTGTGGGCGTGCGTTTGTCGCACTTGCCACCTTTTTTAACAGCGGGCTGCGCTCTTTTAATTGGCAGCTTGGTGGCATTGCCTTGGTCAGGTTTTCGATGGCGCCTGGCCATCGTGCCTGCTCAAACTTTGGCACTTGGCATTTATGGTTTGTTTGGCTATCACTTTCTTTTGTTCTTGGCATTTCGCACAGCGCCCGCCGTTCAAGCCAATTTGGTGAACTATTTGTGGCCTTTGTTGATTGTGGTCTTGGCGCCTTTGTTTCACAAAAATAGCCGCCTCCATCTTCGGCAAGTGTTAGCGGCAATGGCCGGTTTAACGGGCGCCGTTTTGGTCATGACAAACGGCCAAGCCATTGAAACCGATTTCAATTTGGGCTACTTGGCCGCCTTGGCGTCTGCCTTCATTTGGGCCACCTACTCACTCATGACGCAGCGCGTTGCCGCCTTTCACACGGCAGCCATTGGCTACTTTGGTTTTGTCTCGGGCATCTTGGCTTTGTTATGCCACTTTTTGCTTGAAACCCCTGTGGCGCTTAGCTTGAACGATGCGGGCCTGCTGACATGGATGGGCCTTGGCCCTTTGGGCCTGGCTTTTTATTTATGGGACGCCGCCTTGAAAAATGGCAATGCCCAACAGATCGGCTTGCTGAGTTTTTTAACGCCACTTTGTTCTACCTTGTTGCTGTTGATTGACAGGCAAGAAGCGCTCACCAGTTTGGTGGCGTGGGCCGGCGTTTTAATTGTGGGAGGCGCTTGGTTGGGGCGACCTCAGACTGCAAATGAAGCCGCCAACGACCCTCAATTTGAAATCAAGTCAACCCACACTTAATGGGACATCGAACTAGCTGTTCATCAAGCTTGCTGGGTCATCAGACTCAAGCACTTGTTGCGCAAAAGCTTTGAGCTTTTCAGCGTCTGAGCGCAAAATTTGCTGCTTAACCTGCAACACCTGCGAAGGGTGCATGGAAAAACTTTTGAGGCCCATGCCCAACAACAAACGGGTCATGCTGACATCACCCGCCATCTCGCCACACACCGAAACACTCTTGCCTTGCGCTGCACCTTCGGCAATGGTGTCTGCCACCAGCCGAAGCACCGCAGGGTGCAAGGGGTCGTACAAGTGAGCCACGCTTTCATCAGCACGGTCAATGGCCAGCGTGTACTGAATGAGGTCGTTGGTACCAATCGACAAATAGTCAAAGTGCTTTAAGAACAATTTAAGCGACAAGGCTGCAGCCGGAATTTCAATCATGGCGCCCAGTTGAACAGGGCCATAGGCCACGCCGCGCGCATCCAAATCGAGTTGCGCCTGCTTGACCAAGGCCACGGTCTGATGGATTTCTCTGGCATGCGCCAGCATAGGCACCAGCAAATTCACCTTGCCCAAAGCAGCAGCTCTCAAAATAGCTCGCAGCTGGGTTAAGAACATTTCCGGATCGGTCAAGCTCCAGCGGATGGCCCGCAAGCCAAGGGCAGGATTTAAATGCGCCGCATCGTGCCGTGCTTCATCTAAAGGTTTGTCTGCTCCCACATCGACTGTGCGTATGGTGACGGGCAAGCCCTTCATGCCTTCAACGGCACGTCGGTATTGCTCAAACTGTTCTTCTTCATCGGGCAAATGGCCTTGCCGACCCATGAACAAAAACTCACTGCGGAAAAGTCCAACCCCGACAGCACCCACCAACAAAGCGGCACTGGCGTCTTCAGGCATTTCGATGTTCGCGAGCAATTCAATTTTTTGGCCATCCAAGGTGACTGATGGTGTGTGGCGGAGTCGCGTTAGGCGCTCGCGCTCTAAATCACCTTGTCGCTGCTTGAAACCATACTCCGCCAGAATGATGGAAGAGGGGTCGACAATGACCACGCCCGCATCGCCATCGATGATGATCCAGTCGTCTTGTCGAATCAGTTGGCTGGCGCTGCGCGCACCCACCACCGCAGGAATGTCTAAGCTTCTGGCCACAATGGCGGTGTGCGAAGTTTTACCGCCAACGTCTGTGACAAAGCCAGTGAAGACACTTTGCTTGAATTGCAGCATGTCGGCAGGCGACAAGTCATGGGCTACCAACACCAATGGGACGTCCAAGGTGTCGCCTAATTGCAGTTCTTGTTGGGGCCTTGCATGCGACCTGGTTCGCACAGCCTGCGCGTTGCCGCCTTTTAAGAAATGCAACACACGTTCTGTGACTTGCTCGAGGTCTGCCTTGCGCTCGCGCAAATAGGCGTCTTCCATTTCGTCAAACTGGCGACCAATCACTTCCATTTGACTGCTGAGCGCCCACTCGGCGTTGTAAAGCCGCGTTTCGATCCAATGCTTCACACTCAATGACAAAGTTTCGTCTTCTAGCAGCATCAAGTGAACATCTAGCAAGGCGCCCAACTCGGGGGGGGCTTCGGAAGTCAGTTCATTTTGCAGCTTGGTTAACTCTTCGACAACAGCATTGCGGGCTGTTCGCAGACGGCCAATTTCTGCGTCAACTTGATCAGGCTGAATGAAGTAGTGGGCAACATCAACGCGGCTTGAAGCCACCAGCACCGCGCGCCCAATGGCGATGCCTCTGGCAACCGCTAGGCCGTGAATACTGAAAGTCATTCACTCTCACCAAATTTATCAGCGATCAATGCCAGCAGGGCATCCAAGGCTTCTTGGGCTTGATCGCCCTCGGTGTCAATGGTGACTTCACTGCCAATTCCCGCCGCCAACATCATCACACCCATGATGCTTTTGGCATTGACCCGGCGCTCTCCTTTGGTCATCCAAATTTCACATGGAAAACCACCCGCCAACTTGGTCAATTTGGCGGAAGCACGAGCATGTAAACCGAGTTTATTGCTGATGGTCGTGGTGGCTTGGAGCATTTCGAGATCCTGTTTGATTTTGCGGCGCAGTACAACCCACGGGCATGATGCCTTGAGCGCCGCCCGCTTGCGCACGTGCGGCCAACGCATCTAAAGTTTCATGACGATAACAAACGCTACGCAGCAACATGGGCAAGTTCACACCTGCGAGCAATCTCGTAGCCACACCATCGTTGAGTTTTTGCGCCACATTGGAGGGTGTGGCACCAAATACGTCGCTCAAAAGCAGCACTTCCTTGGTGTTCAGTTGGGCCATGGCGGCCTTGGCCAGCACCAGGCTTTCCTCCGGGCTGGTGTTGGGCGCTATGTCCAATGCTTGAACACCAGAAGCACATTCGGGAAAAACGTGCAGCGCGCAATCACGCAAGGCAGAAGCCAGCGGTGCGTGTGCGACGATGAGAATTCCAATCATGCTGAATTATCGCGATTTGCCAATTGAAAATAAACATAGGATGCCACAGCGCACAGGCCAAAGACTGAAAAAGCAGCTTGAAAGGCCAAAACCGGCGGCCATCCAAACGACTTGAACAGGTCAACACCCAAACCAATGCCCCACTGAACCACAAAGACACCGCCGAAAATAACGAGGTTGTAGGCAGAGAGTGCGCGTCCTGCCAAATGGGGCGGAAAGGCCATGCCCACGGAGGGTTGCGCCAAAGAAACAAAGGTGCTGCTGATGCAAAAAAAACTCAAAGCCAAAGCTGTTTGATCACCCAGTTGTGGTCCTGAAGCAATGATCCACGCCAAAACCACGAAGCTAATGGGCTGACCCCATGCAATGATTTGATTGGGCAAAATGCCACGTTTTGCCAAACGCGGCGTGACCAAACCCCAGGCCCAAAAAGTCACTAGCATGGCGAGGTTAATGGCAAACAAACCTGTTGCGGCATCCAGCGGCGAGTAGCCTCCCACAACGGTCATCCAAGGCGCTGCCCAAAGTGTCTGAAGGGCCAACAAACCACCGTAGCAAAAAAAGCCAATGGGCGCCATTCGCCAAAAATAGGCATTGCGCCAGATGGGACCGTAACCTTCTTCTGTTTTGACCGCTTGTGCGCCTGGGTCTTGTTGATTTGTTTCTGATTTTGCCCACACAGGTACCAGAACATAGATCATGACCATCGACAAAACGACCAGAACCGCCAAGCCTGCAAAAATGGCGCGCCAACCCACAATCGGTATCAACCATTGGACCGGCAAGGTGGAAGAAAGCATGCCCAAAGATCCCGTCATCAGCATCCAAGAGTTGGCACGCAACTGCGCGCCTGGCGCCATCCACCGTCTGTAGCCCGTTAAGGGCGCCATTAAACAAGCACTCACCCCCACGCCACACAAAACACGGGCCAGCCAAAGACCCATGAAACTTCGGGCCAATGCAAAAGCGATGCAACCGAATACGGCCACGACCAAGAATGCCAACAAGACTTTTTTAGGGCCATGCTTGTCAAGCCATTTGCCCAACGGCAGTTGCGTGGCTGAAAACCCGAGAAAGTAGCCCCCTGCAAGCAGGCCCAAGTCTTGCGCTGATAGCGCTAATTCCTGTGTCAAAGTGGGTGACAACGTAGCCGTGATAGCGCGGATCAAGGCCGATAGAAAGTAAGCAGACGCAAAGGCCAAGAAGACCCCCAACATTTGCCGGCGTGCCAAGAAGGGAGTGGTCGTGGGGGTCATGGTAACTTCAGACTTTCAATCAATGGCTCTGCGCTTTGGTCTTGCTTGACGCCTTGGTTTTGGTAAACCACCGCATGCACCACACGAACAGCATCCCCCTCTAAATGGGCAAACCATACCGCATGGGCACGGACGGGTTCACCCTTGGCTGTTGTACCGATTGCCTTCAAACGAAGCGCGCCAGGTAGTGCCGTCATTCGGGCAGGCATCCACGTTGCATCTTCAATTTGAGTCGCGCGCATGTTTTGCAAAGTAGCTTGGCGCCAACCTTTCAAAAGTTCTGTGCGATCGGCATTGGCGCTTAGCTTGGCGGACATGACCGCCCAGACAGCATCGCCAGCCTCGCACCCCACCACCGATAACTCTAAGGTTTGGCCGGCCATGGTGACGGGTTTGGTCGTTTTGTCAGGCTTGCAAGGCAGCTCAAAACTGAGCTTGGTTTCCGGCATTTGAACAGTTCGCCAATTTAAACTGGGCTGGCATGCGCTGAGTCCCATGGCTGCGAAAAAAACCGCTACTGCATTCTTCAAAAAATTTTTACGCATGGTTTGATTATCAACGCGAGCGTATGACTTTTTTTTCGCGACAATAGGGGATGAACTCACTAGACGGCATCCGTATTCTTGACCTCTCCCGTGTCCTCGCGGGCCCTTGGTGTACTCAAACTTTGGCCGATCTTGGGGCCGATGTGATCAAAATCGAACGGCCCGGCGCCGGTGACGACACGCGCAGCTGGGGCCCTCCCTTCCTCAAAGATGCCACAGGCAACGACACACCTGAAGCAGCATATTACTTAGGAACCAATAGAAATAAGCGCTCACTTACTTGCGATATTTCCAAGCCGGATGGTCAAGCTTTGATTCGTGAATTGCTGGCGCACTGCGATGTCTTCATTGAAAACTTCAAGGTCGGTGACATGGCCCGTTACGGCCTGGACTACCCCAGTTTGAAGGCCATCAACCCTCGGCTTGTGTATTGCAGCGTCACAGGCTTTGGACAAACCGGGCCGTACAGCGACCGAGCTGGCTATGACTATGCTATCCAAGGCATTGGTGGCTTGATGAGTGTCACAGGTGAGCGCGATGATCTTGGCGGTGGCCCGCAAAAAGTAGGCGTTGCTGTGGCCGATTTGTTCACGGGCATGTATGCCACCGTTGGCATTTTGGCCGCCTTGCGACATGCCGAAAAAACAGGTGAGGGCCAGTATGTCGACATGGCTTTGTTGGACACGCAAGTGGCCATGCTGGCCAACTTAGGGGCCAACTATTTGGTCAGTGGCAAAACCCCAGGCCGCGCGGGCAATGCCCACCAAAACATCGTTCCTTATCAAGTGTTTGAAGTGAAGCCCGCATTGAATGCCGAGCCTGATGCGCGCGACTATCTGATTTTGGCTGTCGGCAATGATGGGCAGTTTGCCAAGTTTTGTGATGTAGCCGGTCACCCCGAGTTGGCCAGCGATCCACGATTTAGCAAGAACACGGAGCGCGTGAAAAACAGACAAGTGCTGGTGCCAATGCTCGAGAACATCATGATGAAGCGGACCAAAGCGCAATGGCTGCCAGCTCTTGAATCGGCCAAAGTTCCTTGCGGTGCCATCAACAATCTGTCAGAAGTGTTCGAAGATCCCCAAGTGGCAGCGCGCAACATGATTGACACTTGGCAGCACCCTCATCAAAAAGATTTGCGCTTGGTGGCCAGTCCTTTGAAGCTCAGCCTCACACCTGTCCGGCAAGACCATGCGCCGCCTCAATTAGGGCAACACACCGCACAACTGCTGAACGAAGTGCTGGGCTACAGCGATGCGCAGATTGAACAACTTCAAAGCAAAGGCGTGATCTGATGGCGCAATTCTTATTGGTTCACGGCGCTTGGCACGGTGCTTGGTGCTGGCAACATGTCACTGAAGGACTCATTCGTGCAGGCCACAGCGCTCACGCCGTGACACTCACTGGCCTAGGGGAGCGATCTCACTTGCTGCACCGAGGCATTGATTTAGAAACCCATGTGCAAGATGTGTTGCAAGCGCTAGATGCACAAGAGATGCAAGACGCTATTTTGGTGGTGCACTCTTATGCCGGCATGCTGGGCACAGCGGTTGCAGACAGACGCGCACATCGTTTAAAACATTTGGTCTACCTTGACGCAGTGGTTCCCAAACCAGGCGAGAGTTGGAGTAGCACGCATGCCAGTGCCACGCAAAAGGCACGCATCGATGCCGCTGCCGAAAGCATCAACAACAGCTTCCCACCACCCGACCCTTCTGTGTTTGGTCTAGCTGGCGCAGATTACGATTGGGTACAAAGGCGGCAAACGCCTCATCCCGGCGGAACCTACCAGCATGTTCTGAACTTTGATGCAGCTCGCGTTGCAAGTGTTCCTCGCACCTTCATCAATTGCACGGTGCCGCCACTGGCAACCATCGATGCCGTGCGTCGCCGTGTACTTGACCCACAATTTTGGGATGGCCTTTGGAGACAGAACACCAGCGTGATTGAAATGAAAACGGGGCACGACCCAATGATCAGTGCCCCGAAAGAGTTGACAGCGCTGCTGTTGGCATGCGCTGGTCAATAAGCATCAGTCTTTGCGGAAATTATCGTGGCAGTTTTTGCAAGTGGCGCCTGCCGGGCCAAAGGCGGTTTTCAACGCATCTACATTGCCTAGTTTGGCTGCGGCAGAAACTTTAACCAGTTCGGCTTGCATTTTGTCAGCAGCATCTTTGAACTTGGCGGCGTCTTTCCAAATTTCTGGCTTGGCTCGGGTTTCACCTTTGTCTGAACCCTCTGGGAAAGCGGTCCAGTGCAACTTTGACATGGCCAAAGCAATGTCCGCATTTTCTGCTGCGGCTTTTGCGTCATAGGGCACTCTGCCTGAGGCCATGGCGCCGACTCGACCAAAATGCGCGCCCATCACAGTGAAGCTGGCTTTGCGATATTTGATGGCATCTTCGGGTTTTGCAAATTGCGCTGCCGCTGGGAGTGCCAGCAAAACGGACAACAAACCAGAAACGAGAGCGAAATGTTTTTTCATGCGTATTCCTAACGACGTTGAACTAACTTATAGTTTCTCATGATTTTAAAACCCCTGCTCAATGCGTCTTTCGCATTGAAAGACATCGCATGATTCAAATTCGCATTTGGGATTGGCCAACTCGCATCTTCCATTGGACACTGGCCATATTGATCGTGGCTTTGGTCATTACAGGCAATGTGGGCGGCAACGCCATGGTGTGGCATTTCAGATGCGGTTATGCGGTTCTTAGCCTGCTCATTTTTAGAATCATCTGGGGTTTTTGTGGTGGCCACTGGTCGCGCTGGCGCCAACTGACTTGCAAACCTGAATTAATTCGGCAGTATTTCAAAAGCTCAATCCCCCAAACCCCGTTTCTGGGTCACAACCCCTTGGGCTCTTTGGCCGTCATCGCCATGTTGGCTTTGTTAACTCTGCAAGTGAGTACGGGCCTCATCAGCGATGACGAGATTTCTAATGCAGGTCCCTTGGTCAGCCTTGTTTCAGGCAGCAGCGTCAGTCTGGCCACGTCTTGGCACAAAGGCTTTGGAAAAACTTTCATCCTTTTGTTGGTGGCTGTCCATCTTTTAGCCATCCTCTGGTATTTATTTAAGAAGAAACAGAACCTGACCCTCGCCATGTTGAAGGGCGATAAAACCAGCACAACGCCAGCAAACTCATCCAAAGATGGTCCCGCCAATTGGTTGCTGGCCATCCTGTGCATCTTGGTCAGTGCCGGCTTGGTGTATGCCCTGATTAATCTAGGTGCTACAGCCGTCTAAGCCCCGCTGTTTAACGCTAAACTTCATTCGATCACAACCCGCAAAATCGACTCTCTTGTCTGCACCTTCAAAGCCCACCATCTCTCTGTTCGAGGCATCTTCTGCAGAAGACATGTTAGCCGTACGTGAGATTTTTCAAGAGTACGCTCGCTCTCTCAGTGTCGATCTTTGCTTTCAAGACTTTGAATCTGAGTTGGCTCAATTGCCGGGTGAATATGCGCCACCCCGCGGTGCTCTTTTGTTGGCCAAGGTGAACCAAGAAGTCGCGGGCTGTTGTGCACTGCGCCCCTTAGATTCAGCCGATTCGCCCAATGCCGCAGAAATGAAACGCTTGTACGTCAGGCCTGCCTTTCGCCGTCTTGGTTTAGGGCGTCAATTGGCTGAAAGTATTTTGGATGCGGCTCGCCAATGCGACTACAGCTGCGTCTTGTTAGACACACTAGATGAGATGGAAACAGCAAGGGCGCTTTACGAAGACTTAGGCTTCGAAGAGGTTGCGCCCTACTATCACAACCCCTTGGCTGGTGCGCACTATCTTCGCGTCATGCTTTGAAGTGCGCCCAGCGAGGTTTGAGTGCGTTTAAGCTTTGGCTTGTGACAACATGGTGTCGGCGTCACTGACTTCAAATTTGCCAGGGCCTTCAATGTTCAAAGTTGCCACCTTGCCGTCTTTGACCAACATTGAATAGCGGTTGCTGCGCAGACCCATGCCACGTGCTGTGAGATCTAAAGTCAGGCCAGTGCCTTTTGTGAAGTCAGCACTGCCGTCACCCATCATGCGAACTTTGCCCGTGCTGTGCAGCTCGCGGCCCCATGCGCCCATCACAAACGCATCGTTCACGCTGACACACCAAATCTCATCCACGCCTGCTGCCTTCAAGGCATCGAATTGCGCCACATAACCCGGCACGTGTTTGGCTGAGCAGGTGGGCGTAAAAGCGCCTGGCAAAGCAAACAAGGCGATGGTTTTGCCAGCTGAGGCTTTGGCAACATCAACAGGGTTGGGGCCAATGCTGCAGCCATTGCCTTCTACTTCGACAAACTCAGTCAATGTGACTGCGGGGATGGTGTCTCCAACTTTGATCATGGTGATTCCTTAAAAAATGGTAAAAAAAAGCGACTGTGAAAGGATGCGTTTGATAAACACACCGACGAAAAAAAACGACCCACTATTGTGAGTCGTTTTTGCAAAGCTTGCTGATATGAGCTGATAAAGCTTAAATCGCAATAGCCTTTTCAACCAAGCGGGTGGCAACCCAGTTTTTGGTTTTGGAAATTGGCTTGCTCTCGGTGATTTCAATCACGTCGCCCACACCGTATTGTCCAGTTTCGTCGTGCGCGTGGTACTTGCTTGATCTGGCAACAATCTTGCCGTACAAAGCATGCTTCACGCGACGCTCTACCAAAACCGTTACAGTTTTGGCACGCTTGTCGCTGACCACCTTGCCGATCAAGGTGCGCTTGAGGGATGTTTTAGCTTCCGTCATGGTCACTCCTTATTTGGCGGCTTGCTTTTGGGCAAGGATGGTTTTGGCGCGAGCGATGCTGCGGCGAGTTTCGCGCAGTTGGTTCGTGTTGCCGATTTGCTGAGTGGCTTTTTGCATGCGCAAATTGAAATGGGCCCTTTGCAGGTCCTTGATTTCTTTGGCCAAACCAGCTTCGTCTTGGGTACGCAGTTCAGTGGTGTTCATTTTTGAGTTCTCCTGAATTACTGGCCAATCATGCGTGCGACAAACGTCGTGCGCAAGGGCAGTTTGGCTGCGGCCAATTTAAACGCTTCACGGGCCAATTGCTCTGGCACGCCAACGATTTCGTACAACACCTTACCGGGCTGAATTTCAGCCACGTAGTACTCGGGGTTGCCCTTACCGTTACCCATCCGAACCTCGGCAGGTTTGGTAGAGATTGGCTTGTCGGGGAACACACGAATCCAGATGCGACCACCACGCTTCACGTGACGGGAAATCGCACGGCGTGCGGCTTCGATCTGACGGGCCGTTAAACGGCCACGGTCGGTGGACTTCAAACCGAAATCACCAAACGCAACCGTGTTGCCACGGGTTGCGACGCCGGTGTTGCGGCCCTTTTGTTCCTTGCGGAACTTTCTGCGAGCGGGTTGCAGCATATTTACTCTCCTTTGGCACCGTCAGCTGCTGCAGCTGGCGCGACTACTTTACGTACGCGCTTAACGGTGGGTTTGACATCACCACCTGCTTCGGCGGGCTTATCGCTGCCATCAACAGGTGCTGTGTTGGTGCCACCAGCGCGGCGGGGTGCACCGCGTGCTGGCGGCCGGTCACCCGGGCGAGCATCACGACGCGGGCCGCGAGGGCGACGCTCTTCTTCTTGACGGGGCTCAGCCAATGCAGGTGCATCGTTGCGACCCAAGGTATCACCCTTGTAGACCCAGACCTTCACGCCAATCACACCATAGGTGGTCTTGGCTTCAGATGTGCCGTAGTCAATGTCAGCGCGCAGAGTGTGCAAAGGCACACGGCCTTCACGGTACCACTCAGTACGCGCAATCTCGATACCGTTCAAACGGCCAGCAGACATGATCTTGATGCCGAGGGCACCCAGACGCATGGCATTTTGCATGGCGCGCTTCATGGCGCGGCGGAACATGATCCGCTTCTCAAGCTGTTGTGTGATGCTGTCTGCAATGAGTTGGGCATCGATTTCAGGCTTGCGCACTTCTTCGATGTTCACTGCGACGGGCACGCCCAAACGCTTTGAAAGTTCTTTTTTCAAGCTTTCGATGTCTTCGCCTTTTTTGCCGATCACTACACCCGGACGTGCCGAGAAAATAGTGATGCGCGCATTTTTAGCAGGACGCTCGATGAGGACGCGTGCAACTGCAGCGTTCTTCAACTTGGCCTTGAGGTATTCACGAACCTTGATGTCTTCGGCCAACATGCCGGCGAAATCACGGTTGCTTGCGTACCAACGGCTTGCCCAGTTGCGTGTGACCGCAAGGCGGAAGCCGGTAGGATGGATTTTTTGTCCCATATTCTTCCTAGGCCTTTCAGTTGCCAACCGTCACATACACGTGGCATGTGGGCTTGCTGATACGGTTGCCACGGCCTTTGGCGCGGGCGGTGAATCGCTTGAGTGTGGCGCCTTGTTCGACGTAGATGGTTTTCACCTTCAACTCGTCGATGTCAGCACCGTCGTTGTGTTCAGCATTGGCAATGGCGGACTCCAAAACCTTCTTCACAATGCCAGCAGCTTTTTTCTGCGTGAATGTGAGGATGTTCAAAGCTTGATCCACTTTTTTGCCGCGAATTAGATCGGCGACCAGGCGGCCTTTATCGACCGACAAACGGACGCCCCTGAGGACTGCACGTGTTTCCATGGTCTTTCCTTATTTCTTCTGGACTTTTTTGTCCGCTGGATGACCCTTGAATGTCCGGGTCAAAGCGAATTCACCCAGCTTGTGGCCAACCATTTGGTCGGTCACATACACAGGCACGTGTTGCTTGCCGTTGTGCACAGCAATGGTCAGGCCGATGAAATCGGGCAAGACCATAGAACGACGTGACCATGTTTTGATGGGCTTTTTGTCTTTCGTTGCAACGGCTTTTTCAACCTTGGCAACGAGGTGATGGTCAACAAATGGACCTTTTTTAAGTGAGCGTGTCATTGGCTACCCTTTACTTCTTGCGACGCGACACGATCATGACCTGCGTGCGCTTGTTGTTACGGGTACGGTAGCCCTTGGTCAGGTTACCCCATGGGTCTACTGCATGACGGCCTTCACCGGTACGACCTTCACCACCACCGTGTGGGTGGTCAACAGGGTTCATGGCCACACCGCGGACGGTAGGACGGATACCCATCCAACGCTTCACACCGGCTTTGCCCAACTGGCGCAAGCTGTGTTCTTCGTTGGCGACTTCACCAATGGTGGCACGGCATTCGATGTGAATCTTGCGAACTTCACCGGAACGCATACGCACTTGAGCGTAGATGCCTTCACGGGCCAACAAGGTGGCCGAAGTACCAGCAGAGCGAGCGATTTGAGCGCCGGCGCCTGGTTTCAGTTCGATGCAGTGAATGGTTGAACCCACTGGAATGTTGCGGATGGGCAATGTATTGCCTGCACGGATCGGGGCTTCCGAACCGGACAACAATGTTGCACCCACTTCCAAACCACGCGGTGCAATGATGTAACGACGCTCACCGTCTGCGTAGCAGACCAGCGCAATGTGCGCTGTGCGGTTAGGGTCGTACTCAATGCGTTCCACTTTGGCTGGAATGGCATCTTTGTTGCGTTTGAAGTCAACAACACGGTAGTGATGTTTGTGACCACCACCCTTGTGACGGGTTGTGATGTGACCGTTGTTGTTGCGACCCGCTTTTTGATGCTGTGCTTCAAGCAAAGGCGCGTAGGGCTCGCCTTTGTGCAGGTGATCGCGTGTGACCTTCACCACGCCACGTTGGCCGGGTGAGGTTGGTTTGAGTTTAATGACTGCCATGATTAAGCGGCCTCCCCTGAGAGGTTCAGCTCTTGACCTGGCATCAAGGTGACATAGGCTTTGCGAACATTGTCGCGACGGCCGATTGTCTTGCCAAAACGCTTGGTCTTGCCTTTGGTGTTCACCACAGACACGCCTTTAACTTCCACCTTGAACATCAACTGCACAGCAGCTTTGATTTCTGGCTTGGTAGCGTCCTGCAGCACTTTGAATGTGACGGCGTTTGATTTTTCTGCAACCATGGTGGCCTTCTCGGACACAATGGGGGCAACCAACACAGCCATCAGACGACCTTCGTCAAACTTTTGTGTGCTCATGCGAACATCTCCTTGAGTTTGTCGACAGCGCCTTTGGTGACAACCACTTTCTTAAAGTGCACCAAAGAAACTGGATCGGCGTAACGGGGCTCAACAATCAGGATATTGACCAGATTGCGCGAAGCCAAATACAAGTTTTCGTCAACTTCTTCTGCAATGACCAAGACAGAGTCGAGGTTCATGGCTTTGAATTTGGCAGCCAATAACTTGGTTTTGGGAGACTCAACTTTGAAGGAGTCAACCACCGCCAAACGGCCTTCGCGTGCCAATTGAGAGAAGATAGAAGCCATACCAGCCCGGTACATCTTCTTGTTGATTTTCTGCGTGAAGTTCTCGTCGGGCATGTTCGGGAAAATCCGACCGCCGCCGCGCCACAGAGGCGAAGAAGTCATACCAGCACGTGCACGACCGGTGCCTTTTTGCTTGAATGGCTTCTTGGTTGAGTGGTGAACTTGTTCACGGTCTTTTTGAGCGCGGGTGCCTTGACGGGCGTTGGCTTGGTAAGCCACCACGATCTGGTGAATCAAGTCTTCGTTGTAAGCACGACCGAACACGGTTTCGGGCGCATCAAATTTAGATGACGCTTGGCCTTGGTCGTTGAGGAGTTCGAGCTGCATCAGTTCGCTCCTTTAACTTTGATGGCGGGACGCACTGTGACGAAACCGCCTTTGGAACCAGGAATTGCGCCTCGAATGAGGAGCAAGCCACGGACTTCATCAACACGCACAACGTCGAGGTTCTGGGTGGTGCATGTGACATCACCCATGTGACCTGACATGCGCTTACCAGGGAACACACGACCTGGGTCTTGTGCCATGGAAATAGAACCAGGCACATTGTGTGAACGGCTGTTACCGTGCGATGCGCGCTGTGATTTGAAGTTGTGACGCTTGATGGTGCCCGCGAAGCCTTTACCAATGGAGGTGCCTTGCACGTCCACTTTTTGGCCCACAGCAAACACCGTAGCAGGCACAGCAGCGCCAGCGGCGTACTGCGCTGCTGTATCAGCAGTCACTTTGAATTCTTGAATGATTTCACCGGCTTCAACGCCTGCTTTCGCAAGGTGGCCAGCAATTGGCTTGGTGACACGCGATGCTTTACGCGCGCCAAACGTCACCTGAAGGGCAACGTAGCCATCGTTCTCTTGGGTTTTCACCTGGGTCACACGGTTGTTTGAAACATCTACCACTGTGACAGGCACTGCGTCCCCATCATCAGTGAACAGACGCATCATGCCCACCTTGCGGCCCAGCAACCCTAGGGAGTTGCTAAGACTCATGTTTTTTCTCCAATGCTTCCACCCCAGCGACTTCAATTGGCCACTGGGTTTGACCTAGGTTTAATTAGGTTTGATATGAAAGAAGGTTAATAAATCCCAACCCAAAACGGGCTGAGCCTCGAATTATAGCCTCGCGCCATGAAACATGGCAAGCGTTTTTTTAATTCGAGTCTTTTTGGGGCTTTTTCAGACCCCGATGAGGACGTTGCGAGCCCAGTTTCCCAGGCAGGCAACACCTCAACTATTTTTCAATTGCAAATTACTGCAACTTGATTTCGACGTCGACGCCAGCAGGCAGGTCCAACTTCATCAAGGCGTCTACAGTTTTGTCTGTAGGGTCTACGATGTCCATCAGGCGCTGGTGCGTGCGGATTTCGAACTGGTCACGGCTGGTCTTGTTGACGTGCGGTGAACGCAGAATGTCAAAACGCTTCATGCGTGTTGGCAAAGGCACTGGGCCTTTGACAATGGCGCCGGTGCGCTTGGCCGTGTCAACGATCTCAGCAGCAGACTGGTCGATCAATTTGTAGTCAAACGCTTTAAGGCGAATGCGGATTTTTTGTTTTGCGGACATGTTGTTGCTCCAAACTTCAATGGGTTGAATTAAGCGAGGATTTTGGCAACAACGCCAGCGCCCACAGTGCGGCCGCCTTCGC
>CALAGS010000131.1 GCA_937891665.1 uncultured Burkholderiales bacterium | reverse complement strand
GCCGACTCGAAGAGCACGCACAAAAACAATTGGCCAGTTGGACCGCTTGGTCTGTGCCCAAGACCATGAAGGTTTCGGAGGTCAGCAAACTGGTCAAAATGACCGAAGCCGAACTTCGCTCTGTGAATCAAATTCCGAAGGGGATGCAAGTCAAACAAGGCTCCACCTTGTTGGTTGTAAGACAAGGCGCCCTCGACGCCGACGTGACTGAACATCTGGCCGACAACGCCATCATTTCTTTTGCACCCGAAATTGTTTTGCGCCGCATGATGGTGAAAGTTCAAAAAGGAGACACTTTGGCCACGCTTGCAAGCCGTCATGGCGTCTCACCCTCGAACATTGCCGCTTGGAATAAATTGAAGGTGCCTGTGGCACTCAAACCGGGGCAATCCATTGCCATCTTGGTGCCAACTACGGCCAGTTCCCGCGGCAGTAAAAATACAAGTAAGAAACCGAGCAGCCAAAAAGGTGTGAAAGCTTCAACGGGCGCTCCCAAGGCGAAGCAAGCCAAAGTCCAATCAAAGCCGTCCGCCCCAAAAACGACCAAGCCAAACTCCCCCAACTCTTCAGTCAGGCATTGACTTTACGCTGTGCGATGAGCGCAAATTCATTGGTATAAGTTTTAGCCAAGGTGGTCCAATTGGCCCGGTCGGTGCTAACGCGACTGGCTCTGGCGCGCCAAGCCGTTTGCAAGGATTCTGTCGAAAACATGCCATCCAAGCTGTAGCTGTCGCGCACATTTTCCAAAGCGCCTAAGTAAATCGCACGATCGCCCATCCAGTTGTGAGAAGGCACCATTTTCAGAATATCGGAAGGCCCTGCGGTTTTGAGCCACTGCAATGCTCTGACCACACCTCGGGTCAAGGTCAGGGCAACATCGGCGCGTTTTTGCAAAAACTCACCCTTGCCAAACAAACAAGCGGAGAGCATGGGGCCGCCAAACATGCGCTGCGAACTGAGCAGCGATCGCGTCTCAGCCAAGAGACGCAATTCGTTTTTTTGTTCCAGGTAGTGCATGACAGGATCGATGTGACACAAAGCGTCAACCGAGCCATTTCTAACGGCTTCAACCAAATAACCTGTGGCAGAGCCTAGTTCAATGAACTGAACGTTATCGGCTGCAAGCTTGGTTTTCAATAGCCACTGCTGCGCTAACCAATGCGTGCCAGAACCTAAGGATGAAATACCCATCTTGAAAGATTTGAGATCAGCCAATGATTTCATGGCGAGCGCTTTTCGTGTGGCCAAGCCCAGACTGATTTGGGGCGCTCTGCCCTGCAGCACAAAGGCGCGGTAATTTAAGCCACGGGCTTGCAAATCGAGGGTGTGCTCGAAAGCGCCTGACACCACATCTGCTTGCCCTTTCAAGGCCAATTGAACCGCTTGAAGGCCTGATTCACATTCAAGCCAATCAATTTGCAGACCCTCGTTTTTGAACGCGCCCAATTGCTCAGCCAAAACCAAAGGCAAATGGAAAAGACTGGTTTTTGCGGCCAGTGCAATGCTGACTTTTTGAGGAGTGACTGCAGACAGTGCCAAGCCAGGCGCCAGCACAACACTGGCCATGGCCACTGCTGAAAACTCACGCCGCCGAAGCTTTTGTAACACGCCCATACCCCTTGAAGAGTTCCCATCGATGCTGGGTTTAGCATACAAAGGTATCGATCTAGGCGCATCGGGAAACATCCCAAGCGGGTAATTACGTAATGAGGAACACTGATAACTCAGTGTGCGAGGTCGCAATGTCCTTATCGACGATCGACCAGTGCGTGGGCAATGGTGCCCAAATCGACATATTCAAGTTCACTTCCAGCAGGTACGCCTCTGGCCAGGCGCGTAACGCGCAAGCCTCTCCTCTTTAACATTTCAGCAATGACATGCGCCGTGGCCTCACCCTCGCCCGTGAAATTAGTGGCCAAAATAACTTCTTGCACCAGACCGTCATTGCAACGCTCTGACAGTTTGGCAAATCCCAGGTCGTTTGGTCCAATGCCGTCTAGGGGGCTGAGCTTGCCCATGAGAACAAAGTACAGGCCCTTGAAAGTAGAAGTTCTCTCAATGGCCGCTTGGTCTGCGGGCGTTTCCACCACACACAGCTGCGCTCGGTCGCGCTCAGGGTCGGCACACATGCTGCAAACATCTGTCTCAGTGAGTGTGTGACAGGTGGCGCAATGTTTGACGTTGTCACAAGCGTGCTCTAAGGCTTTTGCCAAATGCAGCGCAGCACTGCGCTCGTGCTGCATCAAATGAAATGCCATGCGTGAGGCAGACTTGGCACCGACTCCCGGCAAAACCCGCAGCGCTTGAATGAGCGCATCGAGTGCATGGGCATTGGGTTTTTGCATGGCTTTTGAAAAAATTAGAAAGGCAACTTCATGCCGGGAGGTAAACCTGCCGTCAATTTGCCCATTTTCTGTTGAGACACTTCTTCTGCCTGGCGAACGGCATCGTTGAAGGCTGCGGCCACCAAGTCCTCCAACAGGTCCTTGTCGTCTGCCAGCAAAGAGGGGTCGATCGTGACACGCTTGACAGCATGTTTACAAGTCATCACTACTTTGACCATGCCACTGCCAGACGAGCCTTCCACTTCGACAAAAGCCAATTCGTCTTGGGCTTTCTTCAAATTGTCTTGCATGGCTTGGGCTTGCTTCATCAAGCCAGCGAGTTGACCTTTGTTGAACATGGTTTTCCTTCCGTTAAATTTAAGAAATAAGTTTGATTGTGCCGGGCACTATTTTGGCGCCAAAATTTTCAACCATGGCTTGCACCATGGGATCTGAATGAATCAAATCTTCAGCCGCTTTTTGTTTTTCAGCCAAATCAGCGGCATTGCGCTGTGCCGGTGAATCGGTCACTTTGCCAATTTCAACCACCAACTTGACGGCATGCCCTGCGCTGTTCAGTGCGGCTTGTAAACGCTCGCGCGCAGTACCTTGGTTCAAGGATTCACTGTCAATTCGCAAATGCCATTGATCGGTATCGCGTGCAATCAATTGAGATTGCAAGGCCAACTCACGCACCAAGGCCGTTACAGCTTCAGTCGCCACCAATTGACGAACTGTTTGAGTCCAAAAATGGCCCTCCTCTGTGGCGACCAACACTTTCGGCGCGGTTCTTTCAGACGGTTCACTGGCTTGACGGACAGGCAAATTTTTAACTTGAATAGGCAAGATGCGCGCTTCTGACAAAGGCAACTCGACTACAGGCTTTTCAACGGCAAGGGTCGCAGGCGACACCGAAGAAGCCGACTGAGTTGGCGCTGAACTAGATGGCGCTGTTGTTAAAGTTTTTTTTTGAGCCGCAGGCGCCTGCACCTGTTGAGCTTCTTGAGCTTGATGAGCCTTTGGCTTAAAAGCCAGTAGCCTCAGCAAGACCATGGTGAGCGCCGCATACTCATCCGGCGCCAAGCCCAGTTCTGTGCGGCCGTGCAAACACAAGCTGTAGAGCAACTGCGTTTCATCGGCGGGCATAGCCTCTGACAAACGCAACATTTCTTCGTGATCCGGATCGTCAGATTCAGCGGCAGCACTAGGGACTGCTTGCAATACAGCCATGCGCTGCAACACCATGGACATGTCTTCCAAGGCAGAAGCAGCAGATAAACCATTCAGTCGCAGGCCTTCAGAAATTGCAACCACAGCGGCACCATCGCCCCTAGCAAGGGCATCAATAAGGCCCATGACATGACTGCGATCGACACTGCCCAACATCAAACGAACCGTGGCTTCTTGCAATTGGCCACTGCCAAATGCAATGGCTTGATCGGCCAAGCTCAGTGCATCGCGCATCGACCCTCTGGCGGCACGGGCCAACAACTTCAGAGCCATGGGCTCAGCGGGCAAGTTCTCTTGCGCCAAGACTTTCGTGAGGTGTTCAAACACTGTCTCTGGCGCCATGGGACGCAAGTTAAATTGCAAACACCGAGACAAAACAGTGACAGGTACTTTTTGGGGATCGGTGGTGGCCAATACAAACTTCAAATACTCGGGCGGCTCTTCAAGCGTTTTCAACATGGCATTGAAGGCCGTGTTGGTCAACATGTGCACCTCGTCAATCATGAACACCTTGAAGCGCCCCTGAACCGGTTTGTAAACCGCTTGCTCAAGCAAGCTTTGAACTTCATCGACACCTCGATTGGAGGCAGCATCAAGCTCCGTGTAATCGACAAATCGACCTGAATCAATGTCCCGACAGGCCTGACAAACACCACAAGGCTCAGCAGTAATGCCGCCCTGCCCGTCTGTGCCCTGGCAATTGAGGGATTTGGCCAAAATGCGGGACACCGTTGTCTTGCCCACGCCCCTTGTGCCGGTGAACAAATAGGCGTGGTGCAACCTTTGTTGCACAAGGGCATTGGTCAGGGCTTGCACGACATGCTCCTGACCCACCATTTCAGTGAAGTTGCGAGGTCGGTATTTGCGAGCTAGAACGAGATAAGACATGCATCGATTCTATCGGTGTCTTACAATAGCTCCCGACGGGCCTTCCCGCATGGTAAAGCGGCCAACCGAGTCAGGTGGGGAACCAAGCAGCTCTAACTGCAGAGTCAGTGCCGGGGTCAAGGCTCGTCACCTTTCATGTTGGCGTGCAAGCTTCTAGCAGCTTTCACCCCTGTGGCCATGCAGGCCGTGAGCAAATAGCCACCAGTGGGTGCTTCCCAATCCAACATTTCCCCCGCACAAAACACCCCAGGTAAAGCCTTGGTTTGCAGCCCTGCATCGAGCCCCTCCCACGTCACGCCGCCTGCGCTGCTGATGGCTTCATCGATGGGCCTTGGCTTTGTGAGCACCACCACCAAGCCTTTGATGGCCATGGCCAGTTGCGCTGGATCTTGCAAAATCTGAGGCAACAGCAATTCGTTCAACAGGGCCATCTTGATACCCTCAATGCCAAGTCGTCCCTTCAGGTGTGAAGACAAACTGCGCGAGCCCCGAGGATGTGAAACCTCTTGGATCACTTTTTCCAAGGTCCAATCGGGTAATAAATCCAATTTGAAATCAGCCAGCCCTTGCGCTTGAATGGCATTGCGTAAATCTGATGAAGCGGCATAAATCAAACTGCCTTCCACCCCGTAGGTGGTGGCTACAAACTCTCCTTGGCGCCTGATGACATGCCCTTGGGCATGAACCCACTCGATGGCGACTGATTTGAGAGGTTGACCCGCAAAACGCGCCAAGAAAAACGGCGTCCAACCCTGGCCTTCTCTGCCGGCCACATGAAAACCGCAATTGGAGGGCTTCAGGGCGTTCACGGGCACGCCCACTTGAGTTAACCAAGGCGCCCAAGCACCGTCAGAGCCTAGCCGGGCCCAACTTCCCCCGCCAAGCGCTAAGACCACAGATTGAGCATTGACT
This sequence comes from uncultured Burkholderiales bacterium, assembly GCA_937891665.1. Taxonomy (GTDB): domain Bacteria; phylum Pseudomonadota; class Gammaproteobacteria; order Burkholderiales; family Burkholderiaceae_C; genus Limnohabitans_A. The sequence continues at coordinate 15,810 of CALAGS010000131.1, read as the reverse complement.
TTGCGCAACTCAAGCTCAGGCGACGAGAGATGCCGTACTTCGAAACTTAATTCAATGCAGTTGCCATTGGCTTTGTCAGCGGGCATGGCTTGCAAACCTGTCAATCGGTGGCGCATGTGAAATTCAACGGGCCGGCCTGTTGCAGGATGGCGCAAACGATGTAACCACGCCCTCAGCAAGGGGGCTGCTTTCATTTCTTTAGGGAAAATACGTCCTGAGCTTCCAATGAATGTTTCAACCCCCAAATCCTGAGCCCAAGCCCTTAGATGATCTGAACCCCACTCACTCAGCAGGGGTTTCAGCAGTGCAGCATGGGCGTCATAGCGATTTACAAATTGGTTGAAAGCCTCTGAGTGCGTGAGGTTCAGACCCCCTCGCCCTGCCAACAAAAACTTTCGCCCCACTGAAGGCATGGCATCAAACAGATGCACAGAATGGCCAAAACTCGACAAAACCTGCGCCGCCATCAGGCCTGCAGGCCCGCCCCCAATGACCGCCACGGACAGGTCCAAGGGCTTTGAAGCGTGAGATGAAGGGACGTCCATGCGGTGAAAATGATTTGGATCAAGTGATGAATGAGCAACTTTGCTCGTTTCTGTCAAAATACAGGAAGTTTACAAAGACGATTTAGCTGTAATTTCAATCTCAACAAGGAACAGGCCATGGCCAGCGATTTGATCAAACACACAACCGACGCCACTTTTGAGACCGACGTGCTCAAAGCGGACAAGCCAGTCATCGTTGATTTTTGGGCTGAATGGTGCGGTCCTTGCAAGATGATTGCCCCCATTTTGGACGAAGTTGCAACCGGCTATGAAGGCAAACTGCAAATTACCAAAATGAATGTCGATGAAAACCGCGACATCCCCGCCAAATTTGGCATTCGGGGCATTCCAACCTTGATGGTTTTTAAAGATGGTCAATTGGCCGCCACCAAAGTGGGTGCCATGAGCAAATCTCAGTTAACCGCATTCATTGACCAACAGTTGGCTTGAATTCAAAGCGCCAATCCAAGGCGCTTTGAGGCCCGTCCCTCAATTTGAAGCTATTTGGGGGGTCGGCAAGCCCAGTTGCGACACTTCAAAAAATCCTGTCATAATCCGCTTCGTTGAGACCCTAAAGGGTTTCAGCACAGTTTCAAGATAGAAATTGACAAAAGCCCATAGCGTCTACTTGCTCCCTTTGACGCATCTTCCCAGCTTTGGTTTCTAGACGTTTGAAATTTCGGTCTCCTTCCTCCCCCTGATTTTTTTGACATCGACCCATAAGGGTTGCTTTACGCAGGTAAATCCATGCACTTAAACGAACTCAAGGCACTGCATGTGTCTGAAGTCCTCAAGCAAGCCGACGAGCTTGAAATTGAAAACACAGGCCGCATGCGCAAACAAGAGTTGATGTTTGCCATCATTAAAAAACGTGCTCGCGCTGGCGAGCAAGTATTTGCCGACGGTGTTTTAGAAATCTTGCCCGATGGTTTCGGTTTCTTGCGCAGCCCCGACACCAGCTACACCGCCAGCACCGACGACATCTACATCAGCCCCAGCCAAGTGCGCAGATTCAATTTGCACACCGGCGACATGATTGAAGGCGAAGTTCGAATTCCCAAAGACGGAGAGCGCTACTTTGCTCTCACCAAGCTTGACAAGGTCAATGGCGACCTGCCAGAGAACAACAAGCACAAGGTCATGTTTGAGAACTTGACGCCTTTGTTCCCCAACATTCAGATGCGCCTTGAGCGCGACATCAAGGCCGACGAGAACATCACCAGCCGAGTGATTGACATCATTGCCCCAATAGGCAAAGGACAGCGCGCCCTCATTGTGGCGCAGCCCAAGTCTGGCAAAACCGTCATGATGCAGCACATTGCGCACGCCATCACCGCCAATAACCCCGATGTTCACCTGATGGTGTTGCTCGTCGACGAGCGCCCTGAAGAGGTCACAGAAATGCAGCGCACAGTGCGCGGCGAAGTGATTGCATCTACCTTTGACGAACCAGCTGCACGTCACGTGCACGTGGCCGAAATGGTCATTGAACGCGCCAAGCGTTTGGTGGAGTTGAAAAAAGATGTGGTCATCTTGCTCGACTCCATTACCCGTTTGGCCCGCGCCTACAACAATGTGGTGCCCAGTTCTGGCAAAGTTTTGACTGGCGGTGTCGATGCCAATGCCTTGCAACGTCCTAAGCGTTTCTTTGGCGCCGCTCGCAATGTCGAAGAAGGCGGCAGCCTGACCATCATTGCCACAGCGCTGGTCGATACCGGTAGCCGCATGGACGAGGTGATCTTTGAGGAATTCAAAGGGACTGGCAATTGCGAGATCCATTTGGAACGCCGTTTGTACGAAAAACGCGTGTTCCCGGCCATCAACTTGAACCGCAGTGGTACACGCCGCGAAGAATTGTTGCTCCAGCCTGAAGTGCTGCAAAAAACCCGCATCTTGCGCCAGTTCATGTACAACATGGACGAAATTGAGGCCATGGAAATGGTTTTGAAAAGCATGAAAGCCACGAAGAGCAACGTCGAATTCTTCGACATGATGCGTCGAGGCGGCTAAAAAGTAGCTTTTACAGACCCAATTAGGCGTGCAAGTCATTGATTTCATGCCATAATCTCGTGCTTAGCGAAAAGTACCCCGGATGGTCCGAGGCGGCTGTCGCATCTGAACCCAAGGAATAGATCATGAAAGAAGGCATTCACCCCAATTACCGAGAAGTTTGCTTCTTGGACTTGTCTAACGGCTTCAAGTTCGTCACACGTTCTTGCGTCAATGCCAAAGAGATGGTGAAAATGGACGACGGCCGCGAGTTGCCTTTGTTCAAACTCGATACATCCAGCGAATCACACCCTTTCTACACAGGTACCCAAAAATCTGTGGACAACATGGGTGGTCGCGTTGAGAGGTTCCGCAACCGTTTTGGCAAAACGTCCATCACCAAGTAATCTTTCTAGCGCGTCACGTCGTGACCATCGAAGGGCAGTCCGGGCAACCGGCCTGCCCTTGTTTTTTGCCTCGACCCACACTTGTGAATTTGATCCTGACTCTGCTATTGTCTGAATTGTGAACGCCTACCCATCAGATACCTCTGCCAACCCGGCCATCGTGGCGCAAAGTGCCGTCAGGCGTTTGCCGCGCTGGGTTGTGTGGGCGCTTTGCTTGGCCTATGTTTTACCTGGCTTTATAGGCCGAACGCCTTGGAAAGCCGCTGACATGGAAGCCTTTGGCTTCATGTTCAATTTGGCGCAATCGTTTGGATCAGACAGTGTGGCGTGGTTAAAACCAACGCTGCTTGGGCAAACGGACAGCGGTGCGGCTCTTTTGCCTTATTGGCTAGGTGCGTGGGCCATTCAATTGGCGCCCAAGGGCCTACCGATCGACACAGCTGCTCAATTGCCATTTATTGCCTTGTTGGGCCTCACATTGGCTGCCACTTGGTACGCGGTTTACGCCCTTGCGAGAACGCCAGCGGCTCAACCCGTCAGCTTTGCATTTGGCGGCGAAGCCAAACCTGCAGACTATGCGCGGGCTATTGCCGATGGTGGTTTGCTAGCCTTGATTGCTTGCTTGGGTTTGGCCAGACTGTCTCACGAGGCCACCCCCGCACTCGCACAACTTTCTTTTTCTGCGCTTCTCTTTTTTGCATTGGCCAACTTGGCTCGCAAAAGAATGGCATCGCTGTTTTGCGCCGCACTCGCCATCATTGGCTTGGCCCTTTCTGGCGCCCCTGCATTGGCAATGATTTTGGGGGCCGGCGGCGCCATTGTCATTGCTTTAGATACGGGGCAGCCGCAATCTCTGCGCGTGAGAAAAGTCGATGTTGCCTGGGTCTTGATCTTTTGCCTTGCTACAGCAGCCATCACCAGTGGCTTGGACTTGTGGCAATGGCGAGTTGCCTCGTCTCATTTGTTTGAAGTCCAGGCCATGGCCCGTTTGCTTTTGTGGTTCGCTTGGCCAGCATGGCCCTTGGCTCTTTGGACGCTTTGGCGGTGGCGCTATCAACTCAAAAGTATTTCAGCCAACCCCCATTTGTCGCTACCGCTGTGGTTCATGGGTGTGGGCATTGCCACCACATGGATGTCTGGCTTGAGTGATCGTGCACTGCTCATCAGCTTGCCTGCCTTGGCCACGCTGGCCGCCTTTGCACTGCCCACATTGAAACGCAGCCTCAGCGCTTTCATTGATTGGTTTACCTTGCTCTTTTTCAGCGTGGGTGCACTCATCATTTGGACTGTTTGGCTGTCAATGCAAACAGGTTTTCCTGCTCAGCCTGCCATCAATGTGGCTCGACTTGCGCCAGGTTTTGTGCTTCAGTTCTCCATCACAGCATTCATTTTGGCTAGCTTGGCAACCCTGGCCTGGGCAGGCCTTGTCAGATGGCGAGCCGGTAGACACCGCTCGGCACTTTGGAAGAGCATGGTGCTGCCTGCCAGTGGTGCCACCTTGTGCTGGCTTTTGGTCATGACATTGTGGTTGCCCTTGCTAGATTTCGGCAGAAGCTATGCACCTCTGGTTAACAAAGTTCGCAGCATGATGGGTGCAACAGATTGTGTTCATTACTATGGATTGACCAAAGCGCAAGGCGCAGCTTTTCAATTTCATGGCGATCTGAAACTGCTCCCTGTTGCCACCCGCGCTGAAAGCACAGTTTCAAATGCAAGCCAATGTGCTTGGCTCATTGTCGACACACAAGCCCTGGAGGCATTCAGCAAAGAGGTTGATGCAAGCGCATGGACACAACACGCCACAGTGCGCCGCCCCTCAGACAACAACGAAGACATCGTTTTGTTCAGAGCCCTGTCGATCTCCATCACCGCCAAACCCTGAGCGCGAATTGCGGCATGTTTGAAGCGCGCATCATCCTTCGTCACGCCGGTACGGTTTTAGTGGGGCAACTGGCTGTGATGGCTTTTGGTGTTGCAGATACCCTCATTGCTGGTCGCTACGACGCTTCTGCTCTCGCTGCTTTATCGGTAGGCTCTGCCATTTACATCAGCATCTATGTGGCCTTGAATGGCTTGATCACCGCGCTGCTTCCGGTCTGGGCAGAGCTTCGCGGCGCTGGGTCTCATGTAGCGCTCGGTCAATCTGTGCGGCAGGCCTTGTACTTGTGCCTTGCCGTCATCGTCTTGGGTACCTTGATCCTGCTCTTTCCTGATCCGTGGCTGAATGCCACTGGCGTACCTGAAGTTTTACAAAATGATGTGCGAGATTACCTGAAGGTTCTGGCAATCGCGGTTGGCCCTTCGCTGCTGTTTCGAATGTATTCAACACTGAACCAGAGCCTGGGGATGCCGTTCTGGGTCACAGCACTTCAAATTGTATCTTTGGGCATCAAAATTCCTCTTTCAATTTGGTTCACTTTTGGTGGCTGGGGTTTGGAGGCGCAAGGCCTTGTGGGCTGCGCCTGGGCAACTTTGGCAGTGAACACATGGCTCATGCTCATGGGCATTTATTTTTTGCGCTACCAAAAGGTTTACCAAGAATTCAAAATATGGAAGCCCTTGGAAGCACCTAACTGGAAAATGATTCGCGCGTTTTTGCACTTGGGAATTCCTGCTGCATTGGCTTTGATGGTGGAGGTTACCTCTTTCACCATGATGGCCTTGTTCATATCTAGACAAGGTGTCGTGGCATCAGCCAGCCACCAAATTGCAACCAGCATTGCCACGCTGTTTTACATGGTGCCATTGGCGCTTGGCATCGCTTGCAGTGCACGGGTTGGCTTTTGGATTGGGGCCAACGAACCGCGTTATGCAGAAGAGGCTGCCCACACGGGGCTGAAGTTAACTCTGGCACTGGCCTTGACATTGAGTAGCGCGTTGGCTATTGGCAAGGATGCTTTAGCCAGCTTATTCTCAACCGATATGGCGGTCATCCTGGCCGCGGCTTCTGTGCTTGGATGGGTTGCGCTTCATCATTTGGTTGACGCACTTCAAGCCGTGTGTGCGTTTATATTGCGGTGTTACAAAATGACGCTCCTGCCTTTGATCATTTACAGCGTCATGTTGTGGGGCGTTGGTCTTTGGGGCGCATATGTTTGGGCGTATCATGGATTGGGCCCTTTGAGCAGTCGCCCTGAGGTCAGCACTTTTTGGGCCGCCGGCAGTTTTGCGTTGAGCATTGTGAGCTTGGCTTTTGTGGCGCTTGTGTTGTGGGCTGCCAAACAGCACCGAGCTTAATTTCAAAAATATTTTTTTTAATCTAGGACCATCATGATTCTTGAACTTGCAGACATTCGCATCAAGCCCGGCCAACAAGCTGAGTTTGAAGAAGCCATTGCGCGCGGACTTCAAACAGTCATCTCTAAGGCCAAGGGCTTTCAGGGCGCCAAGGTCAATCAGGGCATTGAAAGCCCCGATCGATTTATTTTGCAGATTTTCTGGGACACCCTGGAAGATCACACCATTGGCTTCAGAGAGTCAGCTTCGTTCACTGAGTGGCGCGCCATCGTTGGACCCTTCTTTGCTGCGCCGCCTGTGGTTGAACATTTTGTGCTCACTTACAAAAGTTAACAGACTTCTTTTTGGCTTCGTTCACTGAGTTTGAGCCAAGAAATCCCCTAGTTCAGGGCGCATTGAGTTCGTGGCCTGCCACCAACTTGGACAGCAGTGTCACCAGTTGTTGCGATTCTTCTTGACTTAGGGGCTTTAGCAAATTTTCTTGAACGCGCTCTACGGCTGTTTTCATTTGGAGCGTGGCTGAATGGCCCGCAGGGGTCAGCCACAACAGCTTTCTTCGACGATCAATTGGGTGCGGCTCACGCCTGATCCAGGCTTTGGTTTCTAAGCGACCTATGACTGATCCAGCTGTGGCCGCATCAAAGGCAACACGTCCTGCCAAGGTGATTTGATCAATACCAGGGGTGTCCATCACAGCATTCAGGATGGCAAATTGAACGGGGGTCACATCTTCTGCTGCCAATTCAGCCATGAACAAGGCCACCGCAATTTGCTGTGTACGACGCACCAAATGGCCTGGCGCAATTGCAAAATCAAAACTCTTGTCCATGCGACTATCATCGAAAAGTAGGTGACAGATTCGTCAATTCATAAGTATACTTACGAAAATTGAATTTGGGTGTGTCCAATTATTTTGCTTGAAAGGTTGTTATGAGCTTTGTTTTCTCTCCCGCTCCCTTGATTTCAGTGCCTATTTTGGGTCGGGCTGAACGGTATCCCGCGCGCCGTATCTATTGTGTGGGTCGCAACTACGAAGAGCACGCCAAAGAAATGGGGTTCACAGGTCGCGAGCCACCCTTCTTCTTTCTAAAACCGACAGACGCGCTGGTGGTCGTGAACGAAGGCGAGACAGGCCACATGCCCTACCCCAGCTTGACACAAAATTTCCACCATGAAATTGAACTGGTTGTGGCAATTGGCACCGGCGGCAGAAACATCAAAGCGGCAGATGCCGAAAAACACATCTTCGGTTATGCCGTGGGTCTGGACATGACACGTCGCGACTTGCAAAACGACATGAAGAAGCAAGGACGTCCGTGGTGCATAGGCAAAGCATTTGACCACTCAGCACCTATTGGCCCCATCACCCCCATCGACAAAGCTGGCGATGTGAACCATGCAGACTTAGAAGTGTTGGTCAATGGCGCCGTTCGCCAAAGCAGCAATGTGGCCAAGCTCATTTGGAACGTGGCCGAAACGATTGAACATTTATCGGCCGCTTGGGAATTGCAACCCGGTGATTTGATTTACACAGGCACGCCTGAAGGCGTGGCTGCCGTAGTGGCTGGCGATATCTTGGTTGGCCGCGTTGCTGGCTTAGGAACATTGACGGTTCAAGTTGATCCTGCGAAATAATCAGATACTAGGCAAGGGGCTTGATGCCCCTGCATCGGGGGTCGACATTGAAAATACTTGAATTACTGGCCAAGTTTTGCAGCGTTCTTTCGGGGGCCTTGTTAACCTTCATCACGTTGATGACTTGTTACAGCCTGATAGGTCGAAACACAACGGGGCAAACTATCGTGGGTGACTTCGAACTGACGGGTGTCGCCACAGGAGCAGCCATTGCTTTGTTCATGCCGATGTGCCAGTTCAAAAAGGCCAACATCATTGTCGACTTTTTCACCGCCAAGGCCAGTGAGGCCACAACCGCTCAACTTGACAGACTCGGCGCGCTTTTCATGGCGGCTGCTTTTGCCTTGCTTGCTTGGCGAACTTATTTGGGTGGCATGAACGCATGGGTCTCTCAATCGGGCTCCATGATGTTGGGCTTCCCCGAATGGATTGTGTACGCTGCCATGACGCCCCCATTGGCCTTGAGTGCGGTCATTGCTTTGGCTCAAGCCTTCATGGGTGAGAAGTTCACAAACTCCGAAGGCGTATCAGCATGAGCGCACTCACACTGTGTTTGATTATTTTTGGTGCCATGCTGGTTCTCATGGCCATCCGAGTTCCCATCGCTGTCTCTATGTTCTCAGCAGGAACACTGGGTTATCTGATTCAAACAGGCTGGGGCCCCTACTCGAGCTTTCTCAACAACTTGGCCTTTGCACGATTTGCAAGTTATGACCTGTCTGTCATTCCCTTGTTTATTTTGATGGGCCACTTTGCCACCCAAGGTGGCATTAGCAAGGCCTTGTTCCAATTTGCAGCCAGCGTCATGGGGCGCTTCAAGGGCGGCTTGGCCATGGCGGCTGTTTTGGCCAGTGCTGCCTTTGGTTCGATCTGCGGTTCGTCTGTTGCTACAGCAGCCACCATTACCGGCGTCGCTTTTCCAGAGATGAAACGACACGGCTACTCAGGTCGTTTGTCGACTGGTACTTTGGCCGCCGGCGGTACCTTGGGCATTTTGATTCCGCCATCAGTTCCCTTGGTGATTTACGCCATCTTGACTGAACAGAATATTGCGAAGTTGTTTGCTGCCGCCATGGTGCCAGGCCTCATTGCCATGTTGGGCTACATGATTGCCATCGCCATCTATGTGCGTGTAGTTCCCGGACAAGCGCCCGAAGTAGATGACGACATTGAGAAATTCTCTATGGCCGCCCTCGCGGGAATTTTGCCCATTGCGAGCATTTTTGTCATTGTGTTTGGAGGCATCTACGGTGGTTTTTTCACACCCACTGAAGGTGCCGGTGTGGGGGCTGCTTCAACCTTTTTGGCGGCCTTGCTGAAGCGAGAAATCACATGGGCCAAGTTCAAGATTTGCTTTTATGCAACGGCTGAAAGTTCGGCCATGATCTTCATGATTTTTATTGGCGCCGATGTCATGAACTCTTCACTGGCGCTCACACAAGTACCCAATCAGTTGGCCGAAGTGGTTGGCGGATGGGGCCTCGCACCCTTAATGGTCGTGACGGCCATTTTGCTGTTTTATGTGGTGCTTGGCGCCGTCATGGATGAACTGAGCATGATTTTGCTCACCATTCCCATTTTCTTTCCTCTGGTCATGGGTCTCGACTTTGGCATGGCCAAGGAGCCCACCGCCATTTGGTTCGGCATCATGGTGCTCATGACGGTGGGGTTTGGCTTGTTGGCACCGCCGGTCGGGTTAAACGTATACGTTGTGAACAGCATGGCCAAGGATGTTCCCATTTCTGAAAGCTACAAGGGCGTGATGCCCTTCCTGATCAGCGACACCATCAGAACCAGCCTCTTATTGTTCTTCCCCGGGATTTCCCTGTGGTTGATTCAATACGTTGCCTGATTAGAGGCCTCATTTAGAGGCTTTGATCCGTTAACATTCAGGGATTACATTTTGGAGACTTACATGATCAAACGTCGCTCGCTCTTAAAGTCAGGTGCTGCAGTTGCCATGGCTGCGCCAGCCATCACAGGTTTTGCACAGCAAACTGTCACTCTGAAGTTCCACACCTTCATGGCCCCTCAGTCCAATGTGTGGCTCAACATGCACAAAGCATGGATGAACAAGGTCGAACAAGAGTCTGGCGGACGTATCAAATTTGAAGCTTATCCCGCGATGCAATTGGGCGGCACGCCTGTGCAGTTGTACGATCAAGTCCGTGATGGCGTGGTCGACGTGGTTTGGACTTTGCCTGGCAACACCGCAGGGCGCTTTCCCAGGGTTGAAGTTTTTGAACTGCCATTCATGATGAACAATGCAGAAGCCACATCAAAAGCCTATTGGGAATATGTGCAAACCGTGGCGCCCGATGAGTTCAAGGAAACTCATTTAATCGCCTTGCAAGTTCACGGCCCTGGCGCCATTCACACGGTGGACAAACCCGTGAGAAGCGTGGCCGACTTGAAGGGCTTGAAAATGCGAGCTCCAACCCGACAAGTGACCAAATTGATGGGCGCTCTGGGTGCTATTCCTGTTGGCATGCCATTGCCTGGCATTCCGGATGCGCTGTCCAAAGGCACCATCAACGGTGCCGTGATTCCTTGGGAAGTCGTACCAGCCGTGAAGGTCAACGAACTCACCAAGTTCCATGCCGAGTTTGACCCCGCTGGTGGTTGCTTGTACACCACTACGTTTGTGATGGCCATGAACAAGGCCAAGTACAACTCATTGCCGCCAGATCTGAAAAAGATCATTGACAACAACAGTGGCCTGGAAACTTCAGGTTGGTTGGGCAAAGTTCAACAAGAAGGTGACGTGCCGGGTCGCAAATCAGCCAGCGATCGAAACAACACCATCTTTACCGTTGGCCCTGCAGAATCCCAAGAGTTCCGCAGCAAGTCACGCGCACTAGAAGTGGAATGGGTTGAGGACATGAACAAGCGCGGTCATGACGGTCGCAAGCTGCTCGACACTGCCCGCGCGTTGATCGAAAAACACGCCAAAGCACCTGCATCCAAAGCACCAGCGAAAAAGGCTTGAGCTTTCAACGTCAACTGATCAAACACTGCCGAGCCTGTGGCTCGGCGGTTTTATATCGGCTTCCCGACGATGGCGACACCAAGCTGCGCGCCATCTGCACTGAATGTCATTTGGTGCATTACGAAAACCCCCTCAATGTCGTGGGCACGGTTCCTCATTTTGGCGAACGTGTGTTGCTTTGCAAGCGAAACATCGAGCCCCGAAAAGGCAAATGGACACTTCCAGCGGGCTTCATGGAGTTGGGTGAATCTACCTCAGAAGGCGCCGCACGCGAAACTTCCGAAGAAGCAGGTGCCCATTTCAAAATGGGCTCTCTTTTTACTGTCTTGAGCGTGCCCCGTGTGGGTCAGGTCCATCTCTACTTCTTGGCCGAATTGGAGAATGAGCAATTCGAACCTGGTTTTGAAACACAAGAGGCCCGAATGTTTTCTGAAACAGAAATTCCTTGGGACGACTTGGCCTTTAGAACCGTGCAAGAAACTTTGAAGCATTATTTTGCCGACAAAAAATCAGGCAACTTTGGCGTGCACACCCTGAATATTGATTGAGGTCAGCGTATTGGACGCTCTAACTTGGGCCAAAATACAAGTGTGGCCATTCCTCAGTCATTTATTCAAGAACTTATATCCCGCGTCGATGTGGTGGAGGTCGTTGGCCGCTTTGTGCAGCTGAAAAAAGGCGGTGCAAATTTCATGGGCCTTTGCCCCTTTCACGGCGAAAAATCGCCCAGCTTCACAGTCAGCCCCACCAAACAATTTTTTCATTGCTTTGGCTGTGGAAAAAATGGCAATGCCATTGGTTTTCTCATGGACCACGCAGGCATGAGCTTCATAGAAGCGGTGAAAGATTTGGCACAGCAGACCGGCATGACTGTGCCTGAGGAAGACCTGTCACCTCAAGACAGGGCCATCGCCGTCGCTCAAAAACAAAAACAAGCCACATTGAGCGATATGTTGGAAAAAGCGGCCAGCGCTTATCAGCAACATTTGAAAAATGCACCGAAGGCTGTGGCTTACTTGAAGGGGCGCGGCTTGTCTGGGCAAATTGCAAAGCGATTTGGTTTAGGTTACTCACCTGAAGGTTGGCGCAGCTTGGCAAGTGTTTTCCCTGAATACGACGACCCACTTTTGGCCGAGAGCGGCTTGGTCATCGTGAATGAGGAAGATGACAAGCGATACGATCGATTCAGAGACCGCGTCATGTTTCCAATTCGAAGTATCAAAGGTGAGTGCATCGGTTTTGGCGGACGCGTCATGGGCGATGGCACACCCAAGTATTTGAATTCACCTGAAACGCCGGTGTTTCACAAAGGCCGCGAGCTTTATGGCTTGTTTGAGGCGCGCGACAGCATTCACGATGCGGGCTATGTCTTGGTCACCGAAGGGTACATGGATGTGGTGGCCTTGGCCCAATGGGGCTTTCCCAATGCCGTAGCAACTTTAGGGACAGCCTGCACGCCAGACCATGTTCAAAAGCTTTTTAGATTTACAGATTCTGTGGTGTTCAGTTTTGACGGCGATGCTGCAGGTCGCAGGGCTGCTCGCAAAGCCCTTGATGGCGCTCTGATTTATGCAACAGACGTAAGAAATATTAAATTCTTATTCTTACCCGAAGAGCACGACCCCGACAGTTTCATTCGTGAAAAAGGCTCTGAGGCTTTTTCTGCGTGTGTCGCTAAGGCCACGCCACTGTCAAAGTTTTTAATCGAAGTCGCCTCAGAGGCTTGTGATTTGCAATCGGCAGAAGGTCGGGCGCATCTTTCAAGCAATGCCAGCCCGCTTTGGCGTGCCCTCCCCGACGGCGCCTTGAAACGCCAATTACTTTCTGAATTAGCCCAGATGATTCAGCTTGAAGCTTCGGAGTTAGCCCGACTTTGGCTTCAACAAGCAGAAGCTGCAGCCTCTAGAAGCAGTCCGCGCAACGCAGTTTCTTCCGGTGGCAACTACCAAGCAGGTCTTGGCAATGGGATCTCCGGCATGCCAAACAATTCGGTTGGTGTGCCTTATGACCCTGAGGGCATGACGTCCCCCTTTGAGCCCGCAAGAAATTCAAATTTTCAGAAAAAAACACGGGCCAGACCTGATGGCAAAACCTGGCAACAAGATCCACAAGGCAAATGGCGCTTGGTGGGTGGGTCGGACAGCATGCAGGTGGCTTCACTTGGCCCTAGGGTCCAACCTGCCAGTCGATCCGACCATGCTGTGCGGCTCATTCTCACCAACATGGCCTTGTGGGACGGCTTGTCTGCCGAAGACCATGCCTTGTTGTGCGATTTACCCGAACAACATGGTGAGCTGATGCGTTGGATTGAAAGCCAGTTTCATGACCATGGCCCTTTGGCTTGGGGCGCCTTGCAGTTGGAAATGAGTCAACTTGCGTTTGCAACTTTGGCTGAAAAATTAATGGGGTCGCACAAGCCCAATGCCCCCGAGGCCAGCACGGAAGGGGAGCCTGGAGAAGCCCGCAAAGAGCTCAGACTGCTGCTCAACCTGATGCTGATTGACCGCCTGAAAGGCCTTGAAACGCAAGCACTCAAAGAGGCTGAAAGTATTCAAAGTCCCGAAGCCTTTCAAAAATGGCGCGATTTGCATCAACGCAGACGAACCCTCATGAACACTGAAATTGTTTAGACTTTTCACCCTTGTTTGGGTATAATCCATTTTTCAGGCAAGAGCGACAGCAGCACCTCCGGACCCGGCCACCGCCTCAGCGCACCTCCCTCCATGGGAACGGCCACATCACCGCAAGGACTGCACCCCAAATGTTCGCCCATCCATCTTGCCCAATTGCCCTTGCAAATGAAGCCACCTGCCCTCAGGTGTTTGTTTGCATTTCCTCTCGCGCCAGAAGTTTGTGGCGCAGCGTTTGTTTCCAAGTCAGTTTGAAGTATTGAGGTCCATCATGCCCGCTCAAAAACCGAAGAAGCCCGTTAAAGCACAAGCTAAGTCTGGCGCAAGCAAAGTTGCCAAACCCGTTGCCAAGCCAGTCGTCAAATCGGCAGGCAAATCAGTGGCAAAACCTGCCCTGAAAGCAACGGCCAAAACAAGTCCGGCCAAAGCCAAAGCACCCGTGAAAGCACCTGCTAAAAAGCCTGTCAAGCCAACTCTCAAAGCAGTGGTGAAATCAGTCGCTAAAACAGTTGCAAAACCTGTTGCCAAAGCTGCCGCACCGGTTAAGAAAGCCAGTTCAGTGCCCGTCTCCAAAAAAACAATTGCCTCCAAAGTACCCGCTAAAGTCATCGCCAAAGCACCTGCTATCGCACCTGCTAAAACGCCTTCCAAAGCACCGACCAAGGCTGCAACGCCTGTGCCCAAGCTTGCAGACAAAAAGGTTCCCACACCCACGGTCAAAGTCCCTGCGGTCAAGCCTAGCAAAACAAAGGCACCCTTGCCCGCAGTACAGGCTGAAAGCGCCAAGCGCGGCCGAAAGTCCAAGGCAGATACAGCACCCATTCATGATGACATGAGCGACATCGAGGACGACTTGGTCGGCGAGCCTGTTCCTGAGTCGACAGAAAAAGTCAAACCCCTGCGCATGAAGATCAGCAAGGCCAAAGAACGCGCCTTGATGAAAGAGTTTGGCTTAGACGAAACAGTCTTGTCCGAAGAAGACATGGCCAAACGCCGTCAACGCCTCAAGGCTTTGATTAAGTTGGGCAAAACGCGTGGCTATCTCACACACGGTGAAATTTCCGACCACTTGCCAGACAAGTTGGTCGATGCTGAAACAATGGAAGTGGTCATTGCCACATTGAACGACTTGGGCGTTGCCGTTTACGAGCAAACACCCGATGCCGAGTCATTGATCATCACTGACAACGCCCCTACAGGCTCAACCGAAGAAGAAGCTGAAGAAGCTGCAGAGGCTGCACTTTCCACGGTGGACAGCGAATTCGGCCGGACCACAGACCCTGTTCGCATGTACATGCGCGAAATGGGCACCGTTGAGTTGCTAACACGCGAAGGCGAAATTGAAATCGCCAAGCGCATCGAAGGCGGCTTGATGAACATGATGACCGCGATCAGCGCATCGCCGGCCACCATCGCTGAGATTCTTCGCCTTGCGGGTGAAATTCGCTCAGGCAAAGTCGTCATTTCTACAGTGGTGGATGGATTTTCTAACATCAATGAAGCCGATGACTATGTGGCTGAAGAAGACTTCGATGAATTTGATGAGTCAGATGACGATGATGGCAAGGGTGGCTCCAAAGCTCTGACCAAAAAATTAGAAGAGTTGAAGAACCAAGCCTTAGAGCGATTCGATCGCATCACCGAGTTGTTCGAACAAGTTCACAAGATCTATGAAAAAGAAGGCTGGGGCACACCCGCCTATCAAAAGGCGCAATTCGCGTTGTCTGAAGAATTGATGACCATTCGATTCACGGCCAAAACCATTGAAAAGCTGTGCGACATGGTGCGCGGTCATGTGGACGATGTGCGCAAGAAAGAACGCGAAATGCGCCGCATCATTGTGGACAAATGTGGCTACCCCCAAGATTTGTTCATTGCCGACTTCAGTGGTCGCGACAAGAACAATCAGCGTATCAAGTCACACTTGCTTGATTTGAAATGGATCGAAAAACAAGCCGCAGCTGGCAAGCCCTGGAGTACGGTCATGGGCCGCAACATTCCGCCCATTCAAGACTTGCAGCAAAAGCTCACGGACTTGCAATCGCGCGTGGTGGTGCCTTTGGATGAACTCAAAGACATCAACAAACGCATGAATGCCGGCGAGCGCTCTTCGCGTCATGCGAAGAAAGAGATGATCGAAGCCAACTTGCGTTTGGTCATCTCGATTGCAAAGAAATACACCAACCGTGGTTTGCAGTTTCTCGACTTGATTCAAGAGGGCAACATCGGCCTGATGAAGGCCGTGGACAAGTTCGAATACCGCCGTGGTTACAAGTTCTCTACTTATGCCACTTGGTGGATTCGCCAGGCCATTACGCGCTCTATTGCCGATCAGGCTCGCACCATCCGCATTCCCGTTCACATGATCGAAACGATCA
>CALAGS010000130.1 GCA_937891665.1 uncultured Burkholderiales bacterium | reverse complement strand
CAATGGCAAAAATGTTGGGGTCAAAGATGATGTCTTCGGGTGGGAAGTCCACCTCATCGACCAACACGCGATAGGCGCGTTCGCAAATTTCAATTTTCCGCTGGTAAGTATCGGCCTGACCTTTTTCATCAAACGCCATGATCACCGCGGCGGCGCCGTAGCGTTTGATCAACAGCGCTTGTTCCTTGAAGGCATCGACGCCTTCTTTCATGCTGATGGAATTGACAATGCCTTTGCCTTGAATACAACGCAGGCCCGCTTCAATCACGCTCCACTTGGAGGAGTCGATCATGATGGGTACGCGGGCAATGTCGGGCTCGGAGGCAATGAGGTTCAAAAACCGCACCATGGCCGCTTGACTGTCCAACATGGCTTCGTCCATGTTGATGTCAATGATTTGTGCGCCGTTTTCGACTTGCTGTCTCGCTACGGCCAAAGCCTGCTCGTACTCGCCATTCAAAATCATGCGTGCGAAGGCTTTTGAGCCCGTGACATTGGTGCGCTCACCAATGTTCACGAACAAGGATTTCGAGCCAATCGAGACAGGCTCAAGGCCCGACAGCTTTAACGGAGAAACGGTATCAAACAAAACTCACCCCTTGGATCGCAGGTGAGCGTAGTTTGCAAATGAGATAGGGCAATGCCCCGCTTGAAGCCCCAAGCCTGACCCGCGGCCAATGTGGCTGGCGGGCTGCAACGCTCCTTAGGGAGTGGCTATTTTAACCACGCCCAAGGCGTTTGGCGCATCAATACTGCTTGTATGGCAAGAATTTGCCCGACAAGACCACGTTCACACGGTCACCTTTAGGGTCGGGCTGGCGCACGATGTCCATGCTGAAGTCGATGGCGCTCATGATGCCGTCGCCAAATTCTTCATGGATAAGCTCTTTGATGGTGGTGCCGTACACACTGACAATTTCGTACCAGCGGTAAATCAGCGGATCTGTGGGCACCGCGGTAGGCAAGGAGCCTTTGTAGGGCACCACTTGCAACCACTTTTGTTCTTCGGCTGTCAGGCCAAAAATTTTGCCAATGATTTTGGCTTGTTTGGCATCCAAGGTCATTTGTCCCAAGCAGGCGGCAGTGACCCATTCTTTGGACAGGCCCACTTTGTCGGCCACATCAGACCACTTGATGCCCTTGGACACCTTGGTGCTGATGATTTTTTCTGTCACGTCTAAGCGATTCATGATGTTCCTCGTGAATAAGTTGAAGTAAAAAATTAATGCGCTTTGGCGCGCGAAACCAAGAAATCAACAATGTGATTTCGCAGGTCGTAGTAACCAGGCAAATGGTGCAGCTGTGCGCGGGTTCGGTCGCGCGGCAATGGGTTTTGCACCACTTCTGCCAAACCGCCCGGCACATAGTGGCCATTGACTTCGTTGCCATTGCTCATGAGCAAAATGCGATCGGACAACAAAATGGCTTCGTCGACATCGTGTGTGATCATGAAAACAGTTTGCTGCGTTTGGCGAACAATGCCCATCAGTTCATCTTGAATGGTGCCGCGCGTTAAGGCATCCAATGCGCCAAAGGGCTCATCTAACAACAGCATCTTGGGCTGAATGGCAAACGCGCGCGCAATGCCAACTCGCTGCTTCATGCCGCCCGACAATTGACTCGGTTTTTTGTCGATGGCGGGCAACAAGCCCACCATGTCAACATGCTTCTCCACATGTTCATTGATTTGCGGTGTTTTCCAGTCTGGCCATTTAGACTTCACAGCAAACGCAATGTTTTGGCGCACTGTTAACCAAGGCATGAGTGCGTGACTTTGAAACACCACACCGCGCTCCAAACTGGGCCCTGCAATTTCTCGGCCATCCATGAACGCATGGCCCTCAGTGGCCGTGTCCAATCCAGCCAACACATTCAAGACGGTGGTTTTGCCACAGCCAGAATGGCCGATGATGCAAACAAACTCACCGCGAGCGACCGTGAACGACACGTCAGCAAACACCGGCTTGTCAGCCACATACGTTTTGGCCAGCTTTTCGATTTTTAAAAATCCTGGTTGTACCAAAACACTCTGCGCCGCAGGTTGAGACGTCGTTTGCAAAACAGCTTGTTCATTCAACATAGGTCACCCCTTTTTGCAGCTTGGCAAACGCCATGTCGAGCAACATGCCCACCACACCAATCACCAGCACCGCAAAGATCACATTCACCAGAGACAAGTTGTTCCACTCGTTCCAAACAAAGTAACCAATGCCGGTGCCGCCCACCAACATTTCTGCGGCCACAATCACCAACCAGGCAATGCCCATGCTGATGCGCATGCCCGTCACAATGGTGGGCGCAGCCGCTGGCAAGATCACTAAGAAGGCTTTGCGAAGCGGGTTCACTTCCAAGGTATTGGCCACATTCAGCCATTCACGTTTGACCGATGCCACACCAAACGCGGTGTTAATCAACATGGGCCACACCGAGCAAATGAAGATCACAAAAATGCCGCTGATGCTGGAGTCCTTCAAGGTGTACAAAGCCAAAGGCATCCACGCCAACGGACTGATGGGCTTCAACACTTGAATAAACGGATCAAAGGCTTTTTGCATCAGCGGCGACATGCCAATTAAAAAACCCAATGGCAACGCCACCAACACCGCCAACGCGAAACCCAAACCGACGCGGCCCAAAGAATGCGCCAATTGAATGCCAATGCCTTTGTCGTTGGGGCCGTTGTCATAAAACGGATTGGACAGCTGTTTGAGCACAGCCTTGGCAACCTCGACGGGCGGCGGAAAGCCCGTGCTCTTGCTGGCGCCCGGGTCTTTACCCATCATCTTTTGATATTCAATTTCTTCTGCCGTCGCACCCACTTTTGTTGCAGCACCAATCGAGGGTCCCTGCGATGAAAGCTGCCACGCACCTAAGAAAAAAACCAAGATCAAAAATGAAACCAAGGCCGCTCGCAAGTTAATTGAAATGGTGTTCACAATCAATCAACCCATCTTTTGAATGGCAAAGCTTTTCAAATACTCTTCGGGTTTGGCCGCATCAAACTCTTTGCCCATGATCTTGTGTTTGATGTAGTTACCTCCAGGTGGCACGGTTTGCCCCAAATCCTTCATGAGTTTGCGCGCATCGGTAATCAGGAAAACTTTTTCGGCAATTTGCTTGTAATCCACATTGCCTTTGATATATCCCCAACGCTTCATTTGCGTGAGCATCCACACCGCCAAACTCTGCCAAGGCATGGGGTCAAAGTCTGCGCGGTCGGGCACGTTTTGAATCTTGCCCAAGCCATCTGCAAATTTGCCCGTCAATACTTGGCTAATGACCGCTTCGGGCTGGTTCAAGTACTGCGTGGGCGAAATCACCTTGGAAATCAATTCACGGTTGCCTGGCAAGCGTGCCATCGCGGCGGCGGTGAGCACTGCACGGAACAGCGCCGCAAAGGTGTTCGGATTTTTTTGGATGAACTCAGTGCTGGTGCCGAATGCGCAGCAAGGATGGCCATTCCACAAATCTTTGGTGAGAATGTGAATGAAGCCCACCTCATCAAATACCGCGCGCTGATTGAAAGGATCGGGGCCTAAGAAACCATCGATGTTGCCGGCGCGCAAGTTGGCCACCATCTCTGCAGGTGGAATGACGCGAATTTGCACATCGGTGTCGGGGTTCAAACCGTTTTCTGCCAAGTAGTAGCGCAGCAAGAAGTTGTGCATGGAGTAATCAAACGGCACACCAAACTTAAATCCCTTCCAGTTCTTTGGATCGCGGTTTGATTTGTGTTTGAGGCTCAAGGTAATGGCTTGGCCGTTGACGTTTTGAATGGTGGCCACATTCATGGGTGTGGTGTTGGCACCGAGCCCCATGCTGATGGCCAAAGGCATGGGCGACAAAAAGTGCGACGCGTCATATTCCTTGTTGATCATCTTGTCGCGAATCAAGGCCCAGCCCGCTGTTTTGGTCACTTCCACATTCAAGCCTTGCTTGCTGTAGAAGCCCAAGGGGTGCGCCATGATGAGAGGCGTAGCGCAAGTGATTGGAATAAAACCAATCTTCAAGTTTGGTTTTTCAAGTGGCCCTTTTTCTTGCGCCATGGCTTGCAAACTGGCCACGGGCAACACGCTGGCAATGGCGGCCATGGCGGTTTTCTTGCCCACCGCGCGCAAGAAGTTTCGACGCTCTTGGTCGTGTGGAAACAATGCTTTGACCAAGGTAGCTTCAATGAACTCTTGGCTGTAGGCTTCAAACTCGGAAGTTTCTGATCGCGCACGCAAAGTGGCAGCAGCCGCATCGGCTGCAACTTCTGCATGGTGGTCAGCGGGGGAGTGATCGCGACCACAGCTGCATTTGAGCATCAATGGGCGATCGGCGTTATAGGGGTCAAAGAACTCAGACATGGCAACCTCTTTTCTGTGAAGACAAGAGGCACTATGCAAACAACGCGCCAGCTCTTAACCGGCTTTGCTGATTGAGTGACTTGGCGCTTTAGCCCTAGCTAAGGTGCGCTGATCCTTCAAAGGGAGACGGGCCGCCGCACCAAAGCGGCGCACACACTCGCCTTGCACGTTGTAATTTGGTGCGCCACTGAAGTTGAAGGCACCAACTCAGGCGGCTTCCTTGTAAAACGCCCCAACATGCAATCCTCTGGGTGCAAGGGGGCTCACCGCTTGCTGAATAGCCCCAATGTGATCTGGCGTGGTACCGCAGCAACCGCCCACAATGTTCACCAA
This sequence comes from uncultured Burkholderiales bacterium, assembly GCA_937891665.1. Taxonomy (GTDB): domain Bacteria; phylum Pseudomonadota; class Gammaproteobacteria; order Burkholderiales; family Burkholderiaceae_C; genus Limnohabitans_A. Next base: position 16,448 of record CALAGS010000130.1, on the reverse strand, counting down.
ACCTTCCGCCGCAAATTCATGCAACAAGCGGCTGGTGACATCGGGCGTTTCATCAAACCCGGTGTCGCTCATGGGGTTGGGCAAGCCCGCGTTGGGGTAGCAGCTGATGAAGGTGTCATTGGCCACTTTGGCCAACTCTTGAATATAGGGACGCATCAAGGTTGCGCCTAGGGCACAGTTCAAGCCAATGGCCAAAGGACGAGCATGGCGCACGCTGTGCCAAAAAGCTGTGACGGTTTGACCGCTCAAAATTCGGCCCGAGGCATCGGTCACGGTGCCGCTGATGATGAGGGGCAAGCGCTCTCCGCTGGCGGCGAAATATTCTTCAATGGCAAACAAGGCCGCTTTGGCATTCAAAGTGTCAAAGATGGTTTCCACCAACAACACATCCACCCCGCCTTCCACCAAGGCCTGCGTTTGTTCGTAATAGGCTTTGCGCAAAGATTCAAAGTCGACATTTCGCGCGCCGGGATCGTTCACATCCGGGCTGATGCTGGCGGTTTTGGGTGTGGGGCCTAAAGCACCCACGGCATAACGCGGCTTGTCGGGGGTGGAAAACTTGTCGCAGGCGGCGCGGGCCAAGGCGGCCGATGCTCGGTTCATTTCAATGGCCAGGTCGGCCATTTTGTAATCTTCTTGGGCAATGGTGGTGGCACCAAAGGTGTTGGTTTCAATCATGTCGGCACCTGCCGCCAAGTAGCCTTCGTGAATGTCGCGAATCACATCGGGGCGCGTGAGGCTCAGCAATTCGTTGTTGCCCTTGACGTCTTTGGGAAAGTCTTTGAAGCGCTCACCGCGGTAATCGGCTTCGCTCAATTTGAAGCGCTGGATCATGGTGCCCATGGCGCCATCGAGGATGGCAATGCGTTTTTCCAGAATGGCTGGCAGGGCTTTGGCGCGGGTGTAGTTCAAGTTTTTCATGGCCGTATTGTAGAAAATCAAACAGACTCATGAGAAATCTTCACAATAAGGCCTTCACCCAATTGATGTGACACTCCAATCTCTCTATATTGGCCTCATGAAAAAACGTCACTTTTTAGCCCTCGGTGGTTCAGCTTTGCTATCTGGCCTGACCCCTCACACAACGTTCGCACAGTCCAAGTTCCCTGAACGCCCCATCCGCATCATTGTGCCCTTCGCGCCGGCTGGAGATGGCGACATCATCGGCCGCTTGTGGGTTAAATATGCCATCACTCACACGGGTGCTAACTTTGTGGTCGATAACCGGGCAGGTGCTGGTGGTGCCATCGGTGCTGCAGAAGTTTCACGTGCAAAGCCTGACGGTTACACGCTTCTTTTAGGCACCTCTTCCACCCAAATTATCAACCCATTGGCTTCTAGCACCACAAGCTACGACGCCATCAAAGACTTCAATTTGATCGGCATGGTCAGCATCAATCCGACTTGCATCGTGGTCAACCCGAGTGTGCCCGCCAACAATTTGAGAGAGCTGATCGGTTTGATCAAGTCCAACCCGGGCAAATACGCCTATGGCTCTGCAGGCCCTGGCACCATCACGAACTTGACCGGCGAGCTTTTTAAACTGCAAGCCGGTAAATTGGATGTTCAACACGTGCCCTACAAAGGCGGCGGCCCTGCTATGCAAGACCTGATCGCGGGACACGTTCCCATGATCACCCCCATCATGTCTTCAGCCGTCCTTGCACAACACCGTGCCGGACGTGCGCGTATTTTGAGTGTCAACAGCGATGCGCGACTGAAGGCTGCTCCCGATATTCCCACCTCTATTGAGTCGGGTGTGTCCGACATGCGAGTTCAGGTTTTCAACGCCGTATTCAGCCCCGCTGGCATTCCGCGCGATGTTCAAGAGTTTTTGCGGGCGACCCACAACAAGGTTAGAAACGATCCCGCTTTCTTGCAGGATCTTGAAAAAGCCGGTGCCGAGCCCTTCACCTTGTCCGATCCTGAAAAGTTCATTTCAGATGAAGTCGTGCGTTGGACCAACGTGATTAAAACCACTCAATTTAAGGCTTCTTGAAAGCAGCGTGCACTCGCTAGGCATGCTTGCATTCACTGATAAATGAGGCGCAATCACTGTTAGCCATTTGACATGGTGGACAATAGCCCCCGTGCCAACCTCTGCCATTTTGAACCCGCCAAGCCACATTCTGAGTGTTCTCAGCGAGGTTTTTGGCTATGAGTCTTTCAGAGGCCCGCAGCAAGCCATCATCGAGCACGTCACCAGCGGACACGACGCCTTGGTACTCATGCCCACAGGCGGTGGCAAAAGCCTGTGTTATCAAATACCAGCCATTGCCAGACAAAGCGCAGGGCAAGGCATCACCATTGTGGTGTCGCCCCTCATTGCACTCATGCACGACCAAGTCGGCGCCTTGCACGAGGCTGGCGTCAGTGCTGCTTTTTTAAATTCAACACTCTCCCCAGAAGAGACTCAAACCATCGAACAGCGCCTGCGCCGGGGCGAGGTTACGCTACTCTATGCAGCGCCAGAGCGCATCAATACGCCCCGTTTCTTGGCGCAACTGGACACGCTTTACGCGCAAGGTTTGTTAAGTTTATTTGCCATCGATGAAGCCCATTGCGTCAGCCAATGGGGTCACGATTTTCGGCCTGAATACCGAAGCCTGACTGTCTTGCACGAGCGCTTTCCAGGGGTACCAAGGGTGGCGCTCACGGCGACAGCCGATGCCCTGACCCGCGCCGACATCATTGAGCGTCTTCAGCTTGAAAAGGCCCAGCTTTTCATCAGCAGCTTTGATCGGCCCAACATTCGGTACACCATTGTTGAGAAAAAAGATGCCTCGGCGCAATTGCTTCGATTCATTGAGCGCGAGCACGAAGGTGAAGCGGGTGTGGTCTATTGTCAGTCGCGCAAACGGGTTGAAGAAGTGGCCGAAATGTTGGCCCAAACTGGCATCGATGCACTGCCCTATCACGCGGGCTTAGACGCGGCCATTCGCCAAAAACACCAGAATCGATTTTTGCGGGATGAAGGTGTTGTCATGGTGGCCACCATTGCTTTTGGCATGGGCATTGACAAACCTGATGTTCGATTTGTTGCGCATCTGGACATGCCCAAAAACATCGAAGGCTATTACCAAGAAACTGGACGCGCTGGGCGCGACGGCTTGCGTGCCAACGCGTGGATGGCCTATGGCCTGCAAGATGTCGTCAACCAGAGGCGCATGATTGACGAAAGCCCTGCCGAAGAAAACTTCAAACAAGTCATGCGCGGCAAACTCGACGCTTTGTTGGCGCTGGCCGAAGCCACAGATTGCCGCCGTGTTCGACTTTTGTCTTATTTCGATGAAGCCAGCGAGCCTTGCGGCAACTGCGACAACTGCTTAAATCCACCCGCCGTTTGGGACGGCACCGATGCCGCTCGCAAATTACTTTCCACTGTGTTTCGCGCTGAACAACACAGTGGCTTTTCTTTTGGCTCTGGGCACATCATGGACATCGTTCGGGGCAAATCTACCGAAAAGGTGTCCCAATATGGCCATGCAAAGCTAAGTACTTTTGGCATTGGCGCCAATTTCAGCGAAGCTCAATTGCGCGGCGTCTTAAGACAACTTATTGCCATGGGCGCTTTGAATGTGCAGGGCCAAGTCTTTAACACGCTGCAATTGACAGAGGGCTCACGGGCGGTTTTGCGCGGCGAAATCAGTGTGCTCTTGCGAGAATCTGTCAGTCAGAAAGCTGAGAAACGAAGCCGCAAGCCTCAAGCACCCAGCCCGGCCGCTGCCAATTTAAGCCAAGAGGCCTTGGTGCGGTACATCAACTTAAAGGCTTGGCGCGCAGAGGTTGCCAAAGAGCACAATCTACCGGCCTATGTCATTTTCCACGACGCCACTCTGGCATTGATTGCCAGTGCAGCCCCCCAGACGCTCAATGACTTGAACGGTATCAGTGGCATTGGCGCCAAAAAGCTCGAAGCCTACGGCCACGAAGTCTTGCAAGTATGCCGAGTTCAGCTAAAATAGCTGGCTAAATTAACTGAGGTTTTACATGTCCGCACACCACGATTCTCAAGAATCTCAAGATCCTGTTGAAGCTGTCGTTAAACACATTCCTGTTGTCATCCCCGTAGTTGGCGCTGTTCTGATCTTCTTGCTGGCTTTCATTGCTGTTTTCATGGCCTAAGGTTTAAGCGGCACTGGCTTAGTCTTAATTAGTCTTAAGCTGGCCCGACATAACCCAAGATATCCCCACACAACCCGCCGCAATTGCAGGCGGGTTTTTTTTCCAGAAAAATCGAAACACTTTTCACCCACCCCAGGGTTATGCAAGTTTTGCATACTTTTTGAACGGATTTAAATTTTTTCACAACCCTTTTCTTGCCATCGTCTTTAAAATTCGATTCTGGTTACGGGCCGGTTACAAGCCCGCTTGTCGTTTTTTGAAAAGGTCTATTTCTGCGCACAGGGTGCAAGCGTCGGCCTTTTCAAAAAACGATTTTTAAACTTTGGAGCTGTCCCCATGAACTCACCTGTGATGCAGGGCTTGAACCTGAACACCCCCGCCTATGTCAAAAATCCCAAGCTGATTGCTTGGGTGGCAGAAATGGCGGCTCTTTGCAAGCCAGCCAATGTGTACTGGTGCGATGGCTCAGAAGAAGAATACGACCGCCTTTGCCAACTTCTGGTTGACAACGGCACCTTCAAAAAGCTCAACCCAGCAAAACGCCCAGGCAGCTTTTTGGCGTGCTCTGATCCGTCTGATGTAGCGCGCGTCGAAGACCGCACTTACATTTGCTCTGAGAAGAAAGAAAACGCTGGCCCCACCAACAATTGGATGGCACCGGCCGAAATGCGCCAAACCTTGAACCCCTTGTTCGACGGTTGTATGCAAGGCCGAACCCTGTATGTGGTGCCTTTCTCCATGGGCCCCTTGGGCTCACACATTGCCCACATCGGCATTGAACTCACAGACAGCGCTTACGTGGCCGTCAACCAAAAGCTCATGACCCGCATGGGCAAAGCTGTTTTTGACGTGATTGGTACCGATGGCGAGTTTGTGCCCTGCTTGCACACGGTGGGTGCACCTTTGGTGAATGGCGCCAAAGACACCACCTCTTGGCCTTGCAACCCTACCGTCAAGTACATCGTTCACTACCCTGAGACTCGCGAAATTTGGTCTTACGGTTCTGGCTACGGCGGCAATGCCTTGCTGGGCAAAAAATGCTTGGCCTTGCGCATCGCCTCCAGCATGGGCCGCGAACAAGGTTGGTTGGCCGAGCACATGCTTATCTTGGGCGTGACCAATCCGCAAGGCAAAAAATACCACGTGGCGGCTGCGTTCCCAAGCGCTTGCGGCAAAACCAACTTCTCGATGTTGGTGCCGCCTGAAGGCTTCAATGGCTGGAAAGTCACGACCATTGGTGACGACATCGCTTGGATCAAACCCCAGGCCAATGGCAAGATGATGGCCATCAACCCCGAGGCCGGCTACTTTGGCGTAGCCCCGGGCACCAACCACCACACCAACCCCAACTGCATGGCCAGCTTGGATAAAAACGTGATCTTCACCAACGTGGCCTTGACCGATGACGGCGACGTCTGGTGGGAGGGCATCGAAAAAGACACTGGCAAATTGCCCGATCATTTGATTGACTGGCAAGGCAAAGACTGGACGCCTCAAATTGCCAAGGAGACCGGCGCCAAAGCGGCTCACGCCAATGCACGCTTCACCGTGTCTGCGATCAACAACCCCGCACTCGACCCTGCTTGGGACGATGCCGCAGGTGTGTCCATCGACGCCTTCATCTTCGGCGGTCGCCGCTCTACCACCGTGCCTTTGGTGACCGAAGCTCGCAGCTGGACAGAAGGCGTTTACATGGCAGCCACCATGGGTTCTGAAACCACCGCAGCGGCATTTGGTGCTCAAGGTGTGGTGCGCCGCGATCCTTTTGCCATGTTGCCCTTCTGCGGTTACAACATGAGCGACTATTTCCAACACTGGCTCGATGTGGGTGCCAAGGTGCAAGCTGGTGGCCACAAGCTGCCCAACATCTACTGCGTCAACTGGTTCCGCAAAGACGAGGCCGGCAAGTTTGTCTGGCCCGGTTATGGCGACAACATGCGCGTCTTGAAGTGGATGATCGATCGCTTAGAGGGTCAGGCACAAGGCCAAGAAACCATTTTCGGCATCACCCCCACTTACGGCGAGTTGAACTGGACCGGTTTGAGCTTCACAGCCGATCAGTTCAAAACTGTCACCAGCATTGACAAAGCTGCTTGGCAACAAGAACTCCAGTTGCACAACACGCACTTTGAGCAGTTGGCTTACAACATGCCCAAAGCCTTGCTTGACACCAAAGCGGCGTTGGCTCAACGCTTAGCGGCTGTCTGACTACCGTTGCTTCGCGCGAAAAATTTGCGCAAGTTTTAATATGGGTCACACCGGCCTTGTGGTCGGTGAACTATGTCGTTGCCAAAACCGCGCCTGGCATTATCAGCCCCCATGTGTTGGCATTGGGCCGGTGGTTTTTAGCGGGCCTCATTTTGGCCTTCATTGCGCGCAGTGAGCTTTGGCAAGAGCGGCAGAGCACTTTGAACGCTTGGAAACAGTATGGGGTGCTAGGTACTTTAGGCATGCTCATTTGCGGCGCCTGGGTTTACTGGGCAGCAGAAACAACCACGGCCATCAACATCGCACTGATCTACGCGGCCTCGCCTGTGTTAATTACGCTCGGTGCCGTCATCGGCCTGAAAGAGTCGTTTTCTTGGCGGCAGTCTCTGGGGGTTGTCATTGCTTTGCTGGGCGTTTTGCACGTGGTTGTCAAAGGCCAGTGGGCAGCACTGTCACAAGTCGTTTGGGTCTTTGGTGATGGCCTCGTGGTCATTGCCATGGTCGCATGGGCCGCCTATGCTTTGCTGCTTAAAAAGTGGACAAGCCCCTTGGGCTCCACAGCCAGGTTGGCTGCCACGTGTTTTGCCGGTAGCCTTATTTTGCTCCCCTTAGCAATCACCGAATGGGTGACGACAGAGCATGCCGGATGGAGCGATAGTGCCAGCCTACTTGTCGTGGCAGCAGCAGTTTTTCCAGGCGTGGGCGCTTACTGGGCATATGGTTTTTGTCAAAAAACTTTAGGCGCCAGCCGAGTCGCTACCAGCCTTTATCTAGGCCCTTTGTACGGCGGCTTGGTGGCGTGGCTCTTTTTGGATGAAACCTTTGGATGGCATCACGCTGTAGGCGCTGCTTTTATTTTGCCAGGCATTTATTTGGCTTCGCAAAAAACAGCGGCTGACAACTCAGATTAAATGTAGTACTGGCGATTTTGCAACATGCGGGCAACTCTGCGTTGGGTGCTGTTTTCACCCAAAAGTGCTTCTTCGTCACTGCGGTTCATTGCAGTGTGCAACTCTGACATCAGGCGGGCGTCGGTTTGGGCAATTGCCCACAAACGCTCATCGGATCGGCTCTGTACCATGCGGGCTGACCATGCGTCCAAGCCCTGCTTCACTTGAATGGCCATTGTTTTGGAGACGCCAGCAAACAAGCCAACGGCTGCAAATGCCACTGCCCAAAGCGCAACCCATGCTGCCAGCAAGTGCCCATCAGCCCATGTGTCCATCATCTGATCGGCCACAACCACAAAGGCCGCAACGATGGCTGACAAAAGCATGGCGGCCAAGGTGCGTGTTGGACTGAAGTTGTCACTCAAGCGCTTGAAGCTGGCAGCGACTTGCTCGGCACGCTCGACGCCAGGGTGTGTCAGGGGGTAATCTAAGTGGACAGAATTGCGGTTCATTTTGATTTCCTTGTTCATAAAACTAATTCAGGGGGCCTACGCGTTGGATAAAACTGATTTTTCGCTTGACCATGAACAAATCATAGGGTTTACTCTAGTGTTGTTCAACTTTATATTTATGATGCCTATCATTCACAATAGAAATGATTGAAGCTATCCAAACCAATTTCCGAACCTTGGATCTGAATTTACTTCGGGTCTTTGACGAAGTCATGGCTGAAAAAAGCTTGACCAAAGCGGCGCGCAATTTGTCCATCACTCAGCCAGCTGTGAGCAACTCACTTCGGCGGCTGCGAGAAACGCTTGGGGACGACCTGGTTCGGCGCGATGGCCATGGCATCACACCCACCCCTTTTGCCTTGTTGCTTTGGCCCAATGTGAGAGCCGCACTCGACCAGTTGCAAACAGCCTTGGTACCTCAACACTTCATTCCCAGTGAGGCCCGAAATTCTTTTGTCTTGGCCATGGCCGACGCCACAGCAGGCGAGTTGATGGGAAGTTTGGGTCAGGCACTTGAAAAGCATGCGCCCAATGTGTCTATTCGTGTTTTACCGCTGACCACACGTGACCCTAGAAACATGCTGAACGATGGCATTGCCGATTTGGCATTGGGTTATTTTCCCGCCGTCTTGGCAGACCTCACAGCAAAAGCACAATCGGGCGAGGCAGTTGCGTTTGCGCACCAGCGCTTGTATGACGGTGAGTATGTGTGTGTCATGCGCCGCAAACACCCCTTGGCGCAAAAGAACATCAGCTTGGACGAGTTTTGCAATGCACGGCACTTGCTTGTGAGTTTTTCAGGTCGCCCCTATGGCTTTATCGATGAGGCCCTGGCATCGATTGGCAAACAGCGACGGGTGGTCATGACCGTGAACCAGTTTTTCACGGCAGGCCGCGTGGTTGTGAACTCTGATCTGCTCACCGTTTTGCCCAAACATTTTGTGCACACGACCGGTATTGCCAAAGAGCTGTTCATGTGCGAGTTGCCGTTCAAAGTTCCCACCTTGCATGTGGATGCCGTGTGGCACCGGCGCAAGCATGCGCAAAGCGAACACCGATGGTTGAGAGAGCAGCTGATCGACATTGCGCGCGACGTTTTCAAAAGTACAAGACCGTCATGAACATTCAATTGCTTTCTGATTTGCACCTTGAAACGCACCCGCATTTTGTGCCAAAGATCTCGCCAATGGCCGATGCGCTTGTGCTGGCGGGAGACATTGGCTCTTATCAATCCGGCTCGATGCTGTTTGAACAACAAGACAATGACTTTGGTTTGGCGCGCTTTTCGCCGCGCAAAGATTTAGCCGCATGGCCTGTTCCCGTTTTCTTTGTGCCTGGCAACCATGAGTACGATGGCTTGCCTTTTGAAGAGGCCGATGCAAGGCTGCGCGAGACCTGCGAGCGCCTAGAGATCACCTTCTTGCATCAACGGGTTGTTGTGATGAAGGGTGTGCGCTTGATTGGCTGCACCTTGTGGAGCGATTTTGAAGCTTTGGTTCCACAGAGTGGGCCCCTCACACAACAACTTAAAGCACGTCAAAAAGCAGAACGAGCGGCCGACTTTTACCTTCGCAAAACAGGCACGACTTTGAGTGGCGAGCCCTTTTTGTCTGCGGCCGTGAGGGCCAAAGCCCAGGCCGATCAAGCTTGGCTTAGCACGGCTTTATCAGAAACTTTTGAAGGCCCCACAGTGGTAGTCACGCACTTCGCACCTAGCTTGAGAAGTGCCGATCCACGCTATGGCCTGACACCTGGTACGGCTGGTTTTTGCAATGCCCTTGACCACCTGATGCCCAAGGCCCAAGTGTGGTTGCATGGTCATCTGCATTGCGCGCAAGACTATGTTCACCAAGCTTGTCATGTGCTTGCCAATCCGTTTGGCTATGCGCGCAAGAATGAGCAGATCAGGTTTGATCCCCAAAAATTAGTGCGTATTGAGGTCTAGCTTGCTTTCGTTTTTTCTGACCATCAAGCCATCAAAACAGGTGGTCATCACCATCTCAATGATTTCTTCGTTGCTGTGAAGTTCACTCATTTTCAGAAACTCCACCACCGGATCACACGCGCGAGCATACAAGGTGTAGAGCACCGTAATGGGGGGCAAGGCCGCATTGATAAAGCCCTCCTTCTGTGCTTGAACAATCCACGCGCCAAGCAAGTCACTCACCCTCATCAGCCCATCCATGTAGGGGCGGCTGGCCATGAGGCTGGCGCGCAAGCTAGAGTTGTGGCTAGGCAAGGTTGGCATTTGCCCTGCCAGTTTCAATTGCAAGGTCCAGCGTGTGGACGCCTTGAGTTTGTGCAAAGCGACGCTGGTTAGCGCGCCTTCTAATTCTGCCTCCGTGTTGGCTGCAGATTGCGCGTTCAGGTCTTCTAAATAGGCTTGTGCTTTTTGAATGGCCTGCACCATGGCAGCGCAAGCCAATTCTTCCTTGCTGTTGAAGTGCTTGTAAAGGCTTGCCTTGGCAATTCCAACTTCTGCGGCAACCTCATCCACCGTCATGGCATCAAAGCCTTTTTCAGATAGAAGTCGATTGACCGAAGCTGTAATCGCTTGCTCTCTGGCCTCTAGCATTTGGGCTTTGAAAGATTTTTTGAGGGGCTCGAGGGTTGCGCTCATGGCAGCATTTTAGCGACCGATCCGAGAATTTGAACTTGCTGGTCATAAAATAGTCGTGGCGTTTACAAATGGATGGGAACGCTGGTGCAAACCTCCCCACGAACATGTCTGCGTTGCGCTGAAGACAAACTGCCCAACAAAGCCCGATAATCTCTTTTTTTGATTTTTTAGACACCGCTATGCAAACCCCTCCCATGATTCAAAGTGGCGCTATTGCCTACGGCTTGGCCACCATCGCCAGAGACGGTACCGTGTTAGACACTTGGTACCCCACCCCTCAACTGGCTGAAAACGTCAAAGACAGCGGTAGTCACGTTCTCAGCGAAGCCGATGCGCGAACGCATTTGGGTGAGGCTTTTGTTAAAACACTGGGCCCTTGCGAATTGCGTGGTGTCAATGTGGTGGCCGTCAAAACCAGCATCGCCACTTTGGCAGAGCCGGCCAAGGACACGCACGATGTGTTTTTGCGTTTGCATTTGCTTAGCCATCGTTTGGTCAAACCGCATCAAGCCAACTTGGCTGGTATCTTTGGCATGTTGGCCAATGTGGCTTGGACGTCCATGGGCCCTTGCCCCTTGGACCAACTGCAAGACGCTCGACTGCGCGCCCGTGCAGCCCGCGTGGTGTTCGATGTGAAAGCCGTCGACAAGTTCCCTTACATGACCGACTACGTCGTGCCTTCCGGTGTGCGCATTGCCAACGTTGACCGCGTACGCTTGGGTGCGCACTTGGCCTCTGGCACCACCGTCATGCACGAAGGCTTTTGCAACTTCAACGCCGGCACCTTGGGCGCCTCCATGGTTGAGGGCCGCATCAGTGCCGGTGTGTTGGTCGATGATCAAAGTGATGTGGGCGGCGGCGCCTCCATCATGGGGACGTTGTCGGGTGGTGGCAAAGAAGTCATCTCTGTAGGCAAGCGTTGTTTACTGGGTGCCAACTCTGGTATTGGCATTTCATTGGGTGACGATTGCGTGGTGGAGGCAGGTTGCTACATCACTGGCGGCACGCGCGTCAAAATGCCCGATGGCAGCGTGGTCAAGGCGCGCGAGTTGTCTGGCCGCAATGGCATTTTGTTCCGCCGCGATTCACAATCAGGCGCCGTGCAAGTCATTCCTCGCACCGAAAGTTGGGGCAGCTTGAACGCAGATTTGCACAAAAACTAATTTTGAAATTGCGCTCGTTGCGCGTTTCGAATGCTTAAAAAGCCGGTGTGTTTTCACACTGGCTTTTTTCATGTCATGCCGATTTGGCCAAATGTTTTTTTGCCAAATCAACATACCAATCTAGGCAAGCAGGGTTGGCCATCGCGTCTTTGTTGACGACTTTTTCTAAAGGCTGCCCCAGCATGAGTTTTTTGATGGGGAGCTCTTGTTTTTTGCCCGACAAGGTGCGCGGAATTTCAGCGACTTGAAAAATTTCATTTGGGATAAAACGCGGACTCAAGGCTGTCTTGATGGCGTTGTTCAAGGTGCTTTTCAGGGCGGCGTCCAAAGTCAGTCCGGCCCTTAACACCACAAACAAAGGCATGTAACTTTCGCGGCCTAAGTATTCCAAATCAACCACCATGCTGTCGATCACTTCTGGCAAAGCTTCAACCGCGCTGTAAAGTTCGCTGGTGCCCATGCGCAAACCATGGCGGTTGATGGTCGCGTCACTTCGGCCAAAAATGACGCACCCTTCGCCGCCGTTTTGGCCTTGCTCTGCCGCACCAATTCGCAGCCAATCGCCGTGCCGCCAAACTCCTCCATATGTGGCATCTGCATCGCCACCACCTGGTTTACGGCCATGGCCCGCGGGGTACATTTCAAAATAACTGGCCAAGTAGCGGGCGTTATTTTTGTCGTTCCAAAAATACAAAGGCATGGATGGAATAGGCTGCGAACACACCAGTTCACCCACCTCGCCATGCACGGGCTCGCCCGCTTCATTCCATGCTTCTACGGCGCAGCCCAACAAGCGGCATTGCATGACACCGGCCTCTTGCGGTAGTTCACGATTTCCGCCAATGAAGGCACCACAAAAGTCAGTGCCGCCTGAAATATTGCACCACCAAATGTCGCCATCTGTTTCACGGTGAAGGTAAGGGGAATGAGCGTGCTGCGTTTTAATGCGTTGGAATTGTTCGTTGCCCCAATTTTGCGTTTCAGGCGAAAGCGGTGAGCCTGTGGTGCCCAACGCGCGCACACGAGACAAGTCACCACATTGCGTGAGATCAATGCCAGACTTTTGGCAGTTGGCAAAAAACGCGGCGCCTGCGCCAAAAAATGTCACCTTGTTATCTGCCGCAAAACGCCACAGCGTGCTCCAGTCAGGGTTGTCTTTGCTGCCGCCCGGATTGCCGTCGTAAATGACACAGGTGGTGCCATTCATCAGACCGCCCACTTGCGCATTCCACATGACCCAGCCGGTTGAGCTGTACCAATGAAAGCGCTCACCCCAGCTGTTAGGGTGATAGCTGCAACCCACATCGTTGTGCAAAATTTTGAGCGCCAAGGCCACAATCAAGGTGCCGCCATGGCCATGGACAATGGGTTTTGGCAAACCGGTGGTGCCGCTTGAATAAACAATCCAAAGGGGGTGATCAAAGGGCAATGACATGGGTTTGAAGGCATCAACCTCGGGTCCCTGTTTGGACGTGGTTTGTGACATGCGAATGGCCGAAGCCACTTCGCTGCTGGCCAAATCTGCAACGCCCAAGTTGTCGTGCAAAATCACATGTTGTACCGAAGGCAATGCGTCTTTGAGTTCTTGCACCACCGCCATGCGGTCGTAATCTTTGGCGCCATACGTCACGCCATCACAGGCAATGAGCACCTTCGGTTCTATCTGCCTGAAACGGTCCAACACGGCCAAGGTTCCCATGTCGGGTGCGCAAATGCTCCACACCCCTCCTACACTGACGGTGGCCAAGAAGGCCACAATGGCCTCGGGAATATTGGGCAAGTACGCCGCCACGCGGTCACCTGGCTGCACACCTTGTGCTTTTAAATGCAAAGCCATGGACGCCACTTGGCGCTGCAGTTCGGGCCATGAAATTTCTTGGTGCTGGCCTTTTTCATTTTGGGCAATCAAGGCCGCAAAGCCTGCCGCATGGGCTTGATCGACATGCCTTAAGACTTGGCTTGCATAGTTGACTTGCGCACCGGGAAACCAAATGGCGCCTGGCATGGCATTGTTGACCAGCACGGCATCGTGTGGCGTGGGCGATTGAATGTCAAAGTAGTCCCAAATGCTTTGCCAAAATGCATCGAGGTCGGTAATCGACCATTGCCAAAGGTCTTTGTATGCGTCAAATGCAATGCCTCGGTTGTGTTGCAACCAGTCTTGGTAAAGTCGAATTTGCGGCACGTAGGCATGCGGCGCTTGGGGCGCAGACTTGGGCAAGTCAGCAAGCGAAGAAAAATAAGGCGATAAAAATGGCGTGGGGGTGCTAGCGTTCATGGCCATAGCCTAGCCTGCGAGTTGCCGCCTGTCACCCTGAAAATCCCCAATGCTTGCGCTTTAGCGACACTTTCATGCTTCAGGACGGCCTTTTCATCAGTCCTTGCTTTTCATCCGCTCGCTTTTCCAATAAATATCGGTGCCGCCATCCATCCGGTTTAACACCCGAGAGAGCACAAACATCAAATCGGAAATTCGGTTTAAGTATTGCCGGGGCGCATCATTCAGCGCCTCTTCATTGCCCAAAGCGACGGTTGCCCGTTCTGCACGCCTGGCCACCGTGCGACAAATGTGCGCTTGGGCCGCCGCACGATTGCCTGCCGGCAAGATGAACTCTTCCAGCTTTGGCAACTTTGCGTTGTATGTTTCCAAAGCTTGGTCCAGAACTAAAACAGCCTCTGCCTTTAGCAACTCAAAGCCAGGAATAGACAATTCGCCGCCCAAGTTGAAAAGCTGATGCTGCACTTCGACCAACAAATCGCGAACATCCTCTGGCATTTGTTCACACAGCAACAAACCAATGTGCGAGTTCAATTCGTCCACATCGCCCATGGCGTGCACTCGCAAGCTATTTTTAGACACGCGTTGGTTGTTGCCCAAGCCGGTGGTGCCTTCGTCGCCTGTTCGCGTGGCGATTTGTGTCAGTCTGTGTCCCATGGTGTTTTCCCTGTGCGTGGGCGAGTGCAAAAATGCAGGTCTCAGCGTAAACTCTGATTTTGACCGAGTTTGGGAACATTTCTCCATTCATGGTCATTGCGCGCTGTCATGTCCCCTGTTTAGACCGCCCTTTTATTTGGAGCCTCACCATGAATGCACCAACGCCTGCTGCCCATTTAGCGCCCGTCGTCAACGCTCGCCCCGTCCCTCAGGCTTTCATAGATGCTTTGAAGGCGCGCTTTGGCAACAATTGTTCAACCGCCATGGTCATTCGAGAGCAGCACGGCCGAGATGAGTCTGCATTTGCGCCCGTTCCCCCGCCCTCCGCCGTGATCTTCGCCGAGTGCACACAAGATGTTGCCGACGCTGTCAAATTGGCCAGCGACTACAAAGTGCCTGTCATTCCCTTTGGTGTTGGCTCTTCTTTAGAGGGCCATTTGCTGGCCGTTCAAGGCGGCATCAGCATTGACTTGACGCGCATGAACAAGGTTTTGTCGGTCAACGCAGAAGACCTCACGGTGACGGTGCAACCAGGCGTAACGCGTAAACAGTTGAACGAAGAAATCAAGTCAACGGGCTTGTTTTTTCCCATCGATCCGGGCGCAGACGCCACCCTTGGCGGCATGAGTGCTACACGCGCTAGCGGCACCAACGCCGTTCGCTATGGCACCATGCGTGAGAATGTATTGGCCCTTGAAGTTGTCACAGCTTCTGGAGAAGTTATTCGAACAGGCACCCGGGCCAAAAAATCGAGTGCGGGTTACGACCTCACCCGTTTGTTTGTCGGCAGCGAGGGCACCTTGGGCGTGATGACCGAAGTCACTGTCAAGCTTTACCCCTTGCCAGAGGCCATTTCGGCGGCCATCTGCTCATTCCCCAGCATTGAGGCCGCGGTTCAAACGGTGATTCAAGTGATTCAGTTGGGCGTGCCCATTGCGCGTGTTGAGTTAATCGATCACAACACCGTTCGCATGGTGAACGCTTATGCCAAGTTAGGCTTGCGTGAAGAACCCATGCTGTTGATGGAGTTTCATGGGTCGCCCGCTGGCGTGAAAGAGCAAGCCGAAACGGTTCAAGAAATTGCCAGCGACCATGGCGGCAACGCCTTTGAATGGGCCACCACCCCAGAGGAGCGCACGCGCCTATGGACGGCGCGTCACAACGCTTATTTTGCAGCGCTTCAAAGCAGGCCAGGCTGCCGAGCCATCAGCACCGACACTTGCGTGCCCATCAGCAAGTTGGCCGACTGCCTGCTTGACTCTGTGACCGAAACTGAAGCCAGTGGTTTGCCCTACTTTTTGGTGGGCCACGTCGGTGATGGTAATTTTCACTTTGGCTATTTGATCGATCCTGAAATTCCAAAAGAGCGAGAGATTGCAGAAGACCTGAATTTCAAACTTGTCAGCCGCGCCTTGCGCCTTGGCGGCACCTGCACTGGAGAGCATGGCATTGGCCTGCACAAAATAGACTTCTTGGTCACAGAAGCGGGCGTCGGTGCCGTCAACATGATGCGCACCTTGAAGCAAGCCCTAGACCCTCACAACATCATGAACCCCGGGAAAATCTTTCATTGAAAAAAGGGCCTGTGGGCCCTTTTTCATTGAGTTAGCCTCGCAGCTTGTCAATCAGCCCATTGAGTTCGTCGAGTGAACCAAACTGAATTGACAGCTCACCCATTTCCTCAAAACGGCCGTGCCGCTTCACGCGCTTTTTAACGCGCACCTCCACTTGTGCCATAAGCAAGTCTGAAAGCTCTTCTTCAACCCGTTTGATGTCGCGTGATTTTTCTTTTTTCGGTTTTTGTTGCACCAAAGAAAATTCTGCGCTGAGTTTTTTCACCAAACTCTCTGCTTCGCGCACCGACATTTTTTTCGCGCTGATTTGATTGGCCGCTGTAATTTGAGCGGCCTTGTCCAAACCCAACAATGCCCGGGCGTGACCCATGTCAATGTCACCTGCCATCAGCATGGTTTGCACGGGCTCTGCCAAGTTCAA
>CALAGS010000129.1 GCA_937891665.1 uncultured Burkholderiales bacterium | reverse complement strand
CGTAGTCCCACATGCGAAATGGAAAAGTTTCTTGGCTTTTTTGACGGGAACTTAGAAACTTCGGCGCCAGTTGGATGAGCTTCCAGAGTTGGCCCAACAACTTGGTGCGCAGGCCTGGAAACTGGGGCTTCATGGCAAAAAGCGCCATGAACATGACGAAGCCTTGAATGACTTCATGGCGTCTGCCGTACCTGCACCTTAGAAGAACGTTGGCCAGGGTGCTGCCCAAGAACTGCTGCGGTTTGACCTGCGCCGCTTCTTCGTAGGTGTAGTGCCACACTGTGGCTTGGGGCACATACTTGAGTTTGTAGCCTTGTCTTCTGAGCCTGTATGAAAGCTCTACATCTTCGCCGTATAAAAACAACAAGGGGTCATAGCCCTTGACAGATTGAATGGCATCGGTTTTGAAGAGCACACACGCGCTGGAGCACCAAGCGGTTTCTCCTGTAACGGGGTGGTAGTCCTTGGGGTGTTCGTAAGGTTTCTGGCGGCATTCCCAAGCGGCAATTGATGTGTTGCTGAAGGCTTGACTCGAGTCTTGCTGCGCCGTGGCAAGCAATGTGGTGATCGAGTCGGGCTCAAACTCCAAGTCAACATTGGTGACCCAAAAGTAAGGGGTGGTGGTGAGGGCTAGATTGAAATTGTGTCCCAAGCCAAAGCCGATGTTCTGACCTTGGTTGAGAGAAAGCGAAGCAAATTTTTGCGACAAAACAGCCTGCTGCTTGGAAAGCCATGCAAAGCTGTTGTCGGTAGAGCCGTTGTCTAGCACGCACAACGCAATTTGATCACACGGCAGGTTTTGCTGAAACAAGCTTTGAAAAAAAGCAGCTAGCCATTTTTCTGAGTTGTAGGTGACGATCGACAGCGTTATTTGTGGAGCGGGTCGGTGGTTTGTCTCTTGCATTGGCCGCGTTGATTTCAATTTCTTGAATTATCCGCGAAAGGGCTTGAGCTTGAGCGCAGGCTTCTCAACAAAATGCCAAGAGGCTGCAGCCAGAGCAATCGTGATGGTCAAAGTACTTAAAAGATAGGGCACAAGCGGCATTTGGGGCCAAAAGGACACCAAGCTTTGCTGGACGGGAAAGGCGTAAATGTAGATGCCGTAGGAGTAATCGCGCTCATGCCAGCGGCTTAGCCATGCGTGATGGCTCAGGCCAAAGGCCAAGACCACAAAGGGCAAAACCACCCATGAGGCCATCGCAAAAAGTTGCGGCTCTCGGCTTAAGCAGAGCCAAATCAGGACGGCCAGAAACACGTTGGGTAAGCTGAAGTACTTGCTGAGCTTGAATTGAAAAAGGCAGGCACCCACCATGAAGTAGACGCCGCACAAAGGAATTTGCCTCAGGTCGGTGCGGTACACCACCCAAGCTTCGGTGCTGGGCAAGGCCCACAAAGCCACCAGCACCATCAAACTGAGCGCAGTCAATCCCGTCAACCATTGGCTGAGTTTGGAAGGCTCTTGAATGCTTGAGCTGTCTGAGTTGGTTTTTTGAAACCAGGTGGCCAACATGCCCAACAGGGCCAGCAGCAAGTACATGAAGAACTCAATCGGCAAACTCCACAAAGAACCATTCACGGCATGTGGCAACCTGTTTTGCGCAAAGACACCCGGCAAGTGGTAGGTCATGTACAGCGCCATGTTGGTGAAGTAACCGCGGGTGTGTTCGTTGCGCCAATAGGTGGCCATGTCGAGCGTGGTCAGCCACGGGCCCAGCACGAACACACTGAGCAAGGTGCACACCAACAAGCCTGGAAAAATTCTGAGGGCGCGCTTGGCTAAAAAACGCGGCACGCTAGGGTCGCGTTGCCAGCTTTGTGCCACCAAAAAACCGCTGATGGCAAAGAAGATGTAAACGCCCAAGGGCCCCAAGGGCACCCATTGCAAAAACAATGGCTCTGGTAAACCCAAGAAGACAAAGGCATGGCCATAAAGCACCAAGCAAGCGGCAAACCAGCGCAAGGCCGTTAAATTATTGCGGTGGCCGGCGGCAATCAAGGCCCCGGGCATTGCGAGCTGATTAGTAAGCGCCATTGCGCCAGAACACCACTTTGATGGTCTTGAACAAAATGGCCAAGTCGTACCACAGTGACCAGTTTTTCACATACCAAGCATCTAGGTAAACGCGGGTTTCGTAGTCGACATTGTTGCGGCCGCTTACCTGCCACAGGCCTGTCATGCCTGGGCGCACCATGAGGTAATAGCTTTTTTCTAGACCGTATTTTTGCAACTCGTCTTGCACGATTGGTCTGGGGCCAACCAAGCTCATTTCGCTTTTGAGCACGTTGAAAAGTTGTGGCAATTCATCGAGGCTGGTGCGCCTTAAAAAATCACCCACCTTGCTCACGCGGGGGTCGTCTTTGAGTTTGTGTTCTTTGTACCACTCTTCTTTTAAGCTTGGATTTTGTTGCAAGATTGATTGCAATTGTTGCTCGGCATTGGGCACCATGGAGCGAAATTTGTAGCAGTAAAACTTGCGCCCATTTTTACCAATGCGCTGATGCGCAAACAGCACG
>CALAGS010000128.1 GCA_937891665.1 uncultured Burkholderiales bacterium | reverse complement strand
AAAAACTTGTCTGCATCCGCGCGCTTAGCGTCAACGTTCACAGCCACCACTTTCAAACCCTTTGGCCCCAACTTGGCCTGCAATGCATTCATCCAAGGAAAAGATTGGCGACAAGGGCCGCACCACGATGCCCAGTAGTCGATGTAAATGTATTGGCCCTTGGTTTTTTGAACTTCAGCCAAGCCCAAATCCGGCAAAGGCTTTCCTGCCTCAACTGCCCATACTGGACTTGCCTGAATGAGCAGAGCGATTAACGCCATATGGAACAACTTCAAGTTCATAAGCATCAGTTTAATGCAGCTTGTGTTTCTTGTCGCAAATGCACTTTACCTGTGTGATCAATGGCAAAAAAATCAAAGCCAGTTGCTTGTAAAAATGCTAGGCCCTCTGCCTCCTTCAACATCGCCATGGTCGTTGTGCAACCCGAAACCACCGTTGCAGGCGACGTGACACTCACTGAGCGCCAGTAGCTGACTGGCATACCCGTTTTAGGATTCAAAACATGACAATAGCGCTGCCCATTCAATTCAAAATAGCGCTCGTAATCGCCACTGGTGGCCAAGCCGCCCATCGTGATTGGCAGGGTGGCCACGACCTGATCACGCACACGTGGATCTTGAATGCCAATCATCCAAGGCTCACCCGTAGGCTTGGGCCCGAGAAAGCGCATGTCGCCAGCCAAATTCACGTAACCATGGGTCACACCTTTTTCTTTGAGAACCTGCGCTGCACGATCGGCAGCATACTCTTTGCCAAAGCCGCCCAAGTCTACTTCCATGCCAGCCAAAGGCAAGGCAATGCGTTGCTCTTGCAACACCACTTTTTCCCAACCCACGAGCGGTAACAAAGCCTCTAACTTTTGAGAGGTCGGTACTTCAGGCTTTTTAAAATTCCACGCCTGTCGCAGTACGCCCGAGGTGATGTCAAACAAGCCATCGCTTTTATCAAAGAGCTGAGAAGCAAACTGAAACAAAGCCCAAGTTTCATCGTCACATTGCACTGCCTCGCACCCAGCCTGTTGATTGATTTTCGCAATGATGGAATCGGTGGTGTAGCGAGAATATTTGCGTTCAATGCGAAGTACTTCATCAATGGCCAAATTGGCCATTGACTCGGCCTCTTTTTGAGTATGAGATGTCAACACCACTTCACAAGCGCTGCCCATCGCCTTAAACGTCTGGCGATGAACTTTCAATGGCATTGCTTTCGACACCATTAGAATGAGCGCGTGATACCCACTTGAAGATTGCGCGCATAAAACGGTGCCAAGCCTTTGCTGCCGTTGCCCGACAAAATCCAAATGCCCTTCTGGCCATATTGCTCCAACTTCACATCGACCTTGGTGTCGAGGTTAAGTTGCTTGGTGAGTTTCATACCCAAAGTTAAACCACCAAAAGCACTCATGCGTTGGTCTTCTGAAAAGTACTTTGCATTGGCCGGTGGACTAGGGGGAAAAGGCAATATAGAAGGATCGACCTCTACATAAAACTTGGCCGCAGTTTGGGAGTAATAACGCACTGCAGGCGCAGCACTCCAGCCATTTCCGATTTGCTGCACCCACTCTGCGTCCAAGGTGTGCGAGCGAATTCCCCAGCTGTCGGTGTAGTAACGATAGGCCAAACGAGAGGTGGCGTTCAAATCATTGAAGTAATGGTTCCAGCGTGTCTGAAACTTTTTTTGCGTGCGGTCTCTGGGCCGTTCGTCGTAAATTTTGTAGGGGTCAGAAAAATACCCCTGCCCTTTGTAGTAACCCATGTTGAATTGCACGATGTCGTTCATCGTGACCACTTGTGTGACCCCTAGCAACACCTCACTGCTGCGCTTGGTCTCATTCAAAACAATTTGATTGGCTGGATTGATTTGATCGCGGTTGACGGCAAGGCCGGCTGTCCAGGTGGTATTTTTGTTCTCAGAGGAACGCGTCGCAAGCAAGGAAGCAGCGCGAGATACGTAATCGTTTTCACCAGAATGGCTCATGCCCACCGTCAAGGTGCCGTTTGGCAAATAGCGGGTGACTGACGCATCAACTGCCCGACGAAAATCTTTCAAATAAGACAAAGCCTGCGTGTGATACGCCGGTGATGCACCAGAAATGGCGTCGGTAATGAGCGTACCCGACATTGACCATTCGGAGTTGAGTGGGAGGACCAAACTGCTCGAAGTGGCTTTGACAAGAATTCGGTCGTCATATGCTGAAGCGCCCGACTTGCTGTCAGTCCGACCATACACGCCTAGCGCGTCACTTGAAGTTTGCTGACTTTCTTTGTAGTTCAAGTATTTGAAACTGAGTGTGCCTTTTTCAGGAGCACTTTCGGCATGTGCTGTGCTGATGATGCAAGGCAAAGCCATGGCGGCACTGAGCAGCGCAGCGCCAAGTTCGGTGTGATGTTTAGTTGCAACCACAACCACCTCCGCCTAAACCCGA
>CALAGS010000127.1 GCA_937891665.1 uncultured Burkholderiales bacterium | reverse complement strand
TTGCAAGATTTTTACGATTACAACGATTTTTTAAATGTGGCGGACGACTGTTTGCTGGCACTTGATTTGGAGGGCGAAATTCAAATTGCCAGTTTTCATCCGCGCTACCAATTTGCGGGTACCGAAGAAAACGACATCACCAATTTCACCAACCGATCGCCTTACCCCACTTTGCATTTGATTCGGGAGGCCAGCATTGACCGTGCAGTGGCCGCGTTTCCTGAGGCTGAAGCTATTTTTGAAGTCAACATGGCCACCTTGAACCAATTGGGTTTGGCGGGATGGAAAGCCTTGGAAGTGGGGCCCACTTTGCCGCAGAATGAGTCTGATGAAAAAAAATCCAATTAATTCGAAATCGACAGAACCCAAACCATTGGATTTAGATTTGCGGCCAGGGCAATCAATTGAATTGCTCAAAGAGTTGCACATCCTCACGCGTGATGGCAAGCTCAATCAAGACTCACGTCGCAAATTGAAGCAGGTGCTGCATCTGTTTCAGTTCATTGAAAAGATTTTGAAAGAGTTGTCTGAAGAAGATGCAGCCAAGGCCTTGAAGTTGTCTGTCTCTCAGCACGCTCATGACGATGTGCTGCCCAAGGGCTTGTCGCTTGCAGACCACGGTGCTGGCAAATCGTATTTGGGTTTCATCGTCTACGATTTGTTTTTCAAGCAGTTGTCGCAAGGCCATATTTACGGCATTGAAACGCGTTCTGAATTGGTTGAAGCTTCGCGGGCTTTGGCAAAGCGCTTGGACTTTCAGCGCATGGTCTTTTTGAACACCTCTGTAGCCGAGTCATCGCAGTCTGAACTCATGCCATCGCACATCGATGTTGTCACTGCGCTGCATGCTTGCGACACCGCGACCGACGACGCCATTGCTTTTGGACTCTTGAAAAAAGCCCGCGCCATGGTCTTGGTGCCATGTTGCCAAGCCGAAGTGGCGGCTCAATTGCGCCAAAACAAAGCCCTCAACTTGTCGCGCACCCCCTTGGCCGAACTCTGGCGCCACCCGCTGCACACGCGCGAAATAGGCAGCCAACTCACCAACGTATTGCGCTGCCTTTACCTCGAGTCCAAAGGCTATACCGTGACGGTCACTGAACTGGTCGGCTGGGAACACAGCATGAAAAACGAACTCATCCTGGCCCACTACACCGGCCGCCCCAAACAAGGTGCCGCCGACCACCTCCAGTCACTTCTAACCGAATTCGGCCTTCAGCAATCCCTTGCATCGCGTTACCCTTGATTGGGGTCAGATCAACATTAATTTCTTTCGGGTTAGCATTCAGGCATGGCCCGTCATCCTCGCTTAGCCCTTCCTGGTTACCCGCATCACGTCATTCAGCGGGGGAACAATCGCCAGCCCATCGTGGTGGACGAGGCCGATCGCAAGATACTTTACAGCCTGTGGCTAGAGGAATCGCAGCGCCACAAAGTGGCTGTGAATGCCTATGTGTTGCTCGACAATCACTTTCACATGCTGCTCACGCCGCCCAGCGATGAAGCCATGTCTTTGATGATGCAGGCGGTGGGCAGAAGTTACGTACGCTATTTCAACAATCGCCACACCCGAAGCGGCACCTTGTGGGAAGGGCGCTACAAATCGTCAGTCATTGACTCAGAAGCCTATCTTCTGACTTGCATGGCCTACATCGATTTAAATCCCGTCAGGGCAGGGGTGGCTGAGTCGGCTGAAGATTTCAATTGGTCCAGCTACAAGCACCTGATTGGTCAAAAAATTGACAAATTGGTGACGCCGCACGCACTTTATTGGGGCTTGGGCAATACGCCGTTTTCTCGGGAAGCTGCTTATGCAGAATTTGTGGCGGGCGGTCTCTCTGCTTCCATTCAAAAAGACCTGACGGAGTCAGTTTTGAAGAGCCGAGTCGTGGGTCGACCCGAGTTTTTAAAGTCTTTGCAGAAGACAACTCAGACTCCCATCCTGCCGCAAAAGGCGGGCAGGCCATTCAAAAAATCACTTTGAAGCCTTAAAAAGGCGAAAAATATCTCCGTTCTGAATTCTTTTTAACTCAAATTTGATCTGTCCCCAATTAATTTAATTTTGAAAAAACAAGAAATTAATGTTGATCTGACCCCAATTATTTTTCTTGGCATTCTTGTTGCAATGCAATATGCTCTCTATCCCGCGAAATATCTTTAGGAGTGCGCCATGACTTCGGCTGCCGAAAAATTAGCTTTGCAACAAACGGGTCTGTATGACCCAACACAAGAACACGACGCTTGTGGTGTGGGCTTTGTGGCCCATATCAAAGGCGCTAAAACGCATGCCATCGTGACGCAGGCTTTGAAGATTTTGGAGAACTTGGACCACCGGGGTGCGGTGGGTGCCGATAAGTTGATGGGCGACGGTGCGGGTATTTTGATTCAGTTGCCTGATGCGCTCTACAGAGTTGAGATGGCCAAGCAAGGTGTGACATTGCCAGCACAGGGTGAGTACGGCGTGGGCATGGTGTTCTTGCCGAAAGAACATGCCTCCCGCATGGCTTGCGAACAAGAACTTGAGCGCGCAGTCAAAGCAGAAGGTCAGGTGTTGTTGGGCTGGCGTGATGTGCCGGTGAACCGAGACATGCCCATGTCGCCCACCGTGCGCGAAAAAGAACCTGTTTTAAAGCAGATTTTCATTGGCCGTGGTGCTGATGTGATCGTGCAAGACGCTTTAGAGCGCAAGCTTTACGTCATTCGCAAAACAGCCAGTGCCGCCATTCAAAACCTGCAACTGAAGCACAGCGACGAGTACTACATTCCCAGCATGTCTAGCCGTACCGTGGTTTACAAAGGCTTGCTGTTGGCCGACCAAGTTGGTACCTACTACCTTGACTTGCAAGACGAGCGCTGCGTGTCTGCATTGGGCTTGGTGCACCAACGTTTTTCTACCAACACATTCCCAGAGTGGCCTTTGGCTCACCCCTACCGCTATGTGGCGCACAACGGTGAGATCAACACCGTCAAGGGCAACTACAACTGGATGAAGGCTCGCGAAGGCGTGATGTCTTCGCCCGTGCTTGGTCCCGATTTGCAAAAGCTTTACCCCATCAGCTTTGCCGGCCAATCTGATACCGCTACGTTCGACAACTGCTTAGAGTTACTCACCATGGCCGGTTACCCCATCAGCCAAGCTGTGATGATGATGATTCCGGAGCCATGGGAAAACCACAACACCATGGACGAACGCCGCAAGGCCTTCTACGAATACCACGCCGCCATGCTTGAGCCATGGGACGGCCCCGCATCTATTGTGTTTACCGATGGCCGCCAAATTGGTGCCACCTTGGACCGCAACGGTTTGCGTCCTTCGCGCTATTGCATCACCGACGATGACATGGTCATCATGGGTTCTGAGACGGGTGTGTTGCCCATTCCAGAAAGCAAAATTGTTCGCAAATGGCGCCTGCAGCCCGGCAAGATGTTCCTGATCGATTTGGAACAAGGTCGCATGATCGACGACGAAGAACTCAAGTCGAACCTGGCCAGCAGCAAGCCCTACAAGCAGTGGATTGAAAACTTGCGCATCAAATTGGATGACGTGAAAGAAACCACAGCCAACGCGCCTGCTTCTAGCGAAAACTTGCTTGACTTGCAGCAAGCCTTTGGCACGACGCAAGAAGACATCAAGTTCTTGTTGGCGCCCATGGCCCAAGCCGGCGAAGAAGCTTTGGGCTCCATGGGCAACGACAGCCCCTTGGCTGTTTTGTCCGACAGAAACAAACCGCTTTACAACTACTTCAAGCAGTTGTTTGCGCAAGTCACAAACCCACCGATCGACCCCATTCGCGAAGCCATCGTGATGTCATTGGTGTCCTTCATTGGTCCCAAGCCCAACTTGCTCGACATCAACCAAGTCAACCCACCCATGCGCTTGGAAGTGAGTCAGCCTGTGCTGGACTTTGCAGACATGGCCAAGTTGCGCAACATTGAACAGTCCACACAGGGAAAGTTCAAGAGCGCTACTTTAGACATCACTTACCCAGCCGCTTGGGGCCGTGAAGGTGTTGAAGCCAAGCTGGCTTCCTTGTGTGCTGAAGCCGTTGACGCCATCAAAGGTGGCCACAACATTTTGATCATCAGCGACCGCGGCGTGACGCCCACCCAAGTGGCCATCCCTGCATTGCTGGCGCTGTCTGCTATTCACCAACACTTGGTGCGCGAAGGCTTGCGCACTACAGCTGGCTTGGTGGTGGAAACAGGTACTGCCCGCGAAGTGCATCACTTTGCGGTGTTGGCGGGTTACGGCGCAGAGGCCGTTCACCCCTACCTGGCCATGGAAACATTGCAGGCTTTGCACAAAGAGTTGCCTGGTGATTTGTCGGCCGACAAAGCCATCTACAACTACATCAAAGCGGTGGGCAAGGGCCTGTCCAAGATCATGTCCAAGATGGGTGTCAGCACCTACATGTCGTATTGCGGTGCGCAGTTGTTTGAAGCCATTGGCGTCAACACCGAAACCGTGAACAAGTACTTCACCGGCACACCTAGCCGCGTGCAAGGCATTGGCATTTTTGAAATTGCCGAAGAAGCTTTGCGCATGCACAAAGCCGCGTTTGGCAACGACCCCGTGTTGGCCAACATGCTCGATGCGGGGGGTGAATACGCATGGCGCGCTCGTGGTGAAGAGCACATGTGGACGCCTGACGCCATTGCCAAGTTGCAACACAGTACCCGTGCCAACAACTGGAACACGTACAAAGAATACGCACAGATCATCAACGACCAAACCAAGCGTCAAATGACATTGCGCGGTTTGTTTGAATTCAAGATCGATCCAAGTAAAGCCATTCCCGTAGAAGAAGTGGAACCCGCCAGCGAAATCGTCAAACGTTTTGCCACCGGTGCCATGTCTTTGGGCTCTATTTCCACAGAAGCCCACGCCACGTTGGCCGTTGCCATGAACCGCATTGGCGGCAAGAGCAACACCGGTGAAGGCGGTGAAGACTCTGCGCGTTATCGCAACGAACTCAAAGGCATCCCGATCAAAAAGGGCGAGACTTTGAAGAGCGTCATTGGCGCCAAAGAAGTGGAAGTTGACATGCCCCTCGAGGCTGGCGATTCCCTCCGCTCCAAGATCAAGCAAGTGGCCTCTGGCCGCTTTGGTGTCACCGCCGAATACTTGCACAGCGCTGATCAAATTCAGATCAAGATGGCGCAAGGTGCCAAGCCAGGTGAAGGCGGTCAATTGCCAGGCGGCAAAGTGTCCGACTACATCGGCAAGTTGCGCCACTCAGTGCCAGGCGTGGGTTTGATTTCTCCTCCCCCACACCACGACATTTATTCCATTGAAGATTTGGCCCAACTCATTCACGACTTGAAAAACGTGGCGCCGCACAGCGACATCAGCGTCAAGTTGGTGTCTGAAATTGGCGTGGGTACCATTGCCGCAGGCGTGGCCAAGTGCAAGAGCGATCACTTGGTGATTGCCGGTCACGACGGCGGTACCGGTGCATCGCCTTGGTCCTCCATCAAGCACGCTGGCAGCCCCTGGGAAATTGGTCTGGCAGAAACACAACAAACCTTGGTGCTCAACCGTTTGCGCGGCCGCATTCGTGTGCAAGCCGACGGTCAAATGAAGACCGGCCGCGACGTCGCCATTGGCGCGTTGCTGGGCGCAGACGAGTTTGGCTTTGCTACCGCACCGCTGGTGGTGGAAGGCTGCATCATGATGCGCAAATGCCACCTGAACACTTGCCCTGTGGGCGTGGCCACGCAAGATCCTACTTTGCGCAAAAAGTTCTCTGGCAAGCCAGAGCACGTGGTCAACTATTTCTTCTTCATTGCCGAAGAAGTGCGTCAAATCATGGCGCAGTTGGGCATCAAGAAGTTTGACGACATGGTGGGCCGTGCCGATTTGCTCGACACCCGCAAAGGCATTGAGCACTGGAAATCCAGCGGTCTCGATTTCAGCCGTTTGCTGGCAGTACCTGATGTGCCCGCCGACGTCCCCCGTCGCCACATCGACGTGCAAGACCACGGTTTGGACAAAGCCTTGGACAACGTGCTCATTGCCAAGAGCCGCGCCGCCATCGACAAAGGTGAGAAGGTGCAGTTCATGGAAGTGGCGCGCAACGTCAACCGTTCTGTGGGCGCCATGCTCTCAGGCGCCGTCACCAAAGTGCATCCTGAAGGTTTGCCAGACGACACCATTCGCATTCAACTCGAAGGCACTGGCGGTCAATCTTTTGGCGCGTTTGTGGCCAAGGGCATCACGCTGTACCTCATTGGTGAAGCCAACGATTACACCGGCAAAGGTTTGTCGGGCGGCCGCATTGTGGTTCGGCCTAGCCTCGAATTTCGCGGCGTGGCCAGCCAAAACATCATTGTGGGCAACACCGTGATGTACGGCGCCACCACAGGTGAAGCTTTCTTCGCAGGCGTTGGCGGCGAGCGTTTTGCGGTTCGTTTGTCTGGCGCCACGGCAGTGGTGGAAGGCACCGGCGACCACGGTTGTGAATACATGACCGGCGGTACCGTGGCGGTGCTGGGCAAAACAGGTCGCAACTTTGCGGCCGGTATGAGCGGCGGCATTGCCTATGTGTATGACGAAGACGGTCAATTTGGCGCGCGTTGCAACACCGCCATGGTCAGCATGGAAAAAGTCCTCACAGTGGCCGAACAAGAAGCCGCGGTTGACCGCAAAGTGTGGCACCGCGACCAAGCCGACGAAACACAATTGCGCAAATTGTTAGAAGACCACCACAAGTGGACCGGCAGCCAACGTGCTCGTGAGTTGCTCGACAACTGGGCGCAAGCGCGCTTGAAGTTTGTGAAAGTATTCCCGAACGAGTACAAGCGCGCCTTGGGTGAAATCAACGCACGCAAAGCGGCTGCCAAATCTACAGATGCCATTGCTGCTAGCTAATTGGTCAGATAACAACAAAGAAATAGCAAGGATTGATCATGGGAAAAATCACTGGTTTCATGGAATTTGAGCGCGTCGAAGAGGGCTACAAGCCCGTAGGCGAGCGCGTCAAAAACTACAAAGAATTCGTCATTGGTTTGGACGACGCGCAAGCCAAAGCGCAAAGCGCTCGCTGCATGGACTGCGGCACACCGTTTTGTAACAGCGGCTGCCCTGTCAACAACATCATTCCCGACTTCAACGACTTGGTATTTCAAGGCGATTGGAAAAACGCCATTGACGTGCTGCACAGCACCAACAACTTCCCAGAGTTCACGGGCCGCATTTGCCCTGCACCTTGCGAAGCTGCTTGCACCTTGAACGTGGCCGACGATGCCGTGGGCATCAAGTCCATTGAGCACGCCATCATTGACCGTGCTTGGCAAGAAGGTTGGGTCAAACCCCGTCCTGCTGCACACAAGACTGGCAAAAAAGTAGCCGTGGTGGGCTCAGGCCCCGCCGGTATGGCTGCTGCTCAGCAGTTGGCACGGGTGGGTCACGACGTGACGCTGTTCGAAAAGAACGATCGCATTGGCGGCTTGCTGCGCTACGGCATTCCCGATTTCAAAATGGAAAAGTCACACATCGACCGCCGTGCAGAGCAGTTGGAGGCCGAAGGCGTGACGATCAAAACCGGTGTGATGGTGGGCGAGTTGCCTGCAGGTTCCAAAGTGACCAACTGGTCGCAAGAAACCATCAGCCCCAAGCAACTTCAAAAAGAATTTGATGCCGTGTTGCTGACCGGTGGCTCAGAACAATCACGCGACTTGAACGTGCCTGGCCGTGACTTGGCAGGCATTCACTTCGCGATGGAATTCTTGCCACAGCAAAATAAAGTCAATGCGGGCGATAAGCTCAAAGACCAATTGCGCGCTGACGGCAAGCACGTGATTGTGATTGGCGGTGGCGACACGGGTAGCGATTGCGTCGGTACTTCCAACCGCCATGGCGCTAAGAGCGTGACTCAATTCGAAGTGATGCCTCAGCCCCCCGAAGAAGAAAACCGGCCTTTGACATGGCCCTACTGGCCCCTCAAATTGCGCACCAGTTCCAGCCACGAAGAAGGTTGCACCCGCGAATTTGCCATTTCCACCCAAGAATTCATTGGCGAAAAAGGCAAAGTGACGGGACTTAAAACCGTGGAAGTGGAATTCAAAGACGGCAAATTGGTCAACGTGTCCGGCACCGAAAAGACGTACCCCGCCGACATGGTGTTCTTGGCCATGGGTTTCGTCAACCCTGTCGCCACCATCTTGGACGCCTTTGGTGTGGACAAAGACAACCGCGGCAACGCCAAAGCCACCACCGACTTCACTGGCGGCTATGCCACCAATGTGCCCAAGGTGTTTGCAGCGGGCGACATGCGCCGCGGTCAGTCCTTGGTGGTCTGGGCCATCCGTGAAGGCCGCCAGGCAGCTCGTTCAATTGACGAGTTCTTAATGGGAACCAGCGACTTACCCCGTTAAAATGTCTGCAGACAGGTTGGCGTGTGAATTTTCAAAGAGTCACACAAGCTTCACCTGAACGCCTTATCCTTCAGAAGCCGGCGATCCCGGCTTTTGTTTTTTCTCACATGACATTGCCCAACTCTCCACTCCTGGTCGAATTGAAAAACCTCAGCTTCGGCTACGGGGACCGCGTCATTCTGAACGACCTGTCGTTTGGCATACCGCGTGGCAAAGTCACGGCCCTGATGGGTGTCTCTGGCGGTGGCAAGACCACTGTCTTGCGTTTAATTGGTGGCCAATACCGCGCCCAAAACGGCCAACTCACATTCGATGGCCATGATGTGGGTCAAATGAACACAGAACAACTTTATGCAGCCCGCAGGCGCATGGGCATGTTGTTTCAGTTTGGCGCTTTGTTCACCGACATGAGTGTGTTTGACAACGTGGCGTTTCCGTTAAGAGAACACACGAAAATGTCTGAGTCCATGGTGCGCGACATTGTTTTGATGAAGCTCGATGCGGTGGGCTTGCGAGGTGCCAGAGATCTAAAGCCTTCCGAAATTTCAGGGGGTATGGGCCGACGCGTTGCACTGGCCCGAGCCATTGCTTTAGATCCCGATCTCATGATGTATGACGAACCCTTTGCTGGGCTTGACCCTATTTCATTGGGGACGGCCGCAAGACTCATTCGCAAGTTGAACGACAGCTTGGGCATTACCAGTGTGGTGGTATCCCACGATGTCGACGAAACATTTCAAATTGCAGACCATGTGGTGGTCTTGGCCAATGGCAAAGTGGCAGCGCAAGGTACGCCCGAAGCACTCAGGCAAACTGCTGATCCGCTGATTCACCAATTTGTGAATGGTCTCAGCGAGGGTCCGGTCCATTTTCATTACCCCGCCAAATCCATCGCTGAAGATTTCAGCCGCATTGCACCATGAACTTTTTGCACCCTGCTGAACTTGGCTATGCCGTTCGCCAGAAATTGGCGGACTGGGGTTATGGCGCGCGATTATTGGGTCAACTGGCCATGATGTCGGGTGCTTGTTTGAAGCGCTTTGGGCTGGTTCGCGATCAAGTGCATTTCTTGGGCAACTACTCCTTGGCCATCATTACCGTCTCAGGCCTGTTTGTCGGCTTTGTTTTGGGCTTGCAGGGCTACTACACTTTGCAGCGCTATGGCGCGGCCGATGCACTTGGCTTGTTGGTGGCGCTGAGTTTGGTGCGTGAGCTCGGCCCTGTGGTGGCGGCGCTGTTGTTCGCAGGGCGGGCTGGTGCCTCTATTACGGCAGAAATTGGTTTGATGCGTGCTGGCGAGCAATTGACGGCTTTGGAAATGATGGCGGTTGATCCAAAACTGCGAATTTTGGCGCCGCGTTTGTGGGGTGGCATCATTGCATTGCCTCTGCTCACCGCTGTTTTCAGTGCCGTCGGTATTTTGGGCGGTTATGTGGTGGGTGTGCTTCTAATTGGCGTTGATGAGGGCGCATTTTGGAGTCAAATGCAAAGCGGTGTCGATGTGTTCAAAGATGTTGGCAATGGCATGATCAAAAGTTTGGTGTTTGGCGTGGCCGTCACTTTCATTGCCTTGCTGCAAGGCTATGTGGCTCAGCCGACACCCGATGGCGTAGCGTCTGCGACCACCCGAAGCGTGGTGATCTCTTCTTTGTCTGTTTTAGGACTGGACTTCATCCTCACTGTGATGATGTTCAGCATTTAAGGAGGACGTGATGCAACGTTCAAAAAATGATGTGTGGGTAGGATTGTTTGTGTTGATCGGATTGGCGGCGGTGCTTTTTCTGGCGCTTAAGTCGGCCAATTTATTGCAATACAGCTGGTCCAAAAATTACACAGTGACCGCTAAGTTTGACAACATTGGCGGCCTTAAACAAGGCGCAGCCGTCAAGAGCGCGGGTGTGGTGGTGGGCCGTGTTGACCGCATTCAATTTGACGGTGAAAGTTTTCAAGCCAAAGTCAGTTTGGCTTTGCAAAACCAGTACGATTTTCCCAAAGACAGTTCTTTGAAAATTCTGACCAGTGGTTTGTTAGGCGAGCAGTACGTGGGCATTGTGGCCGGCGCCGACGAAAAGAACCTTGCGGCGGGCGATAACATCGGGTCCACCCAGTCGGCTGTGGTCCTAGAAAATTTAATCAGCCAATTTTTGTACAGCAAAGCGGCAGAACCTGCCGCACCCACATCGGCAAGCAAATAATGAAATTTTGGTGGC
The DNA here is from genome assembly GCA_937891665.1 of uncultured Burkholderiales bacterium. Taxonomy (GTDB): domain Bacteria; phylum Pseudomonadota; class Gammaproteobacteria; order Burkholderiales; family Burkholderiaceae_C; genus Limnohabitans_A. The sequence goes on along the minus strand of CALAGS010000127.1, from coordinate 5,156 downwards.
GTGTGCGCCTCGGTTTACTCATTGCGGCAAGCTTGCTGTTGCAAGGGTGCGCTTCCCTCAAGGGCCCTGATCCAACAGACCCTCTTGAGCCTCTGAACCGAAAAGTCACGGCCTTCAACGACATGGCCGATGATGTGGTGCTCAGGCCTGTTGCTGTTATTTATGGCCAAGTTTTGCCAACAGTGGTCCGCAAAGGCATTGGTAATTTTTTCAGCAATCAGAGCGATGTCATGTCTTTCTTCAACAGCTTGGCGCAATTGAAACTCCAAGCGGCCGCTAAAAGTGCCATGCGCGTGGGCATCAACACCACACTGGGGCTGGGGGGCATCATAGATTGGGCCACTGAATTGAAGATTGACAAACACAAAGAGGACTTCGGTCAAACCATGGCGTTTTGGGGTGTTTCCTCGGGCCCCTATGTGGTCTTGCCTTTCTTTGGCCCCTCCACCGTTCGCGACAGCCTGGGCCTTTTCATCGACAACAAAACAGATGTGAACCAACAACTGGAAAACACAGCGGCTAAAAATACCTTGACATTGTTGCGCTTGACCGACAAGCGAGAGCGCTATTTGTCCTTGTCCGATGCTGTCAAACAAGCTTCTTTAGACCCCTACACATTTACCCGGGATGCCTATTTGCAAAAGCGTTTGAATGACATTTACGATGGCAATCCGCCCATGTTGGACGATTTTGAAGATCCAGACCAACCTGCACCTATGGTGGCCCCCAACCAACCAAGCGCTCCGGGCACACAAGAGCCGTTGCCTCAGACGCCCAAACCCTAACAGCCTTGGGGCAAAGACGAATTGAACTTGGTGGTTTAATCTACTTTTTAGTCGTTCGCGCGTTAAAGAGTCAAACGCTCTTTATGATCTCATCCTATGAATCGCAAATTCTTCACTTATTTATGGCCTGTTGTTTGGGCATTGGGTTTCTGCTTGGGTTCAGCTCCCGTTTTGGCTGCCGATGAAGCACCCGATGCTTTCGTGAAACGCATTTCCAATGAAACTTTGGATGCTGTTCGTTCCGATAAAAGCATCAAGGGCGGTGACATCAACAAGATCATGCAATTGGTCGACACCAAGCTGATGCAGCATGTCAATTTCCGCCGTATGACCGCGCTGGCCACCGGGCCAGGTTGGCGCAAGGCCACCCCTGAGCAGCAAGAACGTTTGCAAGCAGAGTTCAAGTTACTGCTCATCCGCACCTATTCTGGTGCACTCAGTCAAATCAGCGATCAGTCCATAGAGGTCAAACCTTTGCGGGGAGCCACAGATGACAAAAATCTGGTCGTTCAAACCGAGGTCAGAGGCAGAGGTGAACCTATTCAGCTTGACTACCGCCTTGAAAAAACGCCCGGTGAAGGTGCGGGGTGGAAAATTTTTGACCTCAATGTCATGGGCATTTGGTTGGTTGAAAACTACCGCTCACAATTTTCCAAAGAAATCAATGCGGGTGGCGTGGATGGTCTGATCAAGAGCTTGTCTGATCGAAATAAATTGAATGCCAAAAAAGCCTAACTTAGCCTCTCGTACCGCGGCCTTGACCGCGGCTCCTGCATGTCCACAGCCCTTTTAACCTTGCCCCCCGATTTGCGTCACAGCAATGCTGCGGCTTGCTTGGGCAAGTTGCAGGCGCAAATTCGCAATTGCCCCGATTCCGAGGTCCAAATACAAGCCGGACAGCTGACTGATTTTGATTCCTCAGCACTCGCAGTGCTCTTGGGATGCCGCAGAGAAGCCGAAAGTTTGTCAAAAACTTTGAAATTCAAGCAATTCCCAGCCAAATTACGCGAATTGGCCTTGCTTTATGGGGTGTCCGAGCTCTTGGTCGAAAGCGCATGAACGTAAAATAGGGGGCTCATGCCCGCCATCTCTTTTCAATCCGTTTCCAAAACTTACCCTGCCAAAAATACAGGCAGCCAGCCATTCACAGCACTCAACAAAGTGAGCTTTGACATTGCTGAGGGGGAGTTTTTTGGCTTGCTGGGTCCCAATGGCGCTGGCAAAACCACCCTGATTAGCATTCTGGCGGGCCTCAGCAAAGCCACGGAAGGCCGTGTCATGGTGCATGACAAGGACGTTCAGTTGGATTACGCCCAAACTCGGCGCATGTTGGGTGTGGTCCCTCAAGAATTGGTCTTTGACCCTTTCTTCACCGTTCGCGAAGCCTTGCGTTTTCAATCGGGTTATTTCGGCGTTCAAAAAAACGATGCTTGGATTGATGAGTTGCTGGACAGCTTAGGCCTCTCAGACAAAGCCAATTCAAACATGCGACAGCTCTCTGGCGGCATGAAGCGCCGTGTTTTGGTGGCCCAAGCCTTGGTCCACAAGCCCCGAGTCATTGTCTTGGATGAGCCCACGGCAGGGGTGGATGTCGAGCTTCGGCAAACCCTGTGGCAATTCATTGCCAAGTTAAACCGTGAAGGCCACACTGTTTTGCTCACCACCCATTATTTGGAAGAAGCCGAAGCGCTGTGTAGCCGTTTGGCCATGCTCAAGCAAGGTCGGGTGTTGGCTTTGGCCAGCACATCTGAATTGCTGAAATCGGCCTCAAGCAATGTGCTGCGTTTCAAAATAGACGGTCAATTGCCCGCAGATTTGGCTGCCAAAGCGCGCATCACGGGTCGCATCGTTCAGTTTCCAGCACACGATGCGGTTGAAATTGAAAGCTACTTGGCGGCTGTTCGCCAAGCTGGTTTGATTGCAGAGGGTGTTGAAATTCGCAAAGCCGATTTGGAAGATGTCTTTTTGGATGTGATGTCTGAGGGCAAATCATGAGCGGCTGGCGCATGTTGTTGTACAAAGAAGTGTTGCGCTTTTGGAAGGTGGCTTTCCAAACCATAGCGGCTCCTGTCCTGACCTCGGTCTTGTACATGATGATTTTTGGCCATGTGTTGGAAGACCATGTGAAGGTCTATGACAACGTGCCCTATACGGCGTTTTTGTTGCCCGGCCTGATCATGATGAGCGTCTTGCAAAATGCTTTTGCCAACAGTTCATCCAGCTTGGTGCAAAGCAAAATCATGGGCAACATTGTGTTCTTGCTGCTCACACCCTTGTCACATTGGCACTGGTACGTGGCCTATGTGGGGTCTTCGATGTTGCGCGGCCTGGCGGTTGGCTTTGGTGTTTTTGCCGTCACAGTTTGGTTTGCGCCTTTGCAGTACCATGCACCCGTTTGGATTCTGGTGTTTGCCGTATTGTGTGCCGGCCTATTGGGTGCTTTGGGTTTAGTAGCAGGTCTTTGGTCCGAAAAATTTGACCAAATGGCTGCTTTTCAAAGTTTTGTCATCATGCCCATGACCTTCTTGTCGGGTGTTTTTTACTCCATTCACTCTTTGCCGCCGTTTTGGCAGGGCTTGAGTCACTTAAACCCCTTCTTTTACATGATTGATGGTTTCAGATACGGCTTTTTTGGTCAAAGCGATGTCTCGCCTTGGACCAGCTTGGCGGTTGTTTCTGTGGCCATGTTGGGTGTGAGTACTTTGGCCATCCAACTGCTCAAATCAGGCTACAAAATCAGAGGTTGATTTAATTTTTTAAGCACCGAAAAAATGACTGCAGAACAAATTCAAACCATGATTGCCGCTGGCCTTGCTTGCGACCACCTCACCGTCGACGGCGATGGTCGTCATTGGCAAGCCGTGGTGGTATCCCCCCAGTTTGAAGGCTTGCGCCTCATTACGCGCCATCAAAAGGTGTATGCCACCTTGGGCAACAAAATGCAAAACGATGAGGTACACGCCTTGTCGATGAAAACTTTTACGCCCGCTGAATGGGCCAAAGCGCAAGCCTGACCAACCGGCAAAAAACCAGCACGCTCATCCAGAAATTAGAACTAAAAAATGGACAAACTCATCATTCGTGGCGGTCATTCTTTGAATGGCGAGATCGAAATCTCTGGCGCCAAAAATGCCGCCTTGCCCGAGCTTTGCGCAGCCTTGTTAACCGATCAGGAAGTTGTGCTTCGCAATGTGCCCAAGTTGCAAGACGTCAGCACCATGCTGAAACTCATTCGCAACATGGGTGTGATTTGCCAGCATGCAGAAGACGGTAGCGTGACATTGAACGCGAGTGGGCTGAACAAGCCCGAGGCACCCTACGAGATGGTGAAAACCATGCGCGCTTCTGTGTTGGCACTCGGCCCCTTATTGGCGCGGTTTGGTCATGCACGCGTCTCATTGCCTGGTGGATGTGCCATTGGTTCGCGGCCAGTTGATCAGCACATCAAAGGTTTGCAGGCCATGGGCGCGAAGATTGTGGTTGAGCACGGCTACATGGTGGCGAGTTTGGCCAGCGGACGGACACGTTTAAAAGGCGCACGCATTGCGACAGACATGGTGACTGTCACAGGCACAGAAAACTTTTTGATGGCTGCTGCTTTGGCAGAAGGTGAAACTGTTTTAGAAAATGCAGCGCAAGAACCAGAAATTCCTGACTTGGCCGAAATGCTCATTCAGATGGGCGCCAAAATTGAAGGCCACGGCACCAGCCGAATTCACATTCAGGGCGTTGAAAAACTCAAGGGTTGCGACCACGCTGTAGTGGCCGACCGAATTGAAGCGGGCACATTTTTGTGCGCGGTAGCGGCCACAGGTGGCGATGTTGTGTTGAAGCACGCGCGTGGCGATCACCTAGACGCCGTCATTGAAAAACTCAGAGATGCGGGCGCACAAATTGAAGTCGGCTCTAACTTTGTGCGCGTGAAAGCGCAAGGGCGCATGAAGGCCCAAAGCTTTCGCACCACAGAGTATCCTGGCTTTCCAACCGACATGCAGGCGCAATTCATGGCCTTGAACTGCATTTCCGAAGGCACCAGCAAAGTCACTGAAACCATTTTTGAAAATCGTTTCATGCACGTCAATGAGTTGGTTCGCTTGGGTGCCAACATTCAAATTGACGGCAAAGTTTCCGTGGTCCAAGGCGTAACCCAATTGTCAGGGGCCATTGTGATGGCCACCGATTTGCGGGCCTCAGCCAGTTTGGTCATTGCCGGGTTGGTGGCGGAAGGCGAAACCATTGTTGACCGCATTTACCACCTTGACCGTGGCTACGATCGCATGGAAGCGAAGCTGCGCAAAGTGGGCGCGCAAATTGAACGTTCGAAGTAATCACAGGAACTGACATGATCACCTTGGCCTTGTCCAAAGGACG
>CALAGS010000126.1 GCA_937891665.1 uncultured Burkholderiales bacterium | reverse complement strand
CTTCAACCATGCGTGCGCGGGCTTCGCCGCCGAAAATTACGTCTTTTGCTGCCATTTTTAAGCTCCTAAATTCAATTAATCAGTTGAGGACAGAGCGGTCATGCGCTTCGCGCGTTGGCCGATCAGTCCCGCAAAATATTTATTCCACCACTGCGAAGAGGTCTTCTTCTTTCATGACCAACAGTTCATCGCCCAAAACCTTGACGGTTTGGCCGCTGTACTTGCCGAACAACACGCGGTCGCCGACTTTCACGTTCATTGCCAACACTTCGCCTTTGTCATTGCGCTTGCCTGGGCCAACGGCCAAGACTTCGCCTTGATCAGGCTTTTCAGCAGCTGCGTCAGGAATCACGATGCCAGAGGCAGTTTTGGTTTCGCTTTCGACACGTTTGACGATCACGCGATCGCCGAGAGGACGTAGTTTCATTGCATCTCCTAAATATGAAACAAGGTTAAAAAACAAAAAGCATTCAAAATTGAATACTTAAGGGTTCATGGGAGGGTGCTGATGTTGTTAGCACTCATCTCCTGCGAGTGCTAATGATAAGGGTATTTGGGAGGATTTCAAGAGGGGGCTTGAAAAATGAGGGGATTTGAAAGGGGAATTTCTCTAGCAACGATGCGTAATTTCGCGATCGCGCCTTGAGCAGAGCTCCCTGTTGAAGCATTGCCTAGATGTCAGCTTACTTATCTTGTGGCGCAAAAGCGAAAAGTCTCGATGAGTCCACCGAGTTTCAGGTTAGAAGTGCTTCATGTCGGGGAACTTGTCGGGGAAAATGTCGGGTAAAACGCAAAAATGTCGGGGAAAAGTTGAAGAAACGTCGGGGAAAAGCTGGTGGTAACTTCCTCCTGTTTTTTTATGGTGGGCAACTATTGAACAGTTCTTTGGTGTGCCAGCACGCTGAATTTGAGGATCCTTTAATATGACCTATTCAATAGAGCAGAGTCACCATGTTGCAAACCCATCAGTTGAATGTTAACGGTCAAGTTGTTTCCTTCAAATCCGGGGCTGACACTACCGCTCTGCAAACCATTCGCAACCAATTGGGCTTAACGGCCAGCCGATACGGCTGCGGTCAAGAGCAATGCGGTGCGTGCCATGTTTTGATCGATGGTCAGTCAAAGCCTAGCTGCCAACTGACTGTGGATGCTTTGGTGGGACGCAGCGTTGTGACACTAGAGTCAGCACAAAACCCTGAATTGCCCAGCACGCCTTTATTAAAAGCACTGCAAGCGGCGTTCATTGATGAACAAGCGGCGCAGTGTGGGTACTGCACCAGTGGGCTCTTAATCAGTGCCACGGCCTTGCTGATGAATGCGCATGAAACTGTCTCTGATCTACAAATCCGTGAAGCCTTGGAGCCACACCTTTGTCGCTGCGGCACACACAACCGCGTTTTAAGGGCTGTGAAGAATGCCGCACTTCAGTGTGGCTTGAAAGTCATGCCATCTGAGGTGTCAGCATGAGCCAGTTACATCAAACCTCTGTGAGTTTAAAAACCAATCCTTTGCTATCGCAGTGGCTGCGCTTTGAAGCCAATGGCTCTGTGACGGTGTTCACTGGCAAAGCCGAACTGGGTCAAGGCATCTTGCATGCATTGAAACTCATGGCGGCCCATGAACTGGATCTGCCTTTGGACAGCGTTCACATCGAGACAGCCAACACACAAAGCAGCCCCGACGAGGGCATGACGTCTGGCAGCTTGTCTATCCAAGATTCCGGCTTGGCCATTCGCCAAGTGTGCGCGCATGCGGCGCAGCTTTTTAAAACGTTTGCATGCGTTTCTTATGCAGAATTGCGTTCACACGTAGATGTGAAGTTGCCTGTCGACGTCACAGTGCCCACCAAGTCCACATCCTTGACGCTGACCGAAGGCCGCGATGACATTGAAGCACTCGTGCAAGGTCAGCCGATCTTTCTTCACGACCTTGGAATTAATGTTGATCTGACCCCAATTAAAAATCTGCTTTATGGACGGATGGTTAGGGGTCCAGGGTTGCGCTGTACTTTGCGCACTGAAGGCTGGACGGATGCTTTGGCTGGGTTGCCTAAAGAGGTTCAAGCGTTTAGGGATGGCTCGTTGGTGGGGGTTGTTGCGCCCACTGAAGAACTGGCGGAGAAGGCTGCTAGCAAGTTGCAGCGATTGCTGAAGTGGGATGTGGCGGCATTGCCAGATTGCCTTGAGGGTGGCGTTGATTTGGTCGAGCGGGCCCCTGCGATGGACTCGCAGGTGTTTCACGAAGCAGGTCAGTTTCATGAAGCAAGCAAGGACGCCAAGGTCTACGAAGCGGTTTACTTCAGACCTGCTTTGCACCATGGCTCGATGGGGCCCAGTGTGGCTTTGGCTGTTTGGGAATCTGATCAAGCCAGCAGTGGTTTGAAAGTGTGGAGTCACACGCAGGGCATTTTTCCTTTGCGCAAAGATTTGGCGCTTGCGTTGGGTATTGATGTGCAGCAGATTGAAGTGCAGCATGTACGCGGTGCAGGCTGTTACGGCCACAACGGTGCGGATGATGTGGCCTACAACGCAGCTTGGTTGGCTAGGCATGTGCCGGGGCAATGTGTGCGTGTGCAATGGTCACGTGAAGAGGAGATGCAACAATCGCCTTTGGCGCCAGCGATGCGTGTGAAGTTGCAAGCCACTGTTAAGTCTGTTGCAGCGCCAACAAGTTCTGGCCTTTCCAAAGGATGCGCCGATCTAGAACTACTCACTTGGCAACACGACGTGTGGAGCCAAGGTCACAGCTCAAGGCCTGGCCGCGCAGCCACGCCGGCTTTCAAAGACAGCTGGCTAACAGACCAACAATTTCCTGTGCTGGAGCCCATCAATGTGGCTGCAGCGGCAGGCGCAGGTGCCGAGCGCAATTCGATACCGCCCTACAGCAGCAAGCACATCAAAGTGAATGCACACCGGTTGCTGGGCTTGCCGTTTAGAACGTCCGCTTTGCGAAGCTTGGGAGCTCACGCCAATGTGTTTGCGTGCGAAAGTTTCATGGACGAAATTGCCGACGATCAGGGCTTGGATCCTGTGGCACTTCGTTTGAGCAAGTTGGAAGATCCACGCGCCAGAGCGGTGGTTCAAACCTTGGCAGATCAAGTCAACTGGTTAGAGCGTCGTCAAACCTTGTCACAAAAAGAAGGCTGGGGTTTGGGCATTGCTTATGCGCGTTACAAAAGCAAAGGCGCTTACTGCGCTGTGGTGGCCGAGGTAGAAGTGACGCACCAAGTGAATGTGCGCCGTTTGTGGGTGGTAGCGGATATTGGTGAAATCATTCACGCCGATGGCGCTATTTCTCAATTGGAAGGTGGCGCCATTCAATCCACCAGCTGGGCCTTGAAAGAGCAGGCGCATTGGGATTCAAACAACATTACCAGCACACATTGGGATGCATATCCTATTTTGCGTTTCAGCGAAGTGCCCCAGGTGCAAGTGCATTTGATGCCAGGCCATTCACAAAATCCAGACTCACTCAACCCGCCCTTAGGTGCAGGCGAAGCCACACAAGGCCCGACCACAGCCGCCATTGCCAATGCGGTATTTCATGCGGTGAGGGTGCGCGTCAGGCAGTTGCCCCTCACGCCAGACAACTTGGCAAAAGCTGCACTGGCATAAGTCTTCTAATGCTTAGGACTTGAAAGGCTTTGAGCGAATGGCAGTGCTAAGGTCTAACTTAGACCACCGGCAAAAAGCCGCCTTTTGCGCGCAAATCAGCTTGCTCTGAGCTGGTCAAAATATCGATCATGGCTTGCGCCTGCGCCGCACACGTGCTGGTAGAACGAACACCTGCGGTGTACATCGTGGCCAGTTCAAACTCGAGTGGCAGGTTGGCGACCAAATCAACGCCTGGTGTGATCAAAATTTCGGTCACTTGGGTGCAGCCAATCACGTGCGGATCTTCGCAAGCTGCCATGGCATTCATGGCGGTGTTGCCGTTGGGGAAGGGGCGCAGTTTGCCGGCCACTGTTTCGGCAATGCCCAAGCCATTGAGCACCTTCATGAAGTGAATGCCCGCTGTGGCCAATTGCGGATCAGGAAAATAGATGCCCGTAGCCGCCAACATGGCCGCTTTCAATTGCTCAGCGGTGTCTACTTGAGGGTGAGGGGTGCCGTGCTTCACTGCAACCCCCGTTTTGACGGGACCTAAGTGACGTGCGCTACCTGCCAACACATGACCAGAAGCCGTGAGCTGCTCAATGAGAGCGGCCGTGAGAATGACCACATCGCAGGATGTGCCTTCCAGCAACTTTTGCTTCATCAAACCTACCGCCCCAAAGGTGCACGAGAGTTGGGTGTCGGTGGTTTTTTCAACCGACGGCTTTAAAGCGTTGACCAAACCTTGAGCGGCACCGCCGCTCAGCAAATGCATAAAACGTGTCAAAAGAATCAATCCAGTTTGATATTGGCCGACTTGATCACGCCTGCCCACTTGGCAATGTCGTCTTGCAAATATTTCTCAAATTGCGTGGGGTTCAAAACAATGGGTGCCGCACCTTGCTTGGCCCATTGTTGTTTGACATCTGGCTGAGATGCAATTTTGGACACAGCTTCATTGAGTTTGTCGACGATGGCTTTGGGTGTGCCTTTGGGTGCCATGAGGCCTAACCAAATGGTGGCTTCGTAACCTGTCACGCCGCTTTCGTTCAAGGTGGGTACTTCGGGCAACACATCAGAGCGGGTTTTGCCACTGGTGCCCACTGCTTTCACTTTGCCGGCCTTCACTTGCTCGGTCATGGTGGTCACAGCATCAAACATCATGTCGACTTGGCCGCCCAGTACGTCGGTACGGGCGCCTGAGCTGCCTTTGTAGGGCACGTGCACCATGTCAATTTTGGCCATGCTTTTGAACAACTCGCCAGCCATGTGGTACGGCGTGCCAGGGCCAGACGAGGCGTAGTTCAACTTACCAGGCTGGGCTTTGGCCACGCGAATGACGTCAGCCAATGAGTTCATACCTTTGGTGGGATTGACCACCAAGACCAAGTCGGAATAGTTGATGGGGGCCACACCCACAAAGTCTTTCATGAGGGCAAAGGGTTTGTTGGGAATCAGTGTTTCATTGACCGTGTGGGTGTTGGACATCAACAGCAAAGTGTAGCCATCGGGTGCTGCTTTGGCCGCAACATCGGTACCAATGACAGAACCTGCACCTGGTTTGTTGTCCACCACAAAAGTTTGGCCCATGCTTTCTTGCAAGCGCTGCGCGATGAAGCGTGCATAGTTGTCAGCAGGGCCGCCCGTGGCAAAGGGCACCACAATTTTGACGGGGCGTGTTGGGTAGTTTTGGGCGTGCGCTTGTTGCGACAGAAAAATGCCGGTACCAATGAACAAGAGGCTGGCCAAAGCCACCAAAGTGCGACGTTTTTGGGTTTGCAATTTGGTTGCTTGTGCTGTTTGTGGGGTGTGTGTTGTTTTCATCAATGTCTCTCAGTTAGATTTAAATGCTTATTCCACTTTGCCAATTTTTTTGACCACATCGGTCATGCGCTTGGCATCGGCTTGGACGTATTTTTCAAAGTCTGGGCTGTCCAAATACTGAACAGGGCTGCCGGTGTTCTGGATGACGTCGCGTGCTTTGCTGTCTTGGGCGGCCGCTTTGGCGGCAGCTCGCAAACGTTGTGCAATGGGTTCGGGCGTGCCGCTTGGAATGAACAAGCCAGACCACTGAGCGTATTCGGCGTTAAAGCCTAAGTCCTTGAGGCTGCTCACATCGGGCATGGACGCTAAGGCGCCGTTGCCCCAATGACCCAAGACACGAATCTTGCCTGCTTTGACGTGTTGCAAGACGGTGGCAGGACCCGTAGACAGTGCATCAATTTGGCCGCCCAACATGGCGACCACGGCAGGACCTGCGCCTGTGAAAGGAATGTGCGTCAACTTGACGCCAGCTGTTTGCGCCAAGATTTCCATGGGCACGTGCATGGTGCCGTAATTGCCAGAAGAGCCATAGTTGATCGCGCCTGGACGCTTGCGTGCGTCTTCAATGAATTCTTTGACGTTTTTCCAGGGTGAATCTGCGCGCACAGCCAGCACGGTAGGGTCGGCTGTGTAGCGTGCAATGGGGCGCAAATCGTTCAGCAAGAACATGGGGCTGCGGCCCAACAAAGCATCGGCTTCTGGAATGACGGTTAAAGAGGAAAGGGCCATGAGGACCGTATAACCATCGGGCTTGGCACGTGCTGCCACACCCATGCCAATGCCGCCACCAGCACCCGCTTTGTTCTCAATCACGACGGGTTGTCCCAATTCACGGCTCATGGCTTCGGCCACAGGGCGGGCCACAATGTCGGCCAAGCCACCTGGCGGGAAGGGGACAATCATGGTGATGGATTTGTTGGGGTAAGAAGCGTTTTGAGCCAGCGCATTGGTCGTCAGCCCCAAGTTCAAAGTCAGGCTGCCTAAAAATGTGACCGCGGTGGCCAATATTTGAAGCCGAGAGGCAACTGAGGTTTGTGAGCGTGGCAACAATTTCATAAAGTCTCCTGCAAATAAGTCAGATCTAAGGCTAACAGCACACTCTAACACCGCGCTTTCTTTTCTGCATGAACCTAAGTCACAAGGGGCTATGGCAGAGTGAGTTGGACTCACCGACAGAATTTGCACAAACCGGCACAATAGCAGCTGATTCAACATCCAATTTAAGTGTCTCATCATGCGCATTGCAGCTTTCTTTTACCAAGACCAACCTCACGTGGGTTTGGTGTCTCAAGATTTGAACTCGGTCACACCCTTTGATTTGCCGCTGGCCGATCGCGAACTGGGCGCTTTGACATTGGTGGATGCCTTGTCGCGCGGTGAAGCTTTGCCAGCGCAAGGCGCAACCATCGCACTCAAAGACGTGCAATTGCGCGCTCCGCTGCCGCACCCCCGCCGCAACATCTTTTGCGTGGGTAAAAACTACCACGCACACGCCAAAGAGTTTGCGCGCAGTGGCTTTGACAGCAGCGCCAAAGCCGGCGGCGAAATTCCAGCCGAGCCCATCATCTTTACCAAAGTGCCCGAGTGCGTCATTGCCACGGGCGAAGCCATCGAGATGCCCAAAGTGTCAACGGCCATTGACTACGAAGCCGAGTTGACCGTGATCATTGGCAAAGGTGGCAAAGGCATTACCAAAGCCAATGCCATGCAGCACGTATGGGGTTACACCATCGTCAATGACATCACGGCACGCGATTGGCAAAACAAGCACATGCAGTGGCACATGGGTAAGTCGTTTGACACCTTCTGCCCCATGGGCCCTTGGCTCGTGAGTGCCGACGAAATGGACGGCACCAACACCCATGTGCGTTGCTATGTGAACGGCGAAGAGCGCCAAAACGCCGCCACCACCGATTTGATTTTTGACATTCCCACGCTGATTGAAACTTTGAGCGCGGGCATTACCTTGTACCCCGGCGACGTGATTGCCACCGGGACACCCGTGGGTGTGGGCATTGGCTTCACACCGCCCAAATATTTAAAGTCGGGCGATGTGGTGCGCGTGGAAATTGACGGGATTGGCGTTTTAGAAAACCCCGTCAAATAATCACTTTAAGCCAGCGGCCGCACGCAGCGTAGCGGCCAAGTTGGTGCGCTCCCATGTGAAGTCAGGCTCGTCGCGACCAAAGTGGCCATATGCCGCTGTTTTGGTGTAAATCGGGCGCAAGAGGTCCAGCATTTGAATGATGCCTTTAGGACGCAAATCAAAGTGCTCGTTCACCAAAGCGGCAATCTTGTCATCAGAGATCACGCCAGTGCCTTCGGTATTGATCGTGATGTTCATGGGTCGTGCTACACCAATGGCGTAGGCCACTTGAATTTGGCACTTGGTGGCTAAGCCCGCAGCCACAATGTTCTTGGCCACATAGCGCGCTGCATAAGCAGCTGAACGGTCAACCTTGGAAGGGTCTTTGCCTGAGAAGGCGCCACCGCCGTGAGGGCAAGCACCGCCGTAGGTGTCCACAATGATCTTGCGACCGGTCAGGCCGCAATCGCCCTGAGGACCGCCAATCACAAAGCGGCCTGTGGGGTTGATCAGGTACTTGGTGTCTTGCAGCCACTCTTTGGGCAGCACGGGCTTGATGATTTCTTCAATGATGGCTTCGTTGAAGCTGGCCTTCATTTTGGTGGCCGACTCGCTTTGGTCGGGGCTGTGTTGGGTAGACAAAACCACAGTATCAATGCTGTGTGGCTTGCCGTCCACGTAGCGCATGGTCACTTGGCTTTTGGCATCGGGGCGCAAGAAAGGCAAGCGGCCGTCTTTGCGCAATTGGGCTTGACGCTCTACCAAACGGTGCGCGTAGTAAATGGGCGCTGGCATGAGGTCTGGGGTTTCGCTGCACGCGTAACCAAACATCAAACCTTGGTCGCCAGCACCGGTGTTCAGGTGGTCGTCGGAGGCATGGTTCACGCCTTGGGCAATGTCATTGGACTGCTTGTCGTAGCAAACCATGACGGCGCAGCCTTTGTAATCAATGCCGTACTCGGTGTTGTCGTAGCCAATGCGCTTGATGGTGTCGCGCGCCACTTGGATGTAGTCGACGTGGGCGTTGGTGGTGATTTCACCAGCTAAAACCACCAAACCGGTGTTGGTCAGCGTTTCGGCGGCCACGCGGCTGCGCGGGTCTTGTTCAAAAATAGCGTCGAGAATAGCGTCTGAAATTTGATCGGCAACCTTGTCGGGGTGGCCTTCGGACACGGATTCAGAAGTAAAAAGATAGTCATTCGCCATGAAGGGTCTCCTAAAGTTTGGCATGCATGTTGATCTGCGCTGCCAGAAGCTTTGGGCCTCGGCGAACGCTTTAGCAGATTTGTCCGAAGACAAGGCACAATCCGGAGCAGGCTTGGCATGCTGAAAGATTGTGTGTGTCGCCCTGCAAGTTGCTCTATTTAACTCAGCGACCAACGTAGTTTACCAAACATAAAATGATTTTTTGGTTTCGTTTTTTTTCCCATTGGCCCTTATGGGCTTTGCACGCCCTTGGGCAGGCCGTTGGTTGGTTGGCTTGGCTGTTGTCAAAAACCTATCGCCAGCGGTTTTTAGCCAACGTTAAAACGGCAGGTCTTGGCTTTTCCCAAGCGATGGGCGCAGTGGGGCAGGCGGGTTCGATGTCGACCGAACTGCCGCGTTTGTGGATGGGAAAAAGCCCCGCCGTGCAATGGGCTGAGGGGTCTTATTTACAAGCTGAAAAAGCCTATGCCGCGGGCCAAGGCGTTTTATTTTTAACGCCTCATTTGGGCTGCTTTGAAGTGAGTGCGCAGGCTTTGTGTGCCTCCTTCAGTCAAAAATATGGGCCCCTGACCGTGCTCTTTAGGCCTGCTCGCAAAGAAGGTTTTGGCAAGGTCATGGAAGCTTCCCGAGCGCGGCCAGGGCTAGAGACAGCACCCACCACTTTGGCGGGTGTGAGGCAAATGATCAAAGCTCTGCGCGCTGGCAGATCTGTGGGCCTGCTGCCGGATCAAGTGCCGCCGCAAGGCATGGGGCAATGGACGCCCTTTTTTGGTAAGCCTGCCTATACCATGACATTGGCAGCGAGGCTGGCTTTGCAAACAGGGGCCAAATTGATTTTGATTTGGGGCGAGCGCCTGCCTTGGGGGCAAGGCTATCGCATTCATACCAGTGAACTTGAGACACAAGGTACAAATGACGTGGATGCACTGGTTTTGCAAATCAACCAGGCCATGGAGCGTTTGATTTTGTCGCGCCCCGATCAGTACCTTTGGGGCTATGCCCGTTACAAACAGCCTCGACAGGAGACCACAGCGTGACGCAATTGTTTGTGGGCATCATGCGTTTGTTGTCGCACATGCCTTTGCGTGGCATCCGTGTACTTGGACATTTTTTAGGCTGGCTGCTGTGGGCCAAGTTGAAAGGCCGAAGACACATTGTGCAGACCAATTTGAGGCTGTGCTTTCCTGAAAAACCCATTGAAGAAATCAAACAACTGACCCGCGCGCATTTCGTGCAGTTTGCACAGTCTTTGCTTGACAGAGCGTGGCTTTGGCATGCCCCTTTGTCGGTTGTTGAGTCGCGCTTGAAATGGCTTGGTACCCCTGCTGCTTTTTCTCAATTGGCGGCCGACACACCTAAGATTATTTTGGCCCCTCATTTCGTTGGACTTGATGCAGGTGGCTTGGCGCTCACTTTAAAAGCCAGCAAACCTGTGGCATTTATCTTTGTGCCACAGCACAACAAAGTGATGGACGCTTGGGTGAATGAAGGACGTCAACGCACAGGCAATGTGAAGCCCTATTTTCGGCACGAAGGTGTGAAGCAAATCATGAGCGGTTTAAGGCAAGGGGAGTTGTTGCACCTGTCACCCGATATGGACTTTGGGCCAGATGAATCCCTCTTTGTGCCATTCATGGGTGTGACCGCGGCAACAGTTCCTTCATTGTCACGATTTGCGCGTTTAGGGCGTGCTCAGGTGCTGACACTGGTCACGAGCATGACGCCGCAAGGTTATGAAATGACTTTGCTTGAGGCCTGGGACAATTTTCCGACAGCGGATCTATTTGACGACACCCTCAGAATGAATGCTGAATTGGCCGAGCTCATTCGCGCTACGCCATCGCAGTATTACTGGGTGCACAAGCGTTTTAAAACACGCCCAGAGGGTGAAGCATCGGTTTACAAAAAAGCCGCAATTTCACGCTGAACAAGTTCAGGGTGTTCGTGCACGACCCAGTGCGAGGCATCTTCAATGGGCACATAAGTGAGCTTTGAAATGTAGGCCTCTAAGCCAACATTCAAATTGGGTAGCAAGGCGACATCTTGCATACCCCAAAGCAACAAGGTGGGCACCGTGATGCGCAACATCTCGTCAGGCAAAGTTAAATTTTGCAAAACATGCTCACCCAGCTTGCTGGGTTTGAGGGGCGATGCCGCGTAAAAGTTAAGGCCGCCCTGCAACCCACACGACCAAGCTGCTTTGTATTGCGCTTTGACTTCGGGCGTTAACCAAGTGGGCTTCACGCCTTTTTCAAAGAAGTCAAACAGCATCTTAAATTCATTGGCACTGAGTTCGGCAGCAGCTTGAGGCTCACAAAAATAATTCATGTAAGCACTGGCCTCAATTTGCGCTGGATGGTCTTTTAAATCGCGCAGAAAAGTACCAGGGTGAGGCGAGTTGATGATGATCAGTTTGTGCATCAACTGAGGCATTTGATTGGCAAGGTTCCAAGCCACGCCGCCACCCCAGTCGTGGGCAACCAAGGCTTTGAGTGCTGAGGTGCCAGATTCAATTTGAATCAGCGCGGCAATGTCTTGCACCAAAAATTTAGCACGGTAGGCAGACACCTCGGAAGGATGACTCGATTTTTCATAGCCCCGCAAATTCGGCGCCACGCATCGATAGCCACCATTTTCAGGTTTCGAAAAGTGCAGCAAGGTGTCGTCCCATACAAAAGCCGCTTCTGGAAAGCCGTGCAAGAACAGCAAGACGGGCGCACCCTTGGGCCCAGCTGCTCGGCAACTTAAGTGGATGCCATGAGGCAATGTTTGCTGCCAAGTTTCAATCATGGGGGCCATCCGAGTCCGGTTCATGCGTCCAATCCCACATCAATTGGGCCAAGTCTTCAACGCCTTGTTTCTTGAGCGCAGAGAACAGTTTGGCCTGTCCACCGCCCGCTTGCAATTTGGCAATCGACAAGGCCTTCGCGCCCTCAGATCGGGTGAGCTTGTCTGATTTGGTCAGCAATACCAAAAAGTTCAGACCCTCTTCGACCCGGGGCCGAATGACTTCAAGCAAGACCTCGTCGAGTTCGGTCATGCCCAATCGGGGGTCGCACAACAGGACGATGCCTTTGAGGTTTTCCCGTGTGACCAAATAGTTGGCCATGACTTTTTGCCAGCGTAATTTGTCTTGTTTGGGTACCGCAGCGTAGCCATACCCCGGCAGATCGGCCAAAACGGCGTCTGTGACCCCTTGCTTGCCCAATGAGAAAAGGTTGATGTGTTGGGTGCGGCCTGGCTTTTTGGAGGCAAAGGCCAGCTGTTTTTGTTGGGTCAGGGTGTTGATACAGGTGGATTTACCAGCGTTGGAGCGCCCTACAAAGGCAATTTCTGGCACATCGAGGGCGGGCAGGTGGAACAGTTCAGCAGCGGTGGTTAAAAACCGCGCGGTGTGCATCCAGCCCATCGGCGTGATGACCTTGACTTCAGGCGTTTCTGGCAATGGCCCTGCTTTGACAGGTGTTTTCCTGACTTTGACACCGCTTGAGAGCGAGGGTTTGGGGGCTGAAGGGGAGCTATTTTCGGTGGCCATACGGTTCAAACTTGAAGGGCGCCAGAAATGGCGCTAGCAGGCATTGTAGAATCTCATGGTTTTGCGCCTACTATTTCGGATGACGACCATGAAGTCAATGACTCAATTTTTCTTCGCTGCACTCACTTCAGCTGTGATGGCTGGTTCTGTTTTTGCCGCTACGCCTGCGCCCAAGGCTGAAAAGCCAGACTTGGCCAAAGGCGAAGCCATTGTGGGCGGTGTTTGCGCTGCTTGCCACATGGCAGACGGCAACTCAACCACCCCCGTCAACCCCAAGTTGGCGCAGCAGCACCCTGAATACATCATCAAGCAGTTGCAAGAGTACAAATCAGGCAAACGTGCCAACGCTGTCATGATGGGTTTTGCTTCCCAATTGAGCGACGCCGACATGCGCAATGTGGCGTATTTCTTGGCCAGCAAAACGGCCAAGCCCGGATTTGCCAAAGAAAAAGAGTCTGTTGCCTTGGGTGAGAAGATTTACCGCGGTGGTATTGCCGATCGTCAAATTGCCGCCTGCTCTGGCTGCCACAGCCCAAATGGTTCGGGTATGCCTTCTCAATACCCCCGTTTGTCAGGACAGCATGCCGACTACACGACCAGCCAACTCACACAATTCCGTGACGGCATTCGCAAAAACAATTTGCAAATGACACAAGTTGCTGCCAAATTGAACGACCGTGAAATCAAGGCGGTTTCTGACTACATTGCTGGTTTGCGCTAACAACAACACACAGAGCTATCGCTCGTGAGTACAAAATGGGCCTTCAGGGTCCATTTTTTTTCACGTTTAACCCTTGTCAAGACGAGGTTAAGGCTGAAGTTTTCCAATAACTGATCTTCTTTGAAAGTTAGACATGCTGATTCGCACCCAACAAGACGGCTTCATACACCCCCTGAGCAGTGAAATCACCGAGCAGGCCGCTTATGCCAACCGGCGGCAACTGCTGCGTCAATGGTCTGCAGGCGCAGCTGCTCTGGGCATGGGCTCGTGGGCGCAACGTGAGGCGTTTGCGCAAGGCGGTGCGGCCGCAGTCAAATTGGCTGCCCTGCCTGCCACGCAATCAAGCGTGCAAGGCGCCATGACCGTTGAGAAGGCCACTTCTTACAAAGATGCCACGACCTACAATAATTTTTACGAATTTGGCGTCGATAAATCAGACCCTGCCCGCAACGCCCACACCTTGAAAACCGCCCCTTGGACCATTGAAGTTGAAGGCTTGGTGAAAAAACCCACCCGTTTCAATTTGGAAGATGTCATGAAATGGGGTGCGATGCAAGAGCGTATTTACCGCATGCGCTGCGTCGAAGGTTGGTCCATGGTCATCCCCTGGATTGGTTACTCATTGTCTGATTTGATCAAACGCGTCGAGCCCTTGCCAGGTGCCAAGTACCTTGAGTTTGTGACGCAAGCCGACCCTCAAACCATGCCCGGCCTGCGCGGTGGTTACATCGATTGGCCCTACCTTGAAGGCTTGCGCATGGACGAAGCCATGCACCCCTTAAGCTTGCTCACATTTGGCATGTACGGTGAAGTTCTGCCCAAACAAAATGGTGCGCCAGTTCGCTTGGTGGTGCCTTGGAAGTACGGATTTAAAAGCGGCAAAAGCATTGTGAAAATTCGTTTCGTTGAAAAGCAACCTGTGATATCTTGGGCCAAATCCGCGCCTCAAGAGTATGGTTTTTACTCCAACGTGAACCCCACTGTGGATCACCCGCGTTGGAGCCAAGCCAGTGAGCGGCGCATTGGCGAAGGGGGCTTGCTCGATAAAAAGCGCAAGACCCTCATGTTCAATGGCTATGAGGCCCAAGTTGCTTCCCTTTACACGGGCATGGACCTCGCAAAGAACTTTTGATGTTGCGTCAGGTATTGCGCAAGCCATTGACCAAGTTCAGCTTGGTGCTGGTTTGCTTGATGCCATTTGCATGGCTTTGCAGCGGAATTTTCCTAGATGGCTTAGGCCCTAATCCTGCAGAATATTTAATCCGTTCGACTGGCGATTGGACGCTGAGATTTTTGTGCATCACTTTGTTGGTCACGCCTTTGCGCGTTGTGTTCAACATGCCTGAACTCTTAAGATTCAGGCGCAATCTAGGCGTCCTCACATTCTTTTATGCGCTGATGCATGCGCTTTGTTACAGCGTGTTTGACATGGGCCTGGCGTGGGATGAGATCGTCGCGGACATTGTGAAGCGACCCTTTATTGCAGTGGGTTTTGCAGGGGCTGTCATGCTCAGTTTGTTGGCTGCCACTTCGTTCAATGCGGCCATCAAAATGCTAGGGGCTGTGCGCTGGCGCATGTTGCACCGACTGGTCTACGCCATTGCCGTGCTGGCCATTTTGCATTTCTTCTGGATGAGGTCTGGCAAACAGGACTTCACAGAAGTTTTTGTGTACGCTGGTATCCTAGGCGTTTTATTGGGCTGGCGAATTTGGCACGCTGCACACAGTAGGCTTCAGGCGCGCCTTTGATGGCGTCCAAAGGCCCCTTCCATCAAGGCACCAAGTGCTCGCCTTGAAAGGTATCGGCTGCTGTTTCGCGCTTGCGAATCAAATGTATTTGATCACCATCAATCAGCACTTCGGCGGCGCGTCCTCGGGTGTTGTAGTTGCTTGACATGCTCATGCAATAAGCCCCCGCCGAAAGCACGGCCAAGGTGTCGCCTGCTTGCACATTGAGTTCTCGATCGCGGCCAATCCAATCGCCGCTTTCACACACTGGGCCAACCACATCGACCAATGTCATGGCGCCAGCGCGCGGCGTGACGGGTACAATTTGGTGAAAGGCTTGGTACATGGCTGGGCGAGGCAAGTCGTTCATGGCGGCATCAATGATGCAAAAATTCTTTTGCTCGCCAGGCTTCATAAACACCACATCTGACAGGCATACACCGGCGTTGCCCACCAAGGAGCGTCCCGGTTCAATCATGAGCTGCCGCTGGCCAAAACCACGCGCGTCTAGCTTTGCCAACAGTTGTTGCCACAGGGCATCGGCGGCAGGTGGTGTATCGCCGTTGTAGTCAATTCCCAAACCACCCCCAAAGTCAATGTGGTGAATGGGAATGCCTGCCGCTTCAATGTCGACCACCAAATCAAGAATACGGTCCATGGCGTCCAAATACGGCGTGGCTTCTGTAATTTGCGAACCAATGTGGCAATCGATGCCCACCACGGCCAGGCCTGGCAAGGCAGCAGCGCGCTTGTAAGTTTGAACAGCGCTTTCGTGCGCAACGCCAAATTTGTTGCCTTTGAGGCCCGTCGAAATGTAGGGGTGTGTCTTGGGGTCAACGTTGGGGTTGACGCGCAAACTCACCGGCGCTTTTTGACCCACCGACAAAGCAACCTCGTTAAGGACTTCCAGCTCTGCTTCGCTTTCGACATTGAAGCAAGCAATGCCAAGCTCGAGTGCTTGTTTCATTTCTGCGCGTGTTTTGCCGACACCTGAAAAAATGATTTTCTCGGGTGCACCACCTGCTGCCAAAACGCGGGCTAACTCACCGCCCGACACAATGTCAAAACCACAACCGGCTTTGGCAAAGACCTGCAGCACGGCCAAATTGGAGTTGGCTTTCATGGCGTAGCAAATTTGTACTTTGCGCCCTGCAAAGCCCCGTTGGTAGGCAGCCAGGGCCGACAACATAGATGCTTTGGAATAAGCAAAAACCGGCGTGCCAAATTGGGCGGCGACATCGGTCAACTTCACGTTCTCCATGCACAAGGTATTGGCTTGGTAAGCAATGTGAGGCTGTCCAGGAAGGGTGTTGGCGTTCATGGTTTTGTGGCGGGGGGAGTCTGGGGTGAGGGCGGTTCGCTTTGAAAACGAGGCGTCAAAGTTTGGAGTAAAGTGGCTCGGTCTGCTGACAAGGGGTCTTGGGGATGAACCAGAGGACCTTTTTGCCCGCAGGCAATCAATGCCAACATACAAACGCCAAGGGTTTGGGCAATGACTAAAATTCTCAAAACTTTGAACATGTCACGGATTGTAATGACCGACCTTGAATTTCTGGATACGGCTGAACGCCTTTTGTCTCGCATTGAGACCAGTTGCGATCGAATCAACGATGAAACCGATGCCGATATCGATAACCAGCGAGTGGGCGGCATGATTACCATCACCTTTGCCAACCGCAGCCAAATCGTTGTGAATTTGCAAAAACCCTTGCATGAAGTGTGGCTTGCCGCTAAATCAGGGGGCCATCACTACAAATTCAAAGACGGTTCTTGGCAGGACACCAAAGGTGAGGGAGAGTTTTTTGAAAATCTCTCACGTTTTGGTTCAACGCAGTCGGGCCAGTCGCTGAACTTCTAATAGAGCTTCTATATGGGCTTGCTCAATTACGAAACAAATCCAGAATCCGTTTTTTCTCATCGGGTTCTGGCAGGCTGCCACCTTTTTCGTTGCCCAATCCTAGGCTGGTGACGCCACTGCCATTGGCATATTCCTCAAAGTACCAATCGCCATTCACATACAACACGCCTTCAGGCGCGATGGCGTCCATGATGGGCATGTTTTTAAGGGCAGATTCCATGAAGCTGATCCAAACGGGCAAACTCAAGCCGCCGCCCGTTTCACGATCGCCCAATTTGCGGGGTGTGTCGTAGCCAATCCAAACCACAGCAGCCAAATTGCGGTGATAGCCTGCGAACCAAGCGTCCATGGAGTCGTTGGTGGTACCGGTTTTGCCGTAAATGTCGTCACGCTTTAAAGCGACGCGGGCTTTGGCCGCCGTACCAGAGCGAGTGACTTCTTGAAGCAAACTGGTCATGACAAACGCATTGCGGGGTGTGATGGCGCGATTGGCTTCGTTGGCCATTTGCGGCGGACTGTCGACCAAGATTTTTCCCTTGTGATCGGTGACGCGCGTGATCATGTGCGGTTGCACGCGCATGCCGCCATTGGCAAACACAGAATAGCCAGTGGCCATTTGCATGGGGGTGACTGAACCAGCGCCCAAAGCCATGGTCAGGTAGGCAGGGTGTTTGTCTTCGTCAAAACCAAACTTGGTGACCCATTCTTGGGAATTGCGGGTGCCCACAGCTTGCAAAATGCGAATGGAGATCATGTTCTTCGACTTGGCCAAACCTTTGCGAAGTGTCATAGGGCCTTCGAAGGTGCCGTCGTAATTTTTAGGCTCCCATGGTTGACCGCCCGTGACGCCAGCATCAAAAAACAAAGGCGCATCGTTGATCACCGTTGCAGGGGTGAAGCCTTTTTCCAAAGCAGCTGAATAAATGAAGGGCTTGAAGCTAGAGCCAGGTTGACGCCATGCTTGAATGACGTGGTTGAATTTGTTCTTGGCAAAATCGAACCCGCCGACCAAGGCTCTGACCGAACCGTCTTGCGGGCTGATGGCCACAAAGGCACCTTCAACTTCAGGCAGTTGGGTAATTTCCCAAGTGCCTTTGGGCGTTTGCACCACCCGTATTACAGCGCCACGTTTGATTTTGATGTTCGGGCCTGCTTTGTCGGAAAGACCAGACTGGGCAGGCTTCAAGCCGTCGCCTGTAATTTCAAGCTGCTCTGCATTTTGGCGAATGGCCACAATTTTCTTGGGACTGGCTTCCAACACAACGGCTGACATGACATCGCCATTGTCGGGATGGTCATCCAACACTTCATCGATGGCGTCTTCCAACTCCTTCGGCTTGGTGGGCAACTGAATGAATTTTTCGGGGCCGCGGTATACCTGTCGGCGCTCAAAGTCCATGATGCCTTGTCTCAAGGCCTGATAAGCTGCATTTTGCTCTGACGATTGCAGTGTGGTGTAAACGTTGAGGCCGCGGGTGTAAGTCTCTTGTCCGTATTGAGCAAACATCAACTGACGCACGGTCTCGGCCACGTACTCTGCATGAATTCGGGTCTTGTCGATGCTAGGCCGGATACGCAGGGGCTCAGCCTTGGCTTCCAAGGCCTGTTTGGCGGTGATGTAGTTGTTTTCTTCCATCCGCTCAATGATGTACAACTGCCTAGAGCGAGCACGTTTTGGGTTGCTGATGGGGTTGTAAGCGGACGGTGCCTTGGGCAAGCCGGCCAGCATGGCAGCTTCTGCAATGGTGATGTCTTTGAGTGATTTGCCGAAATAAGTTTCTGCGGCTGATGCAAATCCATAGGCCCTGTTGCCTAGGAAAATTTGGTTCATGTAGATCTCGAGAATTTGATCTTTGGTCAGCAAATGTTCGAGCTTGAAGGTCAGCAAAATTTCATAAATTTTGCGGGTGTATGTTTTTTCAGTGGACAAATAAACATTGCGCGCCACTTGCATGGTGATGGTCGATGCGCCTTGGCTTTTGCGTTTGCTCAAGTTGGCAATGCCGGCCCTGATGAGGCCCAAATAGTCCAAACCACCGTGTTGGTAAAAGCGCGCATCCTCAATGGACAACACGGCGTCTTTCATGACTTGCGGAATCTGTCTGCTGGGCGTGAGGTTGCGACGCTCTTCGCCAAACTCGCCCATCAAGACCCCATCTGCCGTGTAAATGCGCAGAGGTAACTTGGGACGGTATTCGGCCAGATCAGAGATGTCGGGCAATTGGGGATAGGCCATCACCATGGCCACACCCACCACCATCAACAAGGACAAAAAACCTGCAAAGACAAGCCCGACTGCCCCAAGACAAATGCGCAAGGCCCAGTGCAATCTTGGCGTTTCAATCAAGTCGCTTTGCTGAGAAGATTTTGATTTTGATTTTTTGGACATGTCTTAAGCGGAAATAAGCGCTGACCGCATTTTCAAAACTGCCGGGCAGATGGCGAAATTTGAACGTTGCAGAAAGCAACTGGGTTGAGAGGTATTGTAGTTCTTTCGAGTGGACAGGGCAGGTCCAATCAAAGCACTGTTGAACCTCTGTGAAAGTCAATCTGTGCTGTCCCTTCCCTTACGCCTGCCATCCGCCTCTTTGCGGTTTGTCGTCAGCCCTATTCTTATGCCTTTTAATGCGTTGACCACAACCTGTGCAGTCAGCCCTGTCAAATCAAACGCAAGCACTGTCAAGGTTTGGGCCGCATTGGCTGTTCAACAGGGTGCGGTGCTTTACCGAAGGGCTGAGGATTTGCCGACTCTCATGTCTCATTTGAGGGCAGATTGCCTGCATGCCTTGTCACATTCAACTATTCTCATGCTTCACTCCCCTGAAATATGGGCGGGTGAAGTTCATTGCCAAGCGCATTGGGGGCCAGAGGACATTGCGGCTGAATGTTGGTTGGAGGCAGCTAACGCACTTCAACTGCCAGTGGCCGAGTTAACCATGGACTTTGAAGTTCATTCAAGCTCAGAGGGCCATTGGTTGGCGCAATTCAGGGCTTGTCCTCAAAGCTTGGCCGAGGCTTATTTGGCGCAACTCAATGCGCTAGACCTCCAGCCCGATGCCATCACTTGTGCCTCGCAAATGGATGAGCTAGAGCTGGCTTGGGAGCTTCCGCCAGGTGTTATGGCTGAAGCATTCAGAATGCCGCACATGGACGAGTTGCCAGGTCACTATTTCAATTTGTTCAAAGAGGACAAGCCATGCTGAATTTGCTGCGTTCCTCGAAACTTGAACTTCGCAAGTTTCACATTGAAATGATGATGGCATTTGGCATGGCAGCCCTCATGGTGATAGCCCTCATTGTTTGGGAAGAAATCAATGCGCAACAAGAAATGGCCCAAGCTAATTTCAATCTGCCCAGTTATGTATCGATGCAGCAAGTGAAAGAGGTTTCTGAAACCGAAGCAGCTAACGCCCAACTTGAATTAGCACGTTTGAAATCACGCGTGAATTACTTAACGGGTCGACAGGAAGAGCAAGACGACTTGAACGAGGTACTGACAATTTTGTTTGCAAACCATGGCGGTCGCAAGGGCATCATGGCTGAACTACATAGCCTGAACTGGCAGCAAGGAAAACTGGAGTTTGAGGGACTTAGCGAAGAACCTGAAAAGTGGCAAAACCTCATGAGAGACATGATCCTTTTCGATCGGTGGAAAACAGCTCCTCAAATTTTTCATGCGCACAGGCCCATGGGCAAGCCTTTGCTCAGTGGCGCCAGTTTGGTAGAAGTCAAAGTGCAAGCAGCCCTTTGGGCACATGCTTCGAATTCAAGGCTTGCTAAGGCTGTCCCATGAACCTGCCTGAGTTCAAAAACCTTGCCATTCGAAAGTCTGTGCTGCTGGTATCCAAAGTCTGGCCTCAGGCTAATTTGCGTTGGCGCAATCGCACACTGTTTCGCAGCGTTTGGGCCCGTGTTGGGCGCGCCATTTTGATGTGCGGTGTGAGTATGGTGTTCCTTTTTGGGGCTTGGCAAGCGCTCACTGCCTCTGGGCTCATGCCATCTTATCGCTTGCAGTGGCAGTACATGGCAAATGCACACATGACGCGGCAGGCAGAGCAGTCATTGCAACTTGCAAATTCAACTGAATTGTCGTTGACGCATGCGCAAAGAAATCATGCCCTGCTTAACTACCAAGCTCAAGTAGATGACTTGATTTTGGCTTGGCCAAATTCTGCATTTCGCATGCAGTTGGTTCATCATTTGCAACAATTGGCTCAGACGAAAAACTTGCACATCTTTCAAATGAAATTCACACCCATGCCTGATGAACAAGGCTTTGAAGCAGGCACATTGGATTTCAGTCTGAAGGGTTCTCAAGCAGCTACCTACGCTTATTGGCAGTCACTCAATCAATTGTTTCAAAATGGCGTTTGGCCCAAGTTAATTTGGCGTTTGTTGCCAACGGGTGAGTATTCACTAGAAGGACAAATTAATTTGTTGTGGGACGCCGAAGACGCTTTCACAGACACAGGCGTTGAACTTCAGGCGGCCAGTCGAACTAAAGCTAAAAACCTCAGTGTGGGTGAGCGTGTTTTGTCAGACCACTCAGTCGCACAAATGCGCCTAGTCGGAACCGTTCAAACGCTGGCCGAACCTCAAACCAAATTGTTTTGGACGCTCCTTCAATCGGGCCGTCAAATCAGTTCTGTGAGGCCAGGGCAATATCTGGGCATTGAAAACCGGCTTGTGCTTTATTTGGATACGAAGGGGCTTTGGCTGGGGGATGAATTTGGCCAGCCTTCAACTTTGCTAGCTTGGGAAAAGGTGACGCCGTGAGCACGCTGAATTGTCCAAGGCTTCAAGTCATCAAGGTGGCCGCGTTGGTCATACTTCAATGTTGCTTGTCACCGCTTAGCGCTCTGGAATTGGCGCAAAAGATGAAGTGGCGTTTTCAAAACATCGAGGTCAAGGCCTTGCTGCAATCGCTTGCTGAAGTGGGCAATCAAAATTTGATTGTGGCCGAGGGTGTATCGGGGTCAGTCAGCTTGCACTTGAATGACATGACTTGGGGGGAAGCCTTGGCGGTCGTTTTACAGTCAAAAAATTTGGTGGCCACCCAACAAGCTGGCGTTTTGTGGATTGCGCCGAAAAAAGAAGTGCCTGAAAATTTACAAGCCTTGGCCATTCCTTTGAAATATGCCAAAGCCTTGGATGTGGTTCAGCGCATGCAATTGACAGGCAGTGGCGCTGCAAAGTCGGGGCACCATTGGCTCAGTGCGCGAGGTACCGTCATGGCTGAACCGCGAACCAATCAATTGTTCTTTTTGGACACGCCGATTTACTTAACGCAGATTCAAGAGCTTATCAAACGCTTGGATGTCCCGATTCGGCAGGTGATGATAGAAGCGCGCATCGTGGAAGCTGAAGAGCAGTTCGGAAAATCCTTGGGTGTGCGCTTGGGCGGCGCTTTTGCTGCCCCATTTACGGCGCCTTTTGCCGCCAATGCCAAGCCCGTGAATATGGCAGTCAGCGGTCAAGCGCTGGGTAGCTCAGGGGGTGTTCAACCTGGCTTCGCCTTGAATTTGCCTGCAGGTTCAGCTGGTCAAACCATTTATCCGCCGCCTAGTTTCGCCATTTCACTCTTCAACGCAGCCGCTGATCAATTTTTAAACCTCGAAATTTCTGCACTTGAAGCCGATGGCAAGGGCAAAGTGGTGGCCAGCCCAAGGGTGGTCACAGCCAACCAAACCAAGGCCCTGATTGAACAAGGCACCGAGTTACCGTATCAAGTGAGCAATGGCAATGGCGCCGCGTCTGTTGCTTTTCGAAAGGCCAACTTGAAGTTGGAGGTCACACCCCAAATCACGCCAGAGGGGGCCGTTGTCCTTGAGTTGGACATTTCCAAAGACAGTGTGGGCCAAATCACAGCGGCAGGCTATGCCATCAACACCAAGCATGTGAAAACACAAGTATTGGTGGACAACGGGGGAACAGTGGTCATTGGCGGAATTTTGGAGGCAGCCGACAAGGACGATGTGGCTCAATTGCCTTGGCTTGGCAACTTGCCGGGGCTGGGTTGGGTTTTTAAAACCCAGCAATCAACGCAACGAAAAACGGAAATGTTGATTTTTGTGACGCCCAGAGTCCTGGCTGAAAACACAAGCCCTACGCCCTCGAATACACTTGGAGTCTCAATCCTTCCTTAAGTTTCTACTTTTGCTCATTATTTTTGTTGGCCTCCCGGGATCTGGCAAAACGACCATCGGCAGACAGATGGGGCGTCGACTCGGCTTGCCTTTTTTGGACTCAGACAGTGTCATCGAGCAACGTTTAGGGTGTTCGATTCGAGAGTTTTTTGACCGTGAAGGTGAAGAGCGTTTTCGCGACATTGAGCAAAACGTCCTAGACGATTTAAGCAAGTACCACCACGGTGTGTTGTCAACAGGTGGCGGCGCAGTGCTTCGTTCTCTCAATCGGCAAAATTTGCACACGCGAGGCAAGGTGGTTTATTTGCGTTCAACGCCTGAAGAGGTTTTTAGAAGACTGAAGCACGATATGCAAAGGCCGCTATTGCAAGTCGACGATCCGCAAGAAAAGTTGAGGGCTTTGTTCAATGTCCGCGATCCTCTTTACCGTGAGACAGCGCATTTTATTTTTGAAACAGGACGTCCCAGCATCAACAGATTGCTCAACACGATCATTGCAAAATTAGACCTCGATGGTTTTGACACGCACGCTGCAAACGCCAACCCAAACCGAACATGAACACATTGAATAAGCACCTTGAAACTGTCCGTATTAATTTGGCGGACAGGAGCTACGATATTTTGATTGGTGAAAATTTATTAGGACAATCAGGCACCTTCGGTCAATTGCCCCAAGCTGCTGCGGCCTTGATTGTGACCAACACCACGATCTCACCTTTGTATGAAGCCACCTTGCGGCAGGCTCTGTCGGGCCATTACAAACAGATTCACAGTGTTCATTTACCAGATGGCGAAGCACACAAAGATTGGGTCACACTGAACCTTATTTTTGACACCTTGCTTGGCCGTGCTTGCGATCGCAAAACAGTTTTGTTTGCATTGGGTGGTGGTGTGGTTGGCGATATGGCAGGCTTTGCTGCCGCCAGTTTCATGCGAGGCGTGCCCTTTGTTCAAGTGCCCACAACGCTACTGGCTCAAGTGGATTCGTCGGTGGGAGGCAAAACGGCCATCAATCACCCCATGGGCAAGAACATGATTGGCGCGTTTTACCAACCTCAGCGGGTGGTGTGCGATTTGGGTGTTTTAAAAACTTTGCCAGCACGCGAACTCAGCGCCGGACTGGCTGAAATCATCAAATACGGCCCTATTGCTGACATGGCATTTTTTGATTGGATTGACGCCAACATGGACGCCTTGAAAGCTTGTGATACCCAGGCCATGGCGCATGCTGTGAAGCGCAGTTGTGAAATCAAAGCTTTCGTGGTGGGGCAAGATGAGCGCGAGTCAGGATTGCGGGCCATTTTGAATTTCGGCCACACGTTTGGCCACGCCATTGAAGCGGGCCTAGGCTTTGGTCAGTGGTTGCACGGTGAGGCAGTGGGTTGTGGCATGGTCATGGCCGCCAATTTGTCGGCCGACATGGGCTTGATCGATCTTGCTTTTGTCAAGCGTTTGACCGACCTCATTGAGCGCGCTGGTTTGCCGATCAAAGGCCCTGTGCTCAATGCACAAGACAATGCGGGCCAGTACCTTGCACACATGCTGCACGATAAAAAATCTGTGGCGGGCGACATTCAATTTGTCTTGATGGATGGCCTAGGCAAGGCCCGTGTCAGTGCCGCACCAGAAGCCATGGTGCGTGCTGTGATAGACCGTTGCTGTGCTTGAAATTTACGCCTGCTTTGCTGAAAACTCGCGTGGCAGGCGACATGCTGAAGCGCCGGCTCCAACTCGCAATGACTTCCAACGTGATCGAGATCGCATCGTCCACTCAACGGCTTTTCGCCGGCTGGTCTATAAAACGCAGGTTTTTTTAAATCACGAAGGCGATTTGTTTCGCACCCGCCTGACTCATTCTTTAGAGGTGGCTCAGCTTGGACGCTCCATAGCCCGTGCATTGGGGCTGAACGAAGATTTGGTTGAGGCTGTGGCGCTGGCCCATGACTTAGGGCACACGCCCTTTGGCCATGCAGGTCAAGACGCCCTGAATGAATGTATGCAAGCCTTTGGTGGGTTCGAGCACAACCTTCAAAGCCTTCGTGTGGTGGATCAATTGGAAGAGCGTTATCCAGACTTTGATGGCTTGAACCTCACCTTCGAAACGCGTGAGGGTATTTTGAAACATTGCGCCCGGCGCAATGCGCTCTTGATAGAGGCTCAAGAACCAGGCGGTGTGGCCAAACGATTTTTAGATGGCACACAGCCTAGTTTGGAAGCGCAACTTTGTAACTTGGCCGATGCCATTGCCTACAACGCGCATGACATTGACGATGGGGTGCGCTCTGGTTTGCTGAGCTTGTCGCAAATGGCAGATGCACCTTTGTTTGAACACTACAAAATTTTGACTCTGCAGCAGCATCCTAGCTTGATGGATGCTTCTAAAACTAGACGCTTGTTGTACGAAACCATTCGCCGCATGCTCAGCGATCAGGTCTACGATGTCATTGACACCACGCGTGCTAATTTACTTTTGCACGCCCCTCAGCATGCAGACCAGGCAAGGCTTGCAGGACCACTGGTGGCATTTGGGGAGGTCATGGCAGAACAAGTGCAAGCCATGAAATCATTTTTATTCAAGCATTTGTATCGGCATCCCCAAGTGATGGAGACCACCACCCAAGCCCAAGTGGTGGTGCGCGAGTTGTTTGCTGCTTACCTCAGCAGACCCCAAGAAATGTCTTCGGATTTTGCTGCGCGCGAAGAAACGCCTCGTGCAGTTGCTGACTATATTGCGGGAATGACCGATCGCTTTGCCGCGCGCGAGCACGAACGCTTAACGGGGCGTCGATTGTTAGCATGACAAGTTCTGTTGCAGTTTCAGAAAAGTCATTGTCTTTAGGGGCTGCCTACTGCGTGATTTTTTCTGGCGTTGTGGCTGCATTGCAAATTGGAAAGCTGCCACCTGCTTTGCCAGAATTGAGTCAAACTTTGGGATTGAGTTTGATGCAAGCGGGCTTCTTGTTGTCCTTGGTGCAACTTGCAGGCATGAGCTTGGCCCTTGCTGTGGGTTTGTCGGCCGATGGCTTCGGCCTGAAGCGCAGCATGTTGTTGGGCTTGGTCATTTTGGGTGCGGCCAGTGCCATGGGCGCTGCCGCAGAAAGCGCTACCTCCCTCATGGTGTGGCGTGCCGTTGAGGGTTTTGGATTCTTAGCGGTGACGTTGCCAGCACCCGGGCTTATTCGGAAGTTGGTCAGCGAACATCATTTGCGAAAGTTGTTGGGCTATTGGGGGGCTTACATGCCTGCGGGCACAGCCCTGACCTTGTTGGCGGGTCCTATGTGGTTGCCGGAGTTTGGATGGCGTACCTGGTGGCTGTTGTTTGCTGTTTTGTCTTGGGTCATGGCCTTTGTTTTGTGGCGTGTGGTGCCTGCAGATGTTTCAACTTTCTCTGGTCTTGAACCCGCACAGGCTTCATCCGTTAAAACGGTAGCTTGGACCCAAAGATTGCGAGAAACGCTCTCAGCACCAGGGCCGTGGTGGGTGGCACTTTGCTTTGCCATGTATTCTGGCCAGTGGCTGGCGGTGGTGGGGTTCTTGCCATCCATCTACACTCAGGCTGGTTTGTTGGGTGCCACTTTGGGCTCATTGACGGCATTCGCTGCAGCCGTCAACATGGTGGGCAACATGGCCTCAGGGCGTTTGTTGCAAAAGGGTATTCATCCCAGCGTGTTGTTGGCCATGGGATTCTTGGCAATGGGGGCTGGCGCTTTTTTGGCGTTTGCAGAGTTCACCCAAAGTTGGCCATGGTTGCGTTATGCAGGCGTGTTGCTTTTTTCAGCCTGTGGCGGTTTGGTTCCCGGCACTTTATTTTCTTTGGCAGTTCGTTTGGCGCCGCATGAACGCAATGTGTCCACCACAGTGGGTTGGATGCAGCAAGGCTCTGCGGCGGGGCAGTTTGCAGGGCCGCCACTGGTGGCTTGGCTGGCGTCACAAGTGGGTGGTTGGCAATGGACTTGGTTAGCGACAGGGCTGTGTTGTGTTCTAGGCGGTTTGCTGTCCCTGTTGATTGCACGAACTTTGAGTCAACAAAG
>CALAGS010000125.1 GCA_937891665.1 uncultured Burkholderiales bacterium | reverse complement strand
CCACGACAACAGGAATCACAATCCTGGACTCTACCAACTGAGCTACAGCCACCGTAGAAGGGGAATTATAGCCGAAACTTTTTTTCTCAGACCCCTTGCGACTCTGACTTTGGCTTAGCAGCACTTGGTTTTGGCACCAAAATTTCAGCCTTCATCTTGGTCTTTAACTGGGCAATGTAGGCCTGAGTTTCAGCGGTACCCCACAGTTGCGTAAATTGCTGTTGAGCCTGAACCATGAGCTCTTTGTTTTCAGCTTCAGGTGGCAAGATCTTGGTCACACGAACGACAGCAAAACCTTGAACACCCAAATCTACGCCACTGATTGAGGGCAGCTTGTTAGGGTCGGCGCGCAGAACAGCATCAACCACCTTGGGCAATTGCCTTTGTGTTTTTTCGCGAGAAATCACAATGGCATTGGGCAGATTGTCAGCGCCGGTGCTGGCTTTGAGCGCAGTCAATCGTTGCTCACCTTGGGCTTTGGCCAATTCAGCGGCCTTTTCTTGGGTTAAAGCACGTTTGACAAGTTCTTTCACTTCCGCCAAGGGCAAAGTGGCTGCGGGTTGGTGCTTGACAACACGGGCTGAAACCAGCGTGCTGGGTGCCACTTCAATGGCTTCTGTGTTGCGCTGCTTTTGCAAAGATGCTTCATTGAAAATAGCTTGCAACAAACCTGGATGGCTCAAAACACTTCGGGCCTGCGTGGGTTGGCGGGCCACTTGATTGGCCTTTTGAATGTTGAGTTTGAGCTTGTCTGCAACCGGCTTCAAGCTGTCAGACTGCTCGTACACCGTGTTGGAAAAAGTTTCTGCTAACTCTGCATATTTGCGCTGGGCTTGCTGCTTCTTCAAGTCTGCTTCCAAGGAGGGCCGCATTGACTCAAAGCTTTGGGCTTTAGCGGCCTTGATGTCGGTGAGTTGAATGATGTGGTAACCAAACTCAGACTCGACCAAATCACTGATTTCTGCCGTTTTCATACTGAATGCGGCATCTTCAAAGGCTTTCACCATGGCACCACGACCGAAGAAGTCTAAATCGCCCCCTTTGACAGCTGAGCCGGGGTCTTGAGAGTTTTTGCGAGCAACATCGGCAAAGCTGGCAGGCTTGGCTTTGACCAATTTCAACAAGTCTTCAGCCTTGGCGCGTGCAATTTTTTTCTCAGCTTCAGGCGAATCCTTGGCTGCAGTGATCAGAATATGGCTGGCACGACGCTCTTCTTTGCTGGACAAGCGCTGCAAGTTTTGCTCGTAGTAAGACTTCAAGTCTTGTTCGTTCAAAGTAATCGATTGACGCAGGCTTTCAATGTCCAGAACAATGTACTCAATGTCAGCTGACTCAGAGGATTGGTATTTGTCTTTATTTTTATCGTAATAAGCCTGCAAATCACCATCAGAGACCGTGACTTTGCCCATGAAGTCAGCTGCTGGGAAATTCAGAATTTGCACTTCTCGTCTTTGCATGAAAGCGTTCATGGCCGTTTGCGTTTGCGCAGAAGTGGCGTATGCAGATGCTTGAACACCTTGAATGACTTGGCGATTGGACAAATCTGCACGAACTTGCATTTCAAACATTTCTGGCGTCATGCCTTGTGAAGCTGCCAGTTGTTTGTAACGCTCCATGTCAAGCTTGCCATCAGCCGTGCGCAAAGCTGCAATGGCAGGGCTTTGCTGTAACTCGCGCGCCAAACGTGTGTCGCTGGCCACCAACTGCAATTTTTGAGCAGCAGCCGAAATGACCTGGTCACGAACCAAACGCTCTAACGTGGCGTACTTGGCTTCTGCAGTGTCAAACAACTTGGCATCAATATTGGGCATGGACGCCCGAATTCGATCGACTTCGCGCTTGTGTGCGGCGTCCCAATCGGTTTGGTTGATTTTGTTCCCATTGACTTTGGCAACCACGGCACCCTTGTCGTTGAAACGACTATAGCCTTCAAGACCAAACAAAACGAAGGAGGGAATGATGAGCAGGAACAAGATGCCCATCATGATCTTGGTGTTGTTTCGGACAAAATCAAACATGTGAGAACTCTCTGCCTATTAACGCTGTAAATGTCACAAAAAGACAAAAGGCGAACAACGTGTTCGCCTCTGTTTGGGGGTGGTGGGTGCTGACGGGGTCGAACCGCCGACCTACGCCTTGTAAGGGCGCCGCTCTACCGACTGAGCTAAGCACCCCCCTAATCAAAGATTAATTCAAGGCGTCTTTTAAAGCCTTGCCTGGACGGAACTTAGGCACCTTGGCAGATTTGATTTTGATGGCAGCGCCTGTACGTGGGTTGCGACCCGCGCGAGCAGCACGCTTGGTGACGGCGAAGGTACCGAAACCAACCAAGGCAACAGTGCCGCCTTTTTTCAATGTAGTGCGAACAGCACCAATGGTCGCTTCCAATGCACGGCCTGCAGCAGCTTTAGAAATGTCTGCCTGTTTGGCAATGTGCTCGATCAATTCAGTTTTGTTCATACAAAGAACCTTAGAAAAAAATAAGAGACCTCAATTTTTGAGGGCCTCAAGATTGTTAAAATTTTTTTGAAGTTTCAAAAAACTCTCGGGACAAAACATCGTCTTCGCAATGAATTTGTTGACTTCAATTTAACCAGACAAACCACGACTGTCAAATGATTTTGTGTCTAGAAACCGCAATGCGACTCGAATTCTAGACGCAAACTGAATGTCTGCAAGGGGCTTCGTGAAAAAAAAATAGGAGATCTAACAACTAGATCCCAAAAGTTCTCATAAAGCTGCAGCAATGGCTTTTCCAACGTCTTGCGTATTAGCAGAACCCCCAATGTCGGCGGTGCGTGGCGCACCACTATTGGGTGCCAATACTTTTTCAATGGCAGCCAATACGGCATCGTGGGCAGGCTTGCAACCCAAAAATTCCAACATCATGGCACCGCACCAAATTTGACCGATGGGGTTTGCTATGTTTTTTCCTGCGATGTCTGGTGCAGAGCCATGAACCGGTTCAAACAAAGAGGGGAATTTGCGATCTGGATTGAGGTTGGCACTGGGTGCAATGCCAATCGTGCCTGTGCAAGCTGGGCCCAAGTCGCTCAGAATGTCACCAAACAAATTACTGGCCACCACCACATCGAAAAAGTCGGGGCGTTGCACAAAGTGCGCCGTCAAAATATCGATGTGAAACTTGTCAACATGAATGCCAGGATAGTTCTTGGCCATTTCGACAACACGCTCATCCCAATAAGGCATGGTAATGGCAATGCCGTTGGATTTGGTGGCGCTGGTGAGGTGCTTCTTAGGGCGAGTCTGCGCAAGTTCAAAAGCGAATTTCAAGACACGATCGACACCAATGCGCGACATGACCGTTTCTTGCATCACAATTTCTCGCTCGGTACCAGGGTACATGCGCCCGCCAATGCTGGAGTACTCACCCTCGGTGTTTTCCCGCACGATGTACATGTCAATTTCACCAGGCTGTCTGGGCGAGCCATCTTTTCGTACCACGGGTGCAATGATGCCCGGCATGAGCCTAGCAGGACGCAAGTTGATGTACTGATCAAACTCACGGCGAAACAAAAGCAAAGAGCCCCACAAAGACACATGGTCAGCAATTTTGTCCGGCCAGCCCACAGCACCAAAGTAAATGGCATCGTGGCCACCGATTTGGTCTTTCCAATTGTCGGGCAGCATTTGGCCGTGCTTTTCAAAGTAGTCCCAGCTTGAAAAGTCGAAATGATCAAATTGCAAATCGAGATTGAACTTTGAAGCCGCTGCCGCCATGACCCTGAGGCCCTCGGGCATGACTTCTTTGCCAATACCATCTCCAGCAATGACTGCAATGCGTTTTTTTGTCATGTTTTTTTCTCCTAAAATTTACTTTGCGGGCCTCACAACCCAGCTGACGCCCCAAGCTGTGAGTGCAATACCGAGCAATGTGAAAGCAGTAATGGGTTCATCAAATAACAACCACGCCACCAAGGCCGTACAGGGCGGCACAAGGTACATCAAGCTGGTCACACTGGCAGCAGCGCCCTTCTGAATGAGCATGTACAAAAGTGAACTGCCGCCCAAAGTCAATCCTAATACAGACCATGCCATGGCGCCAATGAACTCGGCGTTGAATTGCACAGATTCAGTTTCTAACAGCGCCAAGGGCGTTGTCACAAGCAAGGCCGCAAGCAATTGAACGGTATTGGCCGTTCGAACGTCACATGGCTTGACGAAGCTTTTTTGATAAAGCGTACCCAAGGTAATGGAGAGCAGCGCCATGATGGCAAAACTCAAATTGAGTGCATTGACATGGTCTAACGCACTGCCCTGCGTGAGTTTGTGCCAGACCACCAAAAGCAGTCCACAAAAACCCAACAACAGTCCGAGCCACTGTCGGCGGCTCACCTTGTTTTCTAAAGTGGTATCTCTGGACGACAGCCAAATGGCTGTCAGCACGGGTTGCAGCCCTACGATGAGGGCCGACAAACCTGAGCCCATACCCGCTTTCACCGCAGCCCAAACGCCGCCCAAGTAGCCTGCATGCATGAGAACGCCAGTGACTGACAAGTGAAACCATTCCGATCGACTTTGCGGCCATTTGACCTTAGCCACGCTGATCCAAATGACAAAGCAAGCAATGGACAAAGCATATCGGAGCCCTAAAAAGGAAAACGGTGGTGCATTGGGCATGCCAAAACGTGCCACGATGAAGCCCGTGCTCCATATGAGCACAAAGACCGCAGGCATGGCCCGAACCCAGGCGTCGGAAGACTCTGAGTGATTCATTTCACTCGCGCACGAATCTCAGGGAGGGCCTTTTGCATGTAATAAATCATAGACCAAATGGTCAGAATGGCGGCGATCCAGATGAAGCCAGTGCCCCAAACATGCGTGTCAATCACACCGAACAATTGACCATTGAAAAGCAAAAATGGAATGGCCACCATCTGCACCGTGGTTTTTAGCTTGCCGACGAAATGCACCGCGACACTTTTGCTAGCGCCAATTTGCGCCATCCACTCACGCAAGGCCGAGATGGCAATTTCACGTCCAATGATGATCAAGGCCACCAAAACATGGACGCGGTGCAAGTGAACCAGTACCAGCAGAGAAGCGCAGACCAAAAACTTGTCGGCCACGGGGTCTAGAAAGGCGCCAAATGAAGAGGTTTGGTTGAGCTTGCGGGCCAAAAATCCATCGAGCCAGTCTGTGGCTGCAAAAATCACAAACATGGTGGTGGCCAAAAAGTTGCGTGATTCAACGGGCAACTCAGTGTAGAACACCCCCACAATGAAGGGAATCGCGACGATGCGCGTCCAAGTCATGAGTGTGGGAATGGTTAAAAACATGGTGGATATTGTGTCACGCATTGAAGTCAGTTTGCTGACACCAAGGCGCTATTCTCAGTGAAGTGCCTGGTAAATGCTTTCTGCCAATTCCTTGGATATGCCATCCACCGACATCAGGTCTTCAACGCTGGCGTCTTCTACGCCACGCACACCCCCAAAGCGTTGTAGCAGTTTGGCGCGTTTTTTGGGGCCAATGCCACCAATTTCCTCTAAACGCCCACCGCTCATTCGAACTTTGGCGCGTTGTGCACGCATTCCCGTAATGGCAAATCGGTGCGCCTCATCCCTGACTTGAGCAACCAGCATCAATGCTGCTGAATCTTTGCCCAGATAAACCTTGTCGCGACCGTCGGCAAAGACCAGTTCTTCTAGGCCTACTTTTCGGCCTTCCCCTTTTTCGACGCCTACAATTAAGGAAAGATCTAGGCCCAAAGCTTCGAAGACTTCGCGGGCCATCGATACCTGTCCCTTCCCCCCATCAATGAGTACCACATCTGGCATGCGGACCTTTTTATCTGCTTCACCGGATTTGATGGCCTCGGCCAACTTGCCGTATCGCCGCATTAAGACCTGCCGCATGGCAGCGTAATCGTCACCGGGTGTGATGCCTTCAATTTTGTAGCGTCGATATTCGCTGTTTTGCATTTTGTGATTTTGAAAAACCACACAAGAAGCTTGCGTCGCTTCGCCAGATGTATGCGAAATGTCAAAGCATTCCATGCGCAAGGCATCCATGTCATCTGGCGCTAAATCGAGCGCTTCAACCAAGGCTCTGGTGCGCGCTTGTTGCGAGCCCTCCTCCGCCAACAATCGGGCCAGTTGAATGGCCGCATTTTTCTCAGCCATCTCCAGCCAAGATCTTCTTTGCTCGCGCGGGTTGTGCACAGCGTTAACTTTCATGCCAGATTGCAAGGCGATGGCATCAAGCACCTTGGCATCTATTTTCTCGCTGGTGATCAATGTTGTCGGCACCGGAATGCTCAAGTAATGCTGCGCAATGAAAGCCTCCAAAACTTTCACTTCCAAAGTTTGTACAATCGCGCTGACGTCGTCTTCTAATGCCAAGTTGAGCATGGCGTGGCCATCTTCCACATGCGAGGGAAAATAAGGCCGATCGCCCAAATGTCGCCCCCCCCGAACCATGGCCAAATTGACACATGCCCTGCCGCCCTGCACCTTGACGGCCAAAATATCGACATCGGTGTCAGATACGTTATCAACCGATTGCTGATGCAAGACGCGCGACAAAGCCGTCATCTGATTGCGAACTTCTGCTGCCATTTCAAACTCAAGCTTGTCGGCATGCGCCATCATGCGAGCTTCCATGGCTTTCAAGACGGCCTGTGTCTCGCCCTGCAAGAAGGCTTCTGCTTGCGCCACATCTTGCGCGTACTGCGCCACTGACACCACACCCACACAAGGGCCCGAACAACGTTTGATTTGGTACAGCAAACAAGGTCGCGTTCGGTTTGAAAAAACTGTGTCTTCACAGGTGCGAAGTCTGAAAACTTTTTGCAGCAGTTGAATCGTTTCTTTCACAGCCCATGCACTGGGGTAAGGGCCAAAGTAGCGGTGTTTTTTTTCAACGCCTCCGCGGTAGTAAGCAATCCTTGAATAGTCTTCTGCTTTGACAACGGGCTTGTCTTCGCTTGGTGTATCGGAAGTTGTCTTGTTTTGGCGGGTTACACCGGTGCCAGAAACTTTGAGGTAAGGGTAGCTTTTGTCGTCTCGAAACAAAATATTGAACTTGGGGCTCAATGTTTTGATCAAGTTATTCTCTAGCAGCAAGGCTTCGGCTTCCGAACGCACCACCGTGGTTTGCATGCGCCTGATCTTGCTAATCATGTGCCCGATGCGGGTACCACCATGGTCTTTTTGAAAATAACTGCTAACGCGCTTTTTTAAATTCCTGGCCTTGCCAACGTACAAAACCTGATCTTCCGCATCGAAATAGCGATAGACCCCCGGCAAGCTGGGTAGTGCGGCCACTTCGGCCAACAAAGATTCTGGGTGAACACTGGACATGGGGGCTATTGTGTCTCGAAGCGCGCGACAATATCACGCATGCAATGGGACATTTTTTGCCGCGTCATCGACAACCACGGAGATCTGGGGGTCTGTTGGCGCTTGAGTGCCAATTTGGCCTCGCGCGGTCACAGCATCAGGCTTTGGGTAGACGATGCAACTGCGCTTGTTTGGATGGCACCCGATGCGACGCCCAATGCCGAGGGCCGAACCCAGTTCAACACGACAACGGGAACCGTGGTGGTGCGGGCTTGGCATGATGCCCTGGTTGTCATGGACCAGCCCGCCAACGTGTGGGTCGAAGCCTTCGGGTGCGAACTACCTGAACACTTTGTCAATTGGGCGCATCAAAGCCAATCCAATTCAAATAGCCACCCCTGCCCCGTTTGGCTTAATTTGGAATATCTAAGCGCAGAGACTTATGTGGAAAGAAGCCACAAACTGCCCTCCCCCGTGATGAACGGCCCCCTGAAAGGTCGAACCAAATGGTTTTTTTACCCAGGATTCAACGACAAAACTGGCGGCCTGATACGAGAGGCACGGGTTCTCGAAAAATTGAATGCCAATGAA
The DNA here is from genome assembly GCA_937891665.1 of uncultured Burkholderiales bacterium. Classification (GTDB taxonomy): domain Bacteria; phylum Pseudomonadota; class Gammaproteobacteria; order Burkholderiales; family Burkholderiaceae_C; genus Limnohabitans_A. The sequence continues at coordinate 26,081 of CALAGS010000125.1, read as the reverse complement.
ACGACAGCGTTCGATCCATCTCGCAGCAAGCCCTACCCGCAAAAAAGCACTCTTTTTTGTTACGAACCACCAGCGCTGGCAGAGGCCATGCAATTGGCATCCTTGAATTCGATTGGACACCAATGGCAAGTGGCGCATGGGCGAGGCGCTTTGGCCTTCGAGAACGCATTGCGCACTTTGCCAAGCCATGTTGAGCGGCCTTCACATCAGTTCATCCCGCCTCTTTCTCAAACAAAATTTGACCAACTTTTAAAGTCAAGTGACTTGAATTTTGTACGGGGTGAAGACTCCTTGGTCAGGGCGCTATGGGCTGGCAAGGCCTTTGTTTGGCAAATTTACCCCCAAGACGATGGCGCTCATGGCCCCAAATTGAAGGCTTTTTTAGACTGGCTTGAAGCGCCCGAAAGCCTACGCCGTTTTCACCTTGGCTGGAATGGACTTTCTCAGGATCCCTTGCCAGAGGTGGACCTGCCCGCTTGGCAAGCTTGCGCAATGGCTGCGCAAGCGCGTTTGGAACAACAAATGGATTTGGTCAGTCAATTGCTTCAATTTGTTGAAGAAAAGCGCTAAGATCATGGGCTTTGTGACAACATTGGACAGATTATGAAAGTAGCTCAAGAAATTCGCGTTGGTAACGTCATCATGCAGGGCAAAGACCCCATGATCGTTTTGCGCACAGAATACAGCCGCGGCGGACGCGGTGCGGCCACCGTTCGCATGAAGCTCAAAGCCTTGCTAAGCAACATGGGCACCGAGTCTGTTTTCAAGGCTGACGACAAAATGGACCAAGTTATCTTGGATCAAAAAGAGTGCACTTACTCTTACTTTGCCGACCCCATGTATGTTTTCATGGACACCGAATTCAACCAGTACGAAGTTGAATCTGAAAACATGGGCGATGCCTTGCACTACCTAGAAGACGGCATGTCCGTTGAAGTGGTGTTCTACGACGGCAAGGCCATCTCTGTTGAACTGCCCACCAGCGTAGAACGCGAAATCACTTGGACCGAGCCAGCCGTTAAAGGCGACACCTCTGGCAAAGTGCTCAAGCCCGCCAAAATTGCTACCGGCTTTGAAGTGCCTGTGCCTTTGTTTGTCAACCAAGGTGACAAAATTGAAATTGATACGCGCACAGGCGAATACCGCAAGCGCGTTTAAACAACTTGTTTCAGTGGCCTCGGCTGCTTCGCACAAAGACCTCCTACGAGGTCTTTTTTTATGGGCTAACCGGCTTTTTAAGCTTGGGGCGCAAACGCCAAGCTTGGGGCGCGCCACTTGCGACAGCCGTGCCCACGACCCAAAATACCACCGAGACGCCCACCACAGCACCGGCCGCGCCAAAAATCAGAGGCATCACCACGCTAGAAGCGTTGACCGTCATGATGCGCAAACCAAGGGCTTCCCCTCGGCGATGGGCGGGCGTAATTTGGTGCAAGGTACTCATCACCATGGGCTGCACCACGCCTAAAACCACACCCAAGCAAACCGAACAAATGCCCATGGACAGCGCCGAGTCAAACAAGGGGTAAACAGCAAAGATGAGGCCCGCGCAAATCATGGCGCCGGTTAATAATCGGTATTCTTGAAGGTGCCGCGCAATCCAAGGCAGGATCACACGGATCATGGCCGAAGCCACAGCGAATGAGCCCAAAATGGTACCCACCACCGAGGCACTGAAACCTCTCTCATGTCCCAAGACGGGCACCACAAAAGTATGTACGTCCCAACAAGATGACAACAACCAGTTGACAAACAGCAAGCGCCGCATGAGCGGCTCGTGCAGCAAATCCCATACGCGAGCATTGGCATGTTCTGGTAGTTGCGGCTCGATTGGTTTTTCTTCAATGTTGCGAATCCATAACCAGGCCAACAAAGGAAAAATGGTGAGCATCACAAAGGTGGCGCGAAAGCCATCGGCATCTGCAGGCATGGCGCCTGCGTAGTCAATCATCAAACCCGCAAAAAATGGGCCCATGAAATTAGAGACAGCTGGACCGATCGCCAACCAGCTGAATGTTTCTTTCAGCTGATTGGCATCGGCAGAAATGCGCCCTACGTGCCTTTGTAAAGCAATGACCGTGATGCCCGTGGCCCCACCAGTGGCAAGGGCGCCTATGCAAAGAACAGGAAAAATGGGCCAAATGACTGCCAGCCCAGCGCCCAAGCAAGCCATTCCCACACCAATTTGCACGGGCCGCTTGAGCCCATGCCGATCTGTGAATCGGCCCGCAGGAATGGCCAAGAAGACTTGCGTGAGCGAGAAAAGGGCCAGCAAAACACCCACGGCCAAGGTGCTGTAACCTTGTTGTAGGGCCAGCAGCGGTGTAGCCAAACGCATGCCTGTCATGCAGGCGTGTAAAAAAATCTGACCGGTGATCAGTTTGACAAGTTCACGCTTCACGGGTTTTCGCCGTCACTGACATCGGCTTCATGTGGCAGCAAACCTGCCGCTTGGCCTTCAGGCAATGCTTCCACTTGGCGCAATGCGCGGTGCATCACATTGCTTCGCGTTTGCGCTTTGTCCAGTGTGTTCAAAACTGTTTGCGTTTGTTCTTTGACTTTGGCCAACACGTCACCAAACTTGCCAAATTCTGTTTTGACGGCGCCTAAAACTTGCCAAACTTCGCTGGAGCGTTTTTCGAGTGCCAAGGTTCGGAAGCCCATTTGCAATGAGTTCAACATGGCCATGAGGGTTGTAGGGCCCGCAAGAGTGACTCGGAAATCACGTTGCAAAGATTCAATCAGACCGGGTCTGCGCAACACTTCAGCATACAAGCCTTCAGTCGGCAAGAACATGATGGCGAAGTCTGTGGTGTAAGGCGGCTCGACATACTTCTCAGTCATGGATTTGGCTTCTAAACGAACCCTCGCTTCTAATGCTTTGCTGCAAAGGTCTGCCTGAATGACATCGGCCCGCGACTGCGCATCTAGCAGGCGCTCGTAGTCTTCGTTGGGAAACTTGGCATCAATGGGCAACCAAACGGGTTCGCCATCGTCGGATCTGCCTGGCAATCGAATGGCAAAGTCCACACGGTTTTTGCTACCTGGCCGTGTGGCGTGTTGCGTTGCATACTGATCAGGGGCCAACACTTGCTCTAGCAATGAAGCCAACTGGGCTTCGCCAAACATACCGCGCGTTTTGACATTGGTGAGCAAATGCTTCAGGTCACCCACACCCTGCGCCAAGGTGTTCATTTCACCCAGACCTTTGTGCACCTGCTCCAAACGGTCGGCCACTTGCTTGAAACTTTCGCCCAAACGCGCTTGTAAGGTGGTCTGTAATTTTTCGTCCACTGTTTGACGCATTTCATCGAGCTTGGCGGTGTTGCTTTGTTGAAGCTGCGCCAATTGCGTTTCCAGAGTGCCGCGCATTTCTGTGAGGCGTCTGGCATTGGTCTCCGATAATTGCTGCACCTGAAAGGTGAGCGTGTCAGAAAGTGTTTTTTGCAACAAAGCCAACTGTTGTGCAAACGCATCCATCTGGCCGTTTTGGGTTCGGGTGGCTTCTGCGCCTTGTTGAACCAAACTTTGCTGGAAGGTTCCTAAAGTTTGAATCAGCTCTTGGCGCCCGCCTCTGGCAGACTCGTTGATGGCATTGCGAAGTTCCCGCTCCAATCTCTCATTGGCCAGCTGGAGAGACGAGGTCAACTGCACCAACTCTTCAGAGGCTTGGGAGCCTTCTCGACGTTGTCGCCATAACGAAAACAGCAAACCCAGCGTCAAAAAACTGATCGCGATGAGAATCCAAATTAGCATGCTACTGTCCATGTGTGAATGCCGTTTGATTCAGTGTTTGATCAAGCAAGTGACTTATTTAGAAGTAACCTGGTTAAGAGGTGTTAGAGCCTTGCCAGAGGCAAAGAAAGAAACCAAATTATCGGCAGCCAGTTGCGCCATGGCCAAGCGCGTTTTGACGGTTGAGCTGGCGATGTGAGGGGTGAGCACCACATTGGGCACCGTCAACAGCGCAGGATTGAGCGCAGGCTCAGCTTCAAAAACATCCAGACCTGCTGCCGCAATTTGTTTGTTCTTCAAAGCGACCGCTAGAGCTGCATCGTCCACAATGCCACCGCGGGCAATATTGACCAAGGTTGCTGAGGGCTTCATAGAACCTAACTCTTTGGCACCAATGGTGTGATGTGACTCAGCACTATAGGGCACCACCAACATGACGTGATCGGCTGTGCTTAAAAGTTCTTCTTTGCTAACGTAAGTCGCCTTGCACGCAGACTCAAGGTCTGCACTCAAGCGGCTTCGGTTGTGATAAATCACTCGCATGCCAAATCCATGGGCCGCCCGCTTGGCAATCCCTTGACCAATGCGCCCCATGCCAATGATGCCCAGCGTGCTGCCATGCACCTCGGCCCCTGCAAACATGTCATAGCTCCACTTCGTCCACAAGCCTTGGCGCAAGTAGTGCTCGCTTTCTGTAATGCGTCTGGCAGTGGCCATGAGCAATGCAAAGCCAAAGTCTGCCGTTGTTTCCGTTAAAACATCTGGCGTGTTGGTAGCCAAGACACCTGCTGCCGTCATAGCCGGAACATCAAAGTTGTTAAAGCCTACAGCCATGTTGGCCACAATTTTGAGTTGAGGGTTGGCTTGCAAAAGTGCGGCGTCAATGCGTTCACTGCCCGTGGTGAGAGCGCCCACCTTTCCGTGCATTTTTTGTTTCAAAACTTCAGCAGACAACACCTCGTCCGACTGATTGCTTTCAACTTGAAAATGCTGCGAAAGCATCTCAAGCACTTCAGGAAAAATAGCGCGTGCTACCAAGATAGAGGCTTTTGTCATGTTCGAAACCATATGAACGTCATCACAATAAACAAGGGAATTAAAACGCAAGTGGACCAAGCCATGTAGCCAAAGAAGCTAGGCATCTTGATGCCGCGATCTTCGGCAATGGCTTTCACCATGAGGTTGGGCGCGTTGCCAATATAGCTGTTGGCGCCCATGAACACGGCGCCTGCCGAAATGGCCGCCAAAGTGGGCGCCAAGGTGGTCATCAAAACCTGCGCATCGCCCCCTGCGGTATTGAAAAATACCAAGTACGTGGGCGCATTGTCGAGGAAAGAACTGAGCAATCCCGTGATCCAAAAATACATCATCACATTGGGCGAACCATCTGGATTGGTGACAGCCGACACCACCGCACCAAACGGGCCATTGACGCCTGCTTTCAACATGGCAATGACTGGAATGATGGTTAAAAAGATGCCTGCAAATAGCTTGGCAACCTCTTGCATGGGGCCCCAGCCAAATTGATTGTCGGCATGCACCTGCGATGGCGTGAGCTTGAGAGAGATGAGAACGATCAGCAAAAGTCCAGCATCGCGAACCAGGCCAGGCAAGCCCACTTCAGTGCCTGCCACATCGAAAGCCACATCGGATTTCCAAAGACCACTCATCAAGACCAAGGCCACCACGCCAGCAAGAAGGGCAAAGTTGACTTTGCCATCAAAGCCAATTTGACGTGAGTCTGGCGTGGGGTCAACCAGCTGAATTTCTTCGCGCTTGTGGTAGTACCAAGAATCCAACACGAAAAAAATCACCAGCAAAGAACCCAGCAAAAAGAGTGATTCTGGAAAAATGTTTTTCAGCGTCCAGAAAAAATCAACCCCTTTTAAAAAACCCAAAAACAAGGGCGGGTCTCCCAAGGGGGTGAGAGAGCCACCCGCGTTGGACACAATGAAGATGAAAAACACAACCACATGCGCCACGTGTTTGCGGTTGTCATTGGCCCGGATGAGCGGGCGAATCATGAGCATGGATGCCCCGGTGGTGCCCATGAAGCTGGCCAAGAACGCACCGATGGCTAGGATGGCTGTGTTGAGGCCAGGGCTGCCATGCAAATTGCCGCGAATAAAAATTCCGCCAGAAACTGTGTACAAGGCTGTTAAGAGAACAATGAACGGAATGTACTCTGCAAACAGCGCGTGAATCAAATTCGCGCCAGCCACATTGGCGCCAAACATGAGGGCAAAAGGAATGAAAAATGCCAAGGACCAAGCGGCCACCACTTTGCCGTAGTGGTGGTGCCAAAAATGAGGGGTTAAAAGCGGCATGAGGGCAATGCACAGCAAAATGCCAGCAAATGGAACGCCCCACGCAGCGGTCAATTGAGAGCCATCGAATTCTGCAGCAAAGGCAGCACTCGGGGAACTCAAGCAAGCCAAAGAGATGAGGCGCATGAGCCATTGAGAAAACAAAGATTTCATGTCACAGCACTTTCTTCAAACAATTCGTTGGGCTATAGATTGCCAAACCATCAGGGACTTGGCGTAATTTCAAACACTTGGGCAAGGTAAGCCAAATACTTTTCATCCTCACACATGCCCTTTCCCGGCGAGTCAGACAATTTAGCCACAGGTTGATCATTGCAACGGGTCATTTTGATCACAATTTGAAGAGGCTCATAGCCCAAATCGTTGGTCAGATTGGTACCAATACCAAAAGCCAGCATGCAGCGGCCATTAAATTGCCGGAACAGCTCAATGGTTTTAGGCACTGTCAGGCCATCGCTGAAGATCAGTGTTTTGGTCAGCGGGTCGACCCGGTGAGTACGGTAGTGAGCAAGCATGCGTTCGCCCCACATAAAGGGATCTCCACTGTCATGACGGGCACCGTCAAACAGCTTGCAAAAATACATGTCAAAGTCGCGCAGAAAGGCATTGAATCCGTAAACGTCGCTTAATGCGATGCCCAAGTCGCCTCTGTATTCGCGGGCCCACGATTCAAAGCCAAAGACTTGACTGTCGCGTAGCCGAGGTCCCAAGGCTTGGCACGCCTGCAAATATTCATGGGCCATGGTTCCCAAGGGTGTCAGGCCCAGCGTGTATGCAAAATACACATTGCTGGTACCCGCAAACTGCCCTGACTGGCCCGACCCCAAGCGCCCCGTCAAAACTCTGAGGACCTCTTCATGCCAAGCTCTTGAAAAACGGCGACGAGTGCCGTAGTCGGCAATTTTGAGTGTCTTTAAATCATTCGCCTGCAACTGCTTGATTTTGGTATCCAGTCTTTGCCGGCCTTCCATCAAATCGGGCAAGCGCTGCGTATTTCTGAAATAAACTTCGTTGACGATGGCCAACACTGGAATTTCAAACAAGATGGTGTGAAGCCAAGGACCTTGAATGATGATCTCAATTTCACCCGTCAAACTGGGTGTGACTTGGATGTATTTTTCGTTCAGTCGAAACAAACCCAAAAAATCTACAAAGTCACTTTTGACAAAGCGCAAAGAACGAAGGTACGCCAATTCGTCTTCTTTGAAATGCAAACTACACAGTGATTTGATTTCGCTGCGAATTTCATCCACGTAAGGCGCTAGCTCGACACCAGGATTGCGACACCGAAATCGATATTCCACTTGTGCACCTGGAAACTGATGCAGCACCACTTGCATCATGGTGAACTTGTAGAGGTCTGTGTCCAGCAAACTGGTAATGATCATGTCAAAAGGGGCTTATTGATAGGGTTGACAGAAGTGTACGTGAAGCCAGTCAATTTAGAGGCTAAGAGGTATGAGGATAAACGTGGTGATCAGGCTCCTTTTAGTCCTGAATCACCCCCCCTGACAAGGTCAACACCTTGTCCGCCATACCAGTCAGGGTCTGATTTTGCTCAGCAATTAAGAATGTATAACCCTGCGCCTTCAGCGCTGCCAAAGCCCGCGCAATGGCCAGAACCAAAATGGGTGCAATGCCCTCACAAGGCTCATCCAAAATCAGCACATCGGCCTGCGTCATCAAGGTTCTGCCAATGGCCAGCATTTGCTGCTCTCCCCCACTCATTTGTGCAGCGGGCCTCTCAAGCATGCTTGACAGACTTGGAAACAATTCCAAAACTTCTTGTAACTGCAAACCAGGCTGCCCATGTGGCCTGTGTTTAGGCTGCTTGGGCGTGGCAATTTCTAAATTTTGACGAACTGTCAGAGCAGAAAATAGCCGGCGATCTTCAGGCACATAGCCCAATCCCTTGAGGGATCGCTCATGCGGCTTCAATGAATGCAAAGCTTGGCCTTGCCAGAGTACGTTGCCCGTCGACTGCGGCATCAGGCCCATGATGGCTTTAAGCAAGCTCGATTTTCCGGCGCCATTAAGCCCTCGAATCAACAACATGTTGCCGCGGGGCACAAGCAATGACACATTGAACAAGACTTGGGCTTGTCCATAACTGGCATTAAGGTTTTGAATCTCAAGCACGAACAGGCTCCTTGTTCAGCGAAAAGGATTGACCTAAATATCTTTCACGCACCACTTGATTGGCAGCCACTTCTTGCGGCGAACCTTGCGCCACCAGTTGACCATCGATCAAGACCAAAACTCGATCGGCCACACCAAACACCGCGTCCATGTTGTGCTCGGTATACAAAACCGTGGCACCCAAATGGGTCATGTGTTTGACGCGCTCCATCATGTCGGCTCGCTCTTCAGGTGCAAGTCCTGCAGCGGGTTCATCAAGCAACATCAGACCCTGACTGGCGTCGGGCAACCCTGCCATGGCCATGGCCAATTCCAAACGTTTTTTGCCACCATACGAAAGACGTGCAGCAGGCGATCGAAGCATCTCTTCACCCAGATCGTTCAATCCAGCTTGAGATAGCCAATGCCTTGCTTCGTCATGCAAACATTCATTCAAGAGGTCTCGCATTGAAACGCCACGCGAGGCCTGCAAGACCAATTGCAAATTTTGAAGGACTGTGAGCGCTTCAAACACTTGTGCCACTTGGAAAGTTCTGGCTACACCCAAACGGGTTCGCATCTCAACCGTTGACTTTTGCAAATCATGCCCTTGCCACACAAGGCTTCCCGCTAGCGCATTTTGTTGGCCCGCCAAACAAGCAAAACAGGTTGACTTGCCCGCGCCATTGGGTCCGATCAGGGCCACACATTCAGCAGCTTGTAGCTCAAAGCTCACGCCCCTGAGCGCTTGGACACCGCCATAGTTTTGTCGCAGCCCCTCGACTCTCAAGACGGTTTTCATAGGGCTCTACGACCCGTGATTGTTTCAAATTTTCTGAGACCCAAAATTCCCTCGGGTGCAAAGACCATCAAGAGCATGATGAGCAGGCCCAAACTGCCTCTCCAGTATTCAAAGTATCGTCCTATTTCTGAGCCCCCTCCCACCAAAAATAGACTGCCGGCAAATGCACCCCAAAGCTGATGCACCCCACCCAATAAAACGACCATCAGGGCATCTACTGAATTGGAGACAGACGCCACAGAAGGGAAGACAGCGCCTTTGCTCATGGCCCACAAAGCGCCCGACAAACCCGCCAAGCCAGCGCTCATTAAAAATACACGCTGGTTCAAGTTGGCCACATTCAGTGCGCTGGCTTGCGCCCTTTGAGGCGCATCGCGCCCTGCCTGCAAGGCTGCCCCAAAACTAGATTGAATCAGTCGAGAGAATCCGAACAAGCTCACAAAGCACAACAAAATAAGGACAACTTGAAAAATCCAACGCGACTTGCTGTCAAAAAATTGCAAGCCAATCAAACCGTTGTCGCCTCCCGTGAAGGATACCCATTGACTGGCAGTGGCCCACACCATTTGGGCAAAGGCCAATGACAACATGGCCAAATAAACGCCCGTACTGCGCTGAAGTAATTTGCCCATACAAAGCGCGGCCAAGAAAGCAGCCACCACACCCGCCAGAGCCGCCATGATCGCATTGAAGTGCCAATGCAAATGACTTAATGCCGCAGCATATGCACCCAGGCCAAAATAAGCTGCATGGCCAAAACTGACCCACCCTGACAAGGCCATCATCCACTGCAAACTCAGACCAAAGAGCATCATGACGAGCACATTTTCCAAGACACTTTGCGTGTATTCACCAGCAGTAAGCAGAACGATGCCGCTAGTGGCTAATACCACCCAGCCAATCCATTTGAAAAATTGAGTGTCACCCCCCAATTGAAATGGCGTGACCTTTTCGCGGGGCGCTGCACCTGGCAGTTCTCCCATCAAGCCTTGGGGCCTGACGGCCAGCACCAAGGCCATGGTTAAAAACACCAAGACCAAAGTGGCCTGAGGAAAAAAGTGAATGCCAAAAGCATGCACACAGCCTATCAAGATGGCTGCAAAAAAAGCACCAGCGATGCTACCCAGACCGCCCATCACCACCACCACAAAAGTCTCGACCACCATTTGCAAGTCCATTTGCAAATTAGCAGGTTCTCTTGGTAATTGCAAAGCACCCGCCAAACCAGCAAGGCCACAACCCAAAACCACCACACTCAAAAGAAGAGGTGCTGGGTTGACACCCAAGGCATCGAGCATGTCTCTGTCTTGCGTCGCAGCACGAACGCGCTGCCCCCATTTGGTTTGAGTGAGCAAGAGATGCAACGCACCCCACACAACAGGACCCAAACAGAGCGTCACAATTTGCCATTGAGGAAAGAAATCTTCGCCCAACTGAACAGCACCCTTCAAACCCGGAAAGCGCGGTGCAAAAACTTCACCAGGCCCCAAAGCCCAAAGCAAACCGTCGTGAATGACCAAGCTCAAACCAAAGGTGGCTACCAAGGGATATAGCGGCGGCGAATGGCGCAATGGCCGAAACAAGAAAACTTCTGTGAAGCCGCCTAACAATGCAGCCGAAGCTGCACCCAACAACATGGCAAACAAGTAAGTGCTGCCATGCTCAGACCAAGCCGGCAGCCATTGGGTGACGAAGGTGCCGGCGACCAATGCGCCCAGCATGTAAAAACTGCCGTGCGCAAAATTGACAATGCGGGTGACGCCAAATACCAGCGTCAAACCTGCAGCCATGATGAACAATGTGCTTGCATGGCTGAGACCATTCAAGCACTGAATCAGCCAAAAACTCATTCAATCCAATGCGTAAAGGTACTGGCGTCGACGCGCGTGGTCTTGAAAGTATTCACCAGTGCAGCCTCATCGGCGTAGCCCAATGACATGCCACAGACCATCATTTCGTTGTCACCCGCACCCACATGTTTGTAAATGATTTTTGAAAAATTATTCCAAGCAGCTTGAGGGCAAGTGTGCAGGCCGCGTGCTCTGGCTGCCACCATCAGGTTTTGCAAAAACATGCCGTAATCGAGCAAACTGCCGCGGCCCATGACTTTGTCTAGAGTGAAGATCAGACCTACAGGTGCACCAAAAAATCGGAAGTTTTGTTGGCTCTGCAAATGCATTTTTTCTTTGTCGCCCTTGCCTATTCCCAGCACACCGTACAAGCCAAAGCCACACTCACGGCGTCTGTCGATATAGGGACTCACCCACTTGCTTGGGTAGTAGTCGTATTCTTCTGCATGCTCAGCGGCCAATGCAGGATTGGCAGCCATGGCGTTGTGTGCTTCACAAACTTCACTCACCAGCTTGTCTTTGGCGGCGCCCTGCAGCACATACACTTTCCAAGGTTGGGTGTTGGTTCCGCTAGGAGAACGCGCTGCGACTTGCAACAAATCCTCCAACACAGCCTTCTCTACCGGCTTGTTCAAATACGCTCGCGTAGAAAATCGGCTCAAGATGGCCGCATCCACGCTGTCAGGGTCAGAGATGACCGTGCTCACTTGGGTTGTTGTCAGTTCTTTCATGAGAGTTGCTCCAGGACTTTGATAAATGATTCAGAAAGGGCTTGCGGTCTGCGAGTTAGTTTGTCCACATAGACATGAACAAAGTGCCCGCGCGCAGCAGTGAGTGGCGCATCTTTTGCAAACAAGCCCACTTCGTATTTCACGCTAGATGTGCCGCGATGCGCCACCCTGATGCCAGCCTCGATGGTCTGGGGAAATGCCAGCGGTGCAAAATAATTGCATTGCGTTTCTACCACCAGGCCAATGGTTTCCCCTTGGTAAATGTCCAACACACCCTGCTCAATCAGGTGCGCATTGACTGCCGTGTCAAACCAACTGTAGTAAACAACATTGTTCACATGGCCATACACGTCGTTGTCCATCCACCGGGTCGTGATAGGGCGAAAAGCGCGGTAGTCACTTCGGGGCTTCGCTTGCGGTTTGGTACTGTCCATTTTGGAATTGTGTGATGCTTTGTCAGAAGCCTCGATTTTGCCAGTGAAGCCAGTGCAAATGCGCCAAGCGCCATGTGTTCATTTGCACCGCCACGGTAGTCTCTAAGTCATGGCCATAGCCACCCCCCATGCAAATGATCATGGGTATTTTTTTGGCACGAGCCCAATCAAACACCCTTTGATCTCTGGCCGCCATGCCCGCCTCTGTCAGTTTGAGCCTGCCAAGCCGGTCTCCCTCATGGGCATCTGCACCTGCCAAATAGATTAAAAAGTCGGGCGAAAAGCGACTGGATGCCTGCTCAAGGGCTTGATCCAAAGCTTCTAAGTATGCTGGGTCTGAACAACCATCTGGCAAACCCACATCCAGGTCGCTGCTGACCTTTCTGAATGGAAAGTTCTTTTCGCCATGCAGAGACAAGGTAAAAACACTGGCATCTTCAGCAAAGATACTGGCTGTGCCATTGCCTTGGTGGACATCCAAATCGACCACCATGACCTTGAGAGCCTGTTTTGAAACCCGAAAATGCTCCATCTGGAGCACCCTGGCCGCAACGGCAATGTCATTGAAAACACAAAATCCACCGCCTTGCGCCGCACTGGCATGGTGTGTGCCACCAGCCAAGTTGCCCGCAATGCCCTCTTTCATGGCCACCCTGGCTGCTGCCACAGAAGCGCCCACCGATCGAAGCGACCGCTCTGCCATGGCCGGCGTCCAAGGAAATCCAATCTCCCTTTGGGCTTGCGGGCTCAGACTTCCCGATTTAACAGCCTGAACGTATTCAGGGGAATGCGCCAAGGCCAACTCGCCGTCCGAGGCTGCAGGCGCCTCCAGCATTTGCACCTCTTGAATGGCAGCGGCCATTTTGTTGCGCAGCATGCTGTACTTGGCCATGGGAAATCGATGCCCCTCTGGCAAGGGCAACACAAAATGGTCCGAATAGAAAGCTTTCATGGCTGAATTGTGACCTTTTTGCCTGAATTCAATTTCTAGAACGCCGACTCTAAAATGCTGCATTGCAACAAAAACCCCTTGTAATTGGCTTCAGGGCCCCTAAAATCCAATCCATGCTGCACTGCAACAAGATGTTAGGCCAAGCGACAAGCAAAGCCGGTTCAGAGCAGTCCCTTGAAACTTTCAGACTTTTAACTTTTTAAATTAACGGAGAAATCATGATGACTACAGAACAAATCGTTGCTTCACACAAAGCCAATGTCGAAACCCTTTTCGGTTTGACATCCAAAGCCTTCGAAGGCATGGAAAAATTGGTCGAGTTGAACTTGACAGCCACTAAAGCTGCCTTGAGCGAGTCAGCTCACAGCACAAAAGCCGCATTGAGCGTGAAAGACGCCCAAGAATTGATGGCTCTGCAAGCCAACTTGTTCCAGCCTTTGGCTGAGAAAACAGCTGCTTACAGCCGTCACCTCTATGACATCGCTTCTGGCACTTCCAACGAATTCACAAAAGCTTTGGAAGCCCAAACAGCTGCTGCGCAAAAGCAGTTTGCTAACTTGGTTGACTCTACAACTTCAAACGCTCCTGCTGGCTCTGAGACAGCAGTTGCCATGATGAAAAGCGCCGTGAACGCCGCTAACAATGCTTACGAATCCGTTCAAAAAGCTGTGAAGCAAGCCACCGACATGGCTGAAGCCAACATGGCTGCTGTGACCAACACAGCTGTTGCAACTGCTAAGACAGCTGCTAAAAAGCGTTAATCAACGCCCTCTGAAAAAGGCCCGAGTCGCTCTGGCCTTTCTCTGACAAAAAAGCCGGTTTAAAACCGGCTTTTTTGTTTCTGACTTTCCAGCACTTTCATGGCTTGGTAGCATAGCCACTCAAGACTTGTTTTAGCTTTGGCATGGCTTTGAGCATCGCCTCCCTGCCCGCTTCGATGGACTTGCGCCTGGCCGCAAAGTCAGCGCTCTTCACACCCATCAACGCCGGCTTGACCACCACATCGGCATCTTTCAACAAAACGGTGTTCAAGCTTTTGCCCATGATGTTGAAGGTCTGCATCAATATTTGAAACGTATCGGATGCGGGGCTGCCTTCGGGGTCAGTGGAAATATCAACGGCAATGATCACATTGGCACCCATTTCACGCGCCTGCCGAACTGGAACAGGTGAAACTAAGCCACCATCCACATACTCTCTGGTGCCAATTTTGACCGGTTGAAATACAGCTGGCACTGCGCTAGAGGCCCTCACAGCTGACCCGGTGTTGCCTCTTTGAAACAGCATGGGTTCGCCGTTGTGCAGGTCAGTGGCCACAATGCCCAAGGGTATTTTCATTTGCTCAATCAGGCGTCCTCCCACTTGTGTGTTCACGTAGCGAGCCAAGGCTTCGCCTCTTAGCGCGCCCCGATTCAGAATGGGCATCATCCAATCCGTAATTTCTGCTTCTTCCATGGTCTCGGCCACACGCCTGAGTTGGGTGCTGTTTTTGCCACTGGCATACAAAGCGGCGACCAAACTGCCAGCGGAGGTGCCGACAACCAAGTCCGGTTGAATGCCAGCCTCCTCCAAAACTTGTATCACTCCCACATGTGCAAATCCTCGCGCAGCACCGCTTCCCAAAGCCAAACCCAAATTCAAAACTTTCAGAGGTACAACAGGTTCAATCAAGATGGGGACGGGAGTCGATGTGCCTGTCGAAGTTGACTCAATAGCACCAGGCGTTTTGACTACATTTGCATCTGGCGCTTTGACGCTGGCACAGCCAGTCAAAACAAGTACACCGATCAAACTCATGCGGCACGCAATGCGCTTGAGCACATCTGGCCAAACAGGAATTGGCCCTGAGGCCCATAACTTCACTTGCATAATGTCGAATCTAATTTGAAATGCATTGGTTTTAATGGAACACCTTCAACAAACAACTTTGCCAAGATGGCCAAAGGGGTTCATTGCGATGGGCGCCTTGATGGCAGCCCTGTCGGTCATTGCGTCAGCTTACGCTTCGCATGGCAACAGTTTAATCGGCAGTTCAGCCGCCATGGTTCAAGCCAGCTTGAACTTGCTGCAATTTCATTCAATTGGCCTTATTTTGGTGGGCATCTTGGGACAATCTAGGCCAAGTGAAAAACGCCTGCTGGCAGCAGGCGTTCTGTTCTTGCTAGGTTGCTTGATGTTTTCGATCAACATTCTGATGCGTGCATGGTATGACGTCCAAACTTTCAGAAGCTTGGTGCCATGGGGTGGCACCTGTTTCATCCTAGGGTGGTTGGCATTTGCCTTGGCCTATGTTCGCAAAAGCCCGCAAACCAGCCCACAACTTAAGCCGCCACCGGCGTCCGAATCAGGTGATCAAACGCACTGAGTGCCGCCTTGGCACCGTCGCCAGCTGCAATCACAATTTGTTTGAATGGCACCGTGGTGCAATCGCCCGCGGCAAACACGCCGGGCACATTGGTGTGGCCTTTGGCATCGACCACAATTTCACCAAACTTGGACAGCGCTACTGTGCCCTTTAAGAACTCGGTGTTGGGAATCAAGCCAATTTGAACAAACACGCCTTCCAAGGCAATGTGCAGCTCTTGGCCAGTGACACGATCCTTAAAGCCAATGCCATTGACCACGCTGCCGTCACCTGTAATTTCGGTGGTCTGAGCGTTGGTGTACACCGTCACGTTGGGCAGACTTTTCAGCTTGTTGACCAACACGGCATCCGCTTTGAGCT
Organism: uncultured Burkholderiales bacterium; assembly: GCA_937891665.1. Classification (GTDB taxonomy): domain Bacteria; phylum Pseudomonadota; class Gammaproteobacteria; order Burkholderiales; family Burkholderiaceae_C; genus Limnohabitans_A. The sequence continues at coordinate 10,407 of CALAGS010000125.1, read as the reverse complement.
GGTCGGCAAATTCAATCACGGTGACATGCGCCACGATGCCTGCCAAATCGATGGCGGCTTCAATGCCAGAATTGCCACCGCCAATCACAGCGGTGCGTTTGCCTTTGAACAAGGGACCATCGCAATGCGGGCAATAGGCCACGCCTTTGTTTTTGTATTCTTGCTCGCCGGGCACATTGACATTGCGCCATCTGGCTCCGGTCGACAAAATAACCGTGCGGGCTTTCAAGACGCCCCCATTTTCCATTTGCACTTGAATCAGACCACCCTCTTCTTCCGCCGGAATAATTTTTGCCGCGCGCTGCAAATTCATGATGTCAGCACCATAGTGACGCACTTGGGCTTCCATGTCTGCGCCGAATTTAGGACCATCAGTTTCCAAAACGGAAATGTAGTTTTCAATGGCCATGGTGTCATTCACCTGACCGCCAAAACGTTCTGCTGCGACACCCACGCGAATGCCTTTGCGTGCGGCATAAACGGCGGCTGCAGCGCCAGCAGGACCACCGCCCACGATCAGCACATCGAAGTTTTCTTTGGCATTGATTTTGATGGCTTCGCGGTCGGCAGAACCCGTGTCAATTTTGGCAATAATTTCTTCCACCAACATGCGACCTGATCCAAACACCTTGCGATTCAAAAACACCATGGGCACGGCCATGATTTCGCGCTCGGTCACTTCTTGTTGAAAGGCGCCGCCTTCAATGACAACGGTCTTCACTTTGGGATTGAAAATGGCCATCAGCGACAAAGCCTGAACCACGTCAGGGCAGTTGTGGCATGACAATGACATGTAGACCTCAAAGTGGAAATCGCCGTCGAGTGCCTTAATAGCTTCGATCACGTCCGCTTCTACTTTGGGGGGATGACCGCCGGTCCACAACAAGGCCAATACCAAAGATGTGAACTCATGTCCCAGTGGCAAGCCAGCAAAACGAACGCCTTGCGTTTCACCTTCTCGGACCACCACAAAAGAAGGCGTTCGCGCATCTGTACCCGAGGTGTCCAAGCTCACTTTGTCTGACAAACCCACAATGGTTTCCAGCAATGTGCGCATCTCCACGCCGGTCTCGCTGTCGTCCAATGTGGCGATCAAGCGGATGGGGTTTCTCAGCATGCCCAAGTAGGTTTGTAATTGCGATTTGAGGGTGTCGTCTAACATGGTTTTTTTTCCTAATGCAATTGCAATTTCAAATTCAAGTCGGTGCGCTGCACAGGCTTACTGTCAACGCCCTGAGATTCAGAGCGTTGACCTTTTCACGGATATGTCCTAACTTAGATCTTGCCGACCAAGTCGAGTGAAGGTGTCAAAGTCTTAGCGCCTTCTTTCCACTTAGCAGGGCAAACTTGACCAGGGTTGGCTGCTGTGTACTGTGCGGCAGTTAACTTGCGAAGTGTTTCAGAAACGTCACGGGCGATTTCGTTAGAGTGCACTTCCATGGTCTTGATGGTGCCTTCTGGGTTGATGATGAAGGTGCCGCGCAAAGCCAGGCCTTCTTCAGCAATGTGCACACCAAACGCGTTGGTCAGGGTGTGTGTCGGGTCGCCCACCAATGGGAACTTGGCTTTGCCCACAGCGGGTGAAGTCTCGTGCCACACTTTGTGTGAAAAGTGGGTGTCGGTGGTCACGATGTAAACCTCGGCACCGGCCTTTTGGAAGGCTGGGTAGTTGTCAGCAGCGTCTTCAATTTCTGTGGGGCAATTGAAGGTGAACGCAGCTGGCATGAAGATCAAAACAGACCACTTGCCCTTGAGGCTGGCGTCTGAAACTTCAATGAACTTGCCGTTATGGAAAGCTTGAGTTTTGAAGGGCTGAACTTGCGTGTTGATAAGTGTCATGGTGCTACCTTGAGGATGGTTTAAAAAAATGTTGAATGAGAAAACTCATTGAGGCCTATCGTAAACCCTAATAGTGACAACCCTGATTGGGATTACTTATGAGTCCGATAGTTTTCATTTGGATACCCCATGCATAATTGACGTTTACGTAACGTCAACTCATCAAGGGGTATTTATGGACATCCAAGGCAAGGTTTTCATTGTGACGGGCGGCGCATCAGGTCTAGGCGAAGGCACAGCCCGCATGTTGGCAGCCCATGGCGGCAAAGTGGTCATTGCGGACATGCAAGCTGAAAAAGGCGAGGCCATCGCCAAAGAATTGAGCGGCGCTTTCGTCAAGTGCGACGTTAGCAACGAAGCCGACGGACAAGCCGTGGTTGCCAAGGCTGTGTCGCTTGGCAAATTGGTCGGCTTGGTGAATTGCGCTGGCATTGCCCCTGCCGAAAAAACAGTGGGTAAAAATGGCGCGCATTCACTGGCGGTATTTGGCAAAACCATCACCGTCAATTTGATTGGCAGCTTCAACATGATTCGATTGGCCTCTGAGGCCATGTGCAAGAACGAACCTGAAGCCACAGGCGAACGCGGTGTGTTGATTTCTACGGCTTCAGTGGCGGCCTATGATGGTCAAATTGGGCAGGCGGCCTATGCAGCGTCAAAAGGCGGCGTGGTGGGCATGACCTTGCCCATTGCTCGCGATTTAGCACGAAACGGCATTCGCAACATGACCATTGCGCCTGGCATTTTTGGCACTCCCATGGTGTTTGGCATGCCTCAAGAAGTACAAGACGCATTGGCAGCGGCTGTGCCCTTTCCAAGCCGTCTAGGAACACCCCATGATTACGCCAAGTTGGTGAAACACATTTTGGAAAATGACATGCTCAATGGTGAAGTGATTCGTCTGGATGGTGCCATTCGATTAGCCCCCAAATAAGCACTCTGATCAATAAGTTTGACCCAGTTGTCCCAAGATGGCTGGGTTTTCCAAGGTGCTGATGTCTTGCGTAATTTCCTCGCCTTTGGCCAAGCTGCGCAACAAGCGGCGCATGATTTTGCCGGAGCGAGTCTTGGGCAAGTTCTCGCCAAAGCGAATGTCCTTGGGCTTGGCAATGGGGCCAATTTCTTTGGCAATGTGATCGCGCAATTGTTTGGCAATGGCCTTGCCTTCGTCGCCTGTGGGTAAGGGGCGCTTAAGCACCACAAACGCACAAATGGCTTCGCCGGTGGTTTCATCGGGACGACCCACCACAGCGGCTTCAGCCACCAGCTCGGTGCAACTGACCAAAGCAGATTCAATTTCCATGGTGCCCATGCGGTGACCCGACACATTCAACACGTCGTCAATCCGACCTGTGATGGTGAAGTAACCAGACTCAGCATCGCGAATGGCACCATCGCCAGCCAAGTAATACTTACCTTGGAAGTCGGCTGGGTAGTAGCTTTTCACAAAGCGATCGGGGTCACCCCAAATGGTGCGAATCATGGATGGCCATGGGCGCTTGACCACCAAGATACCGCCTTGGCCATTGGGCACGTCTTTACCCGTTTCGTCCACGATGGCGGCTTGAATGCCAGGGAAAGGCAGGGTGCAAGAACCAGGCACCATGGGTGTTACGCCCGGCAAAGGCGTGATCATGTGACCACCGGTTTCGGTTTGCCAGAAGGTGTCAACAATGGGGCAGTTACCACCGCCCACATGCTTGTGGTACCACTCCCATGCAGCGGGGTTAATGGGTTCGCCCACTGAACCTAACAAGCGCAAGCTGCTCAAGTTGTAACTCTTTGGATGCACCGCATCGTTGGCTTCAGCAGCCTTGATCAAAGAGCGAATGGCGGTTGGCGCCGTGTAAAAAATAGAGACCTTGTGGTCTTGAATCATTTTCCAGAAACGACCAGCGTCAGGGAATGTAGGCACGCCCTCAAACACAATTTCTGTACCGCCCAAAGCCAAGGGGCCGTAGGTGATGTAGGTATGACCTGTGACCCAACCGATGTCGGCCGTGCACCAGAAGACGTCGTCTTGTTTCAAGTCGAAGGTCCACTTGGTGGTGAGGGCCGCGTGCAACAGGTAGCCGCCTGTAGAGTGCTGAACACCTTTGGGCTTGCCTGTTGAACCAGAGGTATAGAGCAAGAACAAGGGATGCTCAGCACCCACCCATTCTGGCTCACAGGTAGAGGCTTGCTTGGCCACCAAGTCGTGCATCCAAGTATCACGACCTGCCGTCATGGCCACATCGGCGCCGCTGCGTTTCACCACCAAAACGTTTTGAATGCTGTTGCAACCGCCCAATGCAATGGCTTCGTCCACAATGGATTTCAAAGGCAATTGTTTGCCACCGCGAATTTGGTGGTCGGCCGTGATCACCGCTTTGGCACCTGTGTCTTCAATGCGATCGCGCAATGACTGGGCTGAGAAACCACCGAACACCACGGAGTGTGTGGCACCAATTCGGGCGCAAGCTTGCATGGCCGCCACGCCATCAATTGACATGGAGATGTAGATGACAACGCGGTCGCCTTTTTGAATGCCGATGGATTTGAGTCCATTGGCAATTTGGCAGGTTTTAGCCAGCAATTCGCTGTATGTGATGCGTGTGATTTCACCGCCGTCAGCTTCAAAAATGAGGGCGGTTTTATTGCCTAGGCCTTTTTCCACATTGCGGTCTAGGCAGTTGTAAGAGGCATTCAGGGTGCCGTCTTCGAACCATTTGAAGAAAGGCGCTTTGGATTCATCCAATACCTTGGTGAAAGGCGTTTTCCAAGAAATAAACTCTTTGGCTAGCCGAGCCCAGTAGCCTTCGTAATCTGTTTCAGCCTCTTTACAAAGGGCTTGGTAAGCTGGCATGCCTGAGATGTGGGCATTTTTAACGAATTCAGCACTGGGCTGGTAAACGGTGGCGCTCATTGTGTGTCTCCTTAGGAACTTATTCGAATGACTGGTGCTGAATGTCGTGCTTGGCTCTTACAAAGCCCTGACTGACAGTATTCTTTCATATCTTGTTAAATCCGACACGTTTCGGCAAATGTACGGCTTTAAAATCGTCCAAACTCATCCAAAGATCAACCATGGCTTCCAACCCCCAACCCCATCCCAAAAAAACGGCCCTCCGCCCCTTGCCCAAGCTGATTTTTGCCAGCCGGTGGCTGCAACTTCCCCTTTACCTAGGCCTGATTTTGGCGCAGGCTGTTTATGTATTCCATTTTTGGGTAGAGCTGGTGCATCTTTTGGAAGCCGTTTTTGGCAGCCAAACTGCTTTACAAGCTTTGATCACTGGCATTGGTTACAAAGTTGACGCCCCCATCACTCAATTGAATGAGACCATCATCATGTTGGTGGTCTTGGCACTCATTGACGTGGTCATGATTTCCAACCTGCTCATCATGGTCATTGTGGGTGGCTACGAAACTTTTGTATCTCGCATGGAGTTAGAAAACCACCCCGATCAACCAGAATGGCTAAGCCATGTGAATGCGTCTGTTTTGAAAGTGAAATTAGGCACTGCCATCATCGGCATCAGTTCCATCCATCTGCTCAAGACATTCATCAATGCTGCCAACTACACCGAACAAGTTCTGATGTGGCAAACCATCATCCATGTCACCTTCCTTCTCAGTGCCTTGGCCATTGCCTACACCGACAAGCTGATGTCACACCACAACAACCATTGAAAATATTGAACAGGCAGCTTTCAGCACCTGAATTTTGAAAATTTAAATAAGACTTCGTGAAAGTACGTCATGACCACATTGATTAAAGAAGAAGACCTGATTGAATCGGTAGCTGCCGCCCTGCAATACATCAGCTACTACCACCCTGCTGATTTCATCTCCCACTTAGCTTCTGCGTACCACCGAGAGCAGAGCCCCGCGGCCAAAGACGCCCTCGCGCAAATTTTGACCAACAGCAAAATGAGCGCCATGGGCCATCGTCCCATGTGCCAAGACACCGGCATCGTCAATGTGTTTTTGAAAGTCGGCATGGACATCAAGTTTGACAACTTCAAAGGCGGCTTAGAGGATGCCATCAATGAAGGCGTGCGACGAGGCTACAACTATGCCGACAACATGTTGCGCGCATCGGTAGTTTCCGATCCTGAATTTGCTCGCAAGAACACACAGGACAACTCCCCTGCCGTGATCTTCACGCAAATAGTGCCCGGCAACAAACTGGATATCACCGTGGCTGCAAAAGGAGGCGGTAGTGAAAACAAGTCCAAGATGGTCATGCTCAACCCCAGCGACAGTGTCGTCGACTGGGTCTTGAAAACAGTCCCCACCATGGGTGCTGGTTGGTGCCCTCCTGGCATGTTGGGAATTGGCATTGGTGGTACTGCAGAAAAGGCAGCCCTGATGGCCAAAGAAAGTTTAATGGACGACCTCGACATGTACCAGTTGCTAGAGAAATCAAGCAAGGGCGAAAAGCTCACGCAAGTTGAAAACATGCGCTTGGAAATTTATGAAAAAGTCAATGCGCTTGGCATTGGCGCTCAAGGTTTGGGTGGCCTCACCACGGTGCTTGATATCAAAATCAAGATGTACCCCACCCACGCCGCCAGCAAGCCTGTGGCCATGATTCCCAACTGCGCCGCTACCCGACATGCGCACTTTGTGATGGACGGCTCTGGCCCCGTTTACTTGGATGTGCCTTCTCTCGATTTGTGGCCCGATGTGAACTGGACACCCGATACAAAAAAGAGCAAGCGCATTGATTTAAACGCACTGACTCCCGCAGAGGTGGCGAGCTGGAAACCTGGTCAAACTTTGCTGCTCAATGGCAAAATGTTAACGGGGCGCGATGCCGCTCACAAACGCATTCAAGACATGTTGGCAAAGGGCGAAAAACTGCCCGTCGACTTTACCAACCGCGTCATTTACTACGTGGGCCCGGTCGACCCTATGAAGGGCGAAGCTGTGGGACCCGCTGGCCCAACGACCTCTACACGCATGGATAAATTCACCGAGATGATGTTGGCCCAAACCGGACTGATTGCCATGGTGGGTAAAGCCGAGCGTGGTCCTGAGGCCATTGCAGCCATCCAAAAACACAAATCAGCCTACCTCATGGCTGTGGGCGGTGCGGCATATTTGGTGTCCAAGGCCATCAAACAATCGAAGGTGTTGGCCTTTGCAGACTTGGGCATGGAAGCCATTTACGAATTTGATGTGGTCGACATGCCTGTCACAGTGGCGGTCGATTCTGGTGGCACAAGCGCACACAATACCGGCCCCGCTGAATGGCAAAAACGAATTGCTACGGGAGAGTTTAAAGGCATCAAAGTTGGCGCCAATTGAGCCTACCCCTCTAAGTGTGGGTGGCCTTCAAGGGGCTATCGGCGTTTTTGACAGCGGCATTGGTGGCCTGAGTGTTTTGAAAGCCTTGCGTGCCGAAATGCCGCAAGAGCGCTTCATTTACTGGGCCGACAGTGGCTATGCGCCCTATGGCGAGCGCAGCGACGACTTTGTCATTGCACGAAGCCATCACATCACTGAACAGCTTTTGGCCAAGGGTCCCATGAAGGCCGTGGTTGTGGCATGCAATACCGCCACGGCTGTGGCCATTGAGAGTTTGCGCACCCATTACCCTAAGCTGCCATTCATAGGCGTTGAACCCGCACTCAAACCCGCGCTTGCACAAACGCAAACTGGGTATGTGGGCGTGATGGGCACACAAGGCACTTTGAACAGCACGCGTTTCGACAACTTGCTCAAGACAGTTCAAACAGATGCTTTGCCTAAGAAAGGCCATTTTGTTTTAAAAGCCTGCAAAGGCTTGGCGCTGGCCATTGAAAAGCAAACTGAAAAGTCTTTAGACGACACCACAGAGGTAGCGCAGTTGTGTGCCAAGTACGTTCAGAGCATGGGCGCTTTTGGGCCTGCAAATGCCCAAATAGACACCTTGGTTTTAGGCTGCACGCACTACATTTTTGTGCAAGAAATTTTACAAAAACTGGTTGGCCCTGATGTACAGTTTATTTCAACAGGTGAAGCGGTTGCGAAACAAACCAAACGCTTAATCACACCCGCCAATTTGGTGCCTCTCACCCCTTCTCGTTCAAGCGAATCTGAAAAGATTGAACTTTGGACCACGGGCGCCTTAAGCGCACTTCAATCTGCGGCCCTTCGGTGGTTAGACCTGCCGCCTGCGTGCTGCCATCAAGCTGCAGCCCAAAGCCTCTCACCACCCTGATCTAGGTGCGTGAGATAAACCCGCAGCTCAAACTCCCACTGCGCATAATCTGGTGCCATGTGATGGCACAGCTTGTAGAAAGCTTTGTCGTGTTCGCGCACTTTGAGATGCGCCAATTCGTGCACAGCAATCATTTGCAAAAATGCAATGGGTGTTTCTTTGAACAAGGCGGCCACTTTGATGTCGCGCTTTGATTTCAGTTTGCTGCCTTGAATGCGTGAGGTGGTGGTGTGCAAACCCAAAGCATGTTGAATGATTTGCAGCTTGCTGTCGAAACTGACCTTGTTGATGGGGTCGGCCTGACGCAAGAATTCATTTTTGAGTTCCATCACGTAGTTGTAAAGCGCGCCATCGGTGCGTATGCTGTGCGGCTCTGAATGTCTAGACTTTAACCATTCACCCAAGCCAGGGCCATCGATGATTTTTTGCACTTGCTGCTGCAAGTTATCTGGGTAGGCCTGAAGGTATCGAAAAGCAGACATCAGACTTGCAATTTAGGTTTGTGTTTGAGCTTTGATTTGGCCGCGCTGCACATTGATGGGCAACAACAAAGCCAATCCACCCAAAAACAAAACTGCGGTGGCGCCAATGGCCAAGCGCTGATTGCCGGCTGTGATCCAGGTGATCAAGCCATAACCCAAGGGGCCCACAATGCTGGCCAGGCGAATGGCAAAGGTCCACAAACCAAAGAACTCCGCCAAACGATGGCCAGGAATGAACAAGCCCGCCATGGCCCTGCCAGTGGATTGGCTAGAACCCATGCACACACCCGCCAAGGCAGCCGCCCACCAAAATACTTCTTTGCTGCTGGTCAGCGCTGCCAACACGCAAGTGATGCTCCACCCGACCAAAGTGATCGCCAGCGCCAATTTGTGACCGATGCGATCTTGCACATACCCAAACACCAAAGCGCCAAGCAAGGCCGCAATGTTCAACACAAAAATAAGGACCATGGTTTCTTGCGGCTGAAATCCAATGACCTGTTCGGCGTAAATGGCAGCCAAAGTAATGGCCACAGCCACACCGCCTTGATAGGCCACAGCACAGGCCATAAGTTGCATGAAATCTTTGTAGGCTTTGGCTTCTTGAAAGGTTTGACGCAATTGTTGCCACTGACTTTTAGAGCGCTCCCGAGCAGGTTGCGGTTTGGCGTGCTCCTTCATGAGTGCAAAGGTGACACAAGCAGCCAGAGCATAAATGAGGGATGTGACAAGCATGGTGACCGGCACAAACTGTCCGGACGTTTGTCCTTGACCTTGTGCCCAAAGCACAAACCCCAAGCAAATGCCCAGCGTCAGCATGCCGCCCAAATAACCCCACGCCCATCCCCAAGCACTGACTCGGCCCATGGCATCGGGTGTGGCCAGTTCAGGCAAAAAGGCCGCCGTTAAAGATTCACCATACGAGTAAAAAGTGTTGGAGATCACAATGCAAACAACAGCCAAAGCCACCTGACCGGGCCCCACCAAAGCCAAGCCTGCGGTACTGACCACACATGCGGCCGTGACAACCATAAGCATTTTTTTCTTAGCGGCGTGCCGGTCTGCCCATTCTCCCAAGGCTGGCATGGTGAGCATGACAATGGCGTAGGACACACTGAGTGCACTGGTCCAAGCCAATGTGGCCCATTCAGCTTGGTTGGCCACGGCGCCCACAAAGTAAGCCGCAAAGACCGCCGTGATGACCACAGTTGTGTAGCCAGAATTGGCAAAGTCGTACATGGCCCAGCCAAAGACTTCTCTGCGCTTGACACCTGGATTGAGCATGGCGAAAGGGGCCAAGGCCTAATGGAATTTAAATTTGAATTCAGTGCAAATGACGTGGCCGACGACCCCCGCCATGACCACCTTGTGGTCCACCACCACCGCTGCCTCTGGGTGGTTTGCCCAGTTCTAGGGAGCTGACCAAATCGCTAAAGCGCTCTGAAAAGAGCTTGTCAATTTCTTGGACCACACCACTGAGTTCTGAGCCATCAAAATGGCGCTCCATGAGGCCCACCACATCTTGAACCAGCAAATCTCGTTGCGCCTGCATGATGGCGGCAGGATCGGGGCCCACAAAGAGAATGAGAAAATCATCGCGTGACTCAGCGCCGCGCGATTCATCTTCATCTTCAAATTCTGTGTCGTAGAAAGTAATTTCCAGCTGCGCGCCTGCCGCAGAAATTTCGTTAATGTTCATGCACAGATCGTCTAGCACTTGGCGAAAATCTTCGTCGCCGCGGACGGTCCAGCAAAGTTGGAGTTTGTGATCGGCAGCTTCAAAACGAATGCCAGGCTCTTCCTCATACAGGCTTTGTGCACCTTCTGTGAGAGATTTAGCGCCCGCGTATTTCCAAAGGGGCTTGGCGGCTTCTTGCAGTGCCTTGAAGTCCACGTCAT
>CALAGS010000124.1 GCA_937891665.1 uncultured Burkholderiales bacterium | reverse complement strand
ATGTGTTCACCGCCATCAAAGGCTTGCAAGTTGTCATTGACGGCCCGGTGGGCTGTGAAAACTTGCCTGTTACATCGGTGTTGCATTACACCGATGCACTCCCGCCCCATGAATTACCCATCGTCGTGACAGGTTTGGCTGAGGAGCAATTGGGCCGTGAGGGCACTGAAGGCTCTATGCGCCGCGCGCATGCCACGCTCAATCCGGACCTTCCTTCTGTGGTGGTGACAGGCTCGATTGCGGAAATGATCGGTGGTGGCGTGACGCCTGAAGGCACCAACCTGCAGCGCTTTTTGCCTCGCACCATTGATGAAGACCAGTGGCAATGCGCCAACCGCGCCATGTATTGGCTGTGGCAGCAGTATGGCTTGCGTCATGTGCCCCAACGCGAACGCAAAGAGGGTGAAAAGCCACGCGTCAACATCATTGGCCCGAGCTACGGCACCTTCAATTCCCCCAGTGATTTGGCCGAAATACGCCGCCTGGTTCAAGGCATTGGCGCCGAAGTCAACATGGTTTTCCCCTTGGGCTCACACCTTGCCGATGTGTCCCGCCTGGTGGAAGCTGATGTGAACATTTGCATGTACCGTGAGTTCGGTCGCATGTTGTGCGAAGCCCTGGAACGCCCTTATTTGCAGGCACCCATTGGTCTGCACAGCACCACCAAATTCCTGCGCTCTCTCGGTGAACTGCTGGGCCTGGACCCTGAGCCCTTCATCGAAAGAGAAAAACACAGCACCATCAAACCCATTTGGGATTTGTGGCGCTCAGTGACGCAAGATTTTTTCGGCACCGCCAATTTTGGTGTGGTGGCCAATGAAACCTATACGCGCGGCATACGCCACTTCCTGGAAGACGAAATGGGCTTGCCATGCAACTTTGCCATCTCGCGCATTGCGGGTGCCAAAACAGACAACGCAGAAGTGCGCAAGCTGGTCACTGAAAAAACGCCGCTTATTTTGTACGGCAGCTACAACGAACGCATCTATCTGGCTGAATGCGGCGGCGGCGGCATGATGAAAACCAGTTTCATTCCCGCCAGTTTTCCCTTGCCCATTATTCGTCGTCATACGGGCACGCCTTTCATGGGGTATGCGGGCGCCACTTACATCATTCAAGAGTTTTGCAACGGCCTTTTCGATGCGCTCTTTCACATCCTGCCACTGGGCACAGAGATGGACAAGATTGAAGGCACCCTGGGACGCTCAGCGCCCAACACCACCGTGCCGTGGGAGCCTGAGGCGCAAGAGCTGTTCGACGCGTTGCTTGAGCAACAACCGATTTTGGTTCGAATTTCAGCAGCCAAGCGAATGCGCGATCAAGCGGAGCGAGATGCACGGGAAACCGGCCGCTCCCATGTTGAAGCTCAAAGATTCACAGAATTGTTCGGTCAAGCGAATGAAGGAGTACATGCATGAAAGATGTGCACTTGAATTTGTTGGGCCGTCCAATCCTTCGGCTTGTCCGGAGGGCCATCTGTTGCGGTGTTAAAGCCACAACAGTCCGTCCTGATTCCGTCAGGTTTCAGGGTATCGCCGAAAGGCATTTAGAGAGAGGCACAAACTATGACTGATGCAGCTAACCCCTCAGGGCTGACAGACCAAGAAGCCCAAGAGTTTCACCAGTACTTCATACAGGGTTACCTGTTGTGGGCTGTTGGAGCTTTCTTCGCCCACAGCTTGGTGTGGATCTGGCGTCCCTGGTTCTAAGAACCTAGCAACGGAGAAAAATATGA
>CALAGS010000123.1 GCA_937891665.1 uncultured Burkholderiales bacterium | reverse complement strand
ATTAAGTTTTTTAACAACGAGTTGGTGGATGCGCCTTTGGTGGAGCACGCCACCATGAAGCTGGCTGCGCTTGCAGGGATTTCGGTAGCGGCTACGCAGGTGGTGCGTTTGTCGGGTTTGCATGCGGTGGCCATTCGCCGTTTTGACCGCACGGTTGGCGGTGGTCGAATTCACAGTGTGTCGGCCAGTACGGCCATTCGGGCTGCAACGACGGCAGGGCAGGAGCCGCAGTTGGGTTATCCCGAGCTGGCGTGCCTGTTGCGCCGTGCAGGGGTGGCCACAGATGGGGCGAATTTGCAAGACGCCAGAGAGTTGTTTCGCCGCATGGTGTTCAACATTTTGATGGACAACACAGATGACCATGAAAAGAACCATTCGCTGTTGGTAGTGGCCCCTTTTCAGCATGGTCGATTCAGGCTGGCGCCGGCCTACGATTTGTTACCCACCCATTCGGGGCAGGGGTATCAGGAGTTTATTTGCGGTAAGCAGGGGCGCGATTCAACGCTGGACAATGCGATGAGTGAATGCGATGAGTTTGGGTTGACGCCTGTCGATGCGGCGGCTGAGGTGCTGCGTGTTGTAGATGTGGTGAAAACTTGGAAATTGCACTTTGCCAAGATGGGAGTTAGTGCCCGAGACATTGAGAGTTTGGCGCAGCAGATTGACGGTGAGTACCTTCTGCAGCAGCGCATTGGATTTGAGCCTGGACGTTTTGTGGCTCCAACTGGCAAGAGGGCACTAAAGAGTCCGTTTAGGCTAGGGTAAGTTACTCCGACCATCCTTCAATTGCCGGTTAGTAGCGCGTAGAGCGGCCCTCACCAAGCCTTCAGGGGAAGGTGCTGCGGTACCGCATTGATGTTACCGCAAGACTGAGGCATTTTGCTTGCATCAAGATTTATCTTGATTTATCATGAAGTATCTGGATTCAATAATGGGTCTAGCTTTTTTAAGGCAAGCCATCGTGTCTACATTGAATCGAGAAAAATTCTCCTCCCAGGCCTCACCAGACGTGTTGGCTGCATTGCGTGAGCTTGCCGCAGCCCAAGGCAGGCAATTTCAGGCGGTTTTGGACGATGCCATGCGAGATTACTTAGAGCGGCAAACCAAGACAAGACCTCGCCAGCATGTCATGGCGTCTTTTGCTTCTAGCTTGGAAGAATTCGACAGCCTTTACCGCGACTTGGCCAAGTAAGCCGTGGCACTTGACTACCTCACAGTGGCCGATGTGCTGGGCATGCACACGGTTTTGATTCGTCGGTATGGTGGTTTGCCTGGTGTGAGAGACCCCGGTGCATTAGAGGCTGCCTTATATAGACCCCAAACGGGATATTACAAAGACACCATAGAGCAGGCGGCAGCCTTAATGGAGAGCTTGGCCATTAACCACCCTTTTGTAGATGGCAATAAGCGAATTGCATTTGCTGCAACCGATGTTTTTTTAAAAATCAATGGCTTTAAGTTAACACGCCAGCCCGCACAAATTTATGCTGAACTGATTTCAATGCTTGATGACAGGCAATTGAACTTGATCAACGTAGATGCTTGGCTCCGAGGGTTTGCTGCAGATTAGCGACACATCTTGTAGACATGTCGTTGGTATAGACATGGCAGAACAATAAAGAATTACTGATCGGTAAATTATTTGATAATTTAATTCAATTAGACAATTTTTCACCGATCGGTAAATTTTATTTGTATTTTGCGTGTGATTCCTACATAATTTCCCGATCAGGAATCTAATGATCAATTTTCAATGACAAATGTTTCAAACGCTCAAGATCTGGGCAATGCGCTTCGCGTTGCTAGAAAACGCATGGGCCTGACTCAAACAGAGCTTTCATTGGCAGCAGGTGTGGGCGTGCGTTTCATTGTTGATTTGGAAGGCGGCAAATCCACGGTTCGCTTAGAGCAGGTTCTGCGGGTCATAGACGCATTGGGTGGGTCATTGAAATTGACAGGGTTAGAAACTCTGCAAGTGCTGGCCCCAGTAAAAGAGGGCCGTCATGGCGCATGAAATTGGGCAGCAAGTACAAGTTCACTGAAGTTTTTATTTTGACTGTGTTTTCTTGCCTTGAATGCATTTGAATGAGTGAGCTAATCGCATTAGATTCGGCTAACGATGGCGCGCTTATGGCG
>CALAGS010000122.1 GCA_937891665.1 uncultured Burkholderiales bacterium | reverse complement strand
CATGAGTTACCGTCCCTTTATTGATGTTGCTGTAGTTATGCGCCGTGAGCGCGTGCAAGGTGACATGGCCAAATGGCAGACTTGGCGCTGGGTTTTAGACGACGTCACGCCCCAAGAAGAAAACTTTGGCCAGGTCCCAAAGTGTCTGCGCGAGGGCGATGATGGCGCGCTTTGGTTGTTTCCCAATTTCAAAGTCGAACTTTTTTCAGACGATGCGGAAGGCTATCTGCTCAATGTCACCTCACCCGATCCTTGTTTCTTTGTCATGTGGCGCATGGAAGAACGAGTTGCATTGAGTGAGGAATTGGTGGCTGTGCCCGAGCGCGTGTCGCTCAGTTATCACGATGCTGGCCGTTGGCTTGACGCGCAAGAAACCATTGAGCAAGTACCAGCCTCACCCGATATCGTTCAATGGGTGCGTGAATTTGCCAATGACCATTACACCCCCGAGGTGAAACGCCGTCAGCGGCCTCAAAGCTTTCAAGCCCTGACAGATCGATTTGGGCAACCTGCCAAGGTGACTACCGGCGACCGTTCGGGCCGGAAAGTGGACGGCGCATGAGCCAGCCAGGCAACAACGGAGACAACGGCAACTTCTTCAGCCGTTGGTCGCAGCGCAAGCAAGCGGTGAAACAAGGGGCTCCTTTGGCTGAACCTTTGCCAAAGGCCAACGCCCAGCCACAGACAAACCCCTTACAAGCTACAACTCAAAATGGACCCCTTGCCACTCAGGCGGGTGCACTCCAAAAAAATACTGCGCCCAATTCGCAAAGCACAACAACAGAAGAGCCTGCCAAGGTTCTGACCCTGGAGGATGTCTCCAAACTCACGCCCGAATCTGATTTCACGTCCTACATGACGCAAGGTGTGTCGCCAGAAGTGCGGAACGCCGCCATGAAAAAACTCTTGGCCGACCCGCACTACAACATCATGGACGGCTTGGACATTTACATTGGTGACTACAACACCCCCGACCCATTGCCCGAGGGCATGTTGGCCAAAATGGTCGGCGCTCAATTTTTGGGTTTGGTCAAAGCGCCAGAAGATGTGGCACAGTCTGCCCCAAGCGAAGCACAATCCCAAGAAGCCTCAGAAACACAAGAAAACTTGCCAGCCCCTGCCACAAGTTCAGCCACTTTAGAAAACGATCCGGCCCCCCATGACCACACTCATTTGCGATTGCAATCAGACGATGCCCCTGCAGACCCAGAAACTGGGTCAGGCACTGGGTGAGTCACTGACGCTGCACAGCACCCTTTGCCGCAGAGAAGCGGGCGCTTTTCAAAA
>CALAGS010000121.1 GCA_937891665.1 uncultured Burkholderiales bacterium | reverse complement strand
CATACTTCGTTGTTTTGTAATTCTCGCCATGGAATGACGTGGGCTGCCTTTGAAAAAACAGATTCAATCTCCACAAATTCAACAGGCTCGCTGGGTCATTGTTTTTCAGCAACTCAATCAAAGACAAGGACCCCTTGTGAAACACAGCATCCCTGTCGATGACTGCACCTTTTGTAAGAAAGTTGCTGGCCCTGAGAGCCGGTGAGATATTGGGCGTTATGAACGCATTCATATTCAATGTGTTTGTAGCCAGTATCGTCAACTGCAAATGGCCGAAGTCAATGCCATAAATTGGGGCAAGCCCATTTCCATAACGATGGCGAGTGACGCCACCTATTTGTAATTCGAGCCGAACAAGGCCTCAAATGATTTCTGTTACCAAGTCCATCTAATTGGGCAGAAAGGCCATCTTGCGGGTTGGCACAAGCGTGCATCAAAGTCGGATGAGCGCTTGCCCGCTGAGCTATGGGCAAGAATTGGAAGATTCTTGGGCCAAAGCTGCGCATATTTTCAGGCATTAGGCTGGGTGTTGAGTGAAATTTTCGATTTCGCTTTTTCTTTGTATTTGGCCACGACCCTTAAAAAACTAAGTACTTTCCCTTGCATGTTTGAAATAGTGGCAAATTATCAGAATTGAGTAAGCTAAAGTGGCGACAATCCGTTTGCCGATGTGGACTAACTCCACAGCGTGTGTCCGATTGGCATGCAGTGTGCCTGTCAAAAGTCATAACGTAAGAAAGAGGTTATTCATGAAGGAAGACAACGCCAGTCATGCCTACTGGAATGCCACAGTGAAACTGTTGATCAACATCTTGATTGTTTGGTTCTTGGTTTCATTTGGCGCCGGTATCTTGTTCGCAGAACAGTTGAACAACTTTAAGCTGGGTGGCTATCCACTTGGCTTCTGGTTTGCGCAACAAGGCTCTATTTACATTTTCATCGCTCAGATTTTCTGGTACGCAAAGCGTATGGGTGAAATCGATCGTGAATTTGATGTTCACGAAGAATAAAAGGGGTTGAATATGGACTTACAAACAACAATTTATATCTTTGTCTTTGCCAGCTTCGCGCTGTACATTGGCATTGCTTTTTGGGCTCGCGCCGGTTCTACTAGCGAGTTTTATGCTGCGGGTGGCAACATTGGCCCTCGCATGAATGGTATGGCGACAGCAGCGGACTGGATGTCTGCGGCTTCCTTCATCTCTATGGCTGGATTGATTTCCAACATGGGTTATGGCGGCGCATTGTTCTTGATGGGTTGGACAGGTGGTTATGTGCTGTTGGCCATGTTGCTGGCACCTTACCTTCGCAAGTTCGGCAAATTCACGGTGCCTCAGTTCATTGGCGATCGCTTTTACTCCAAGGGCGCATCAACAGTGGCAGTTGTTTGCTTGTTGGTTGCTTCACTGACATACATCATTGGTCAAATGACGGGTGTGGGTGTCGCATTCTCTCGCTTTTTGGGCGTGAGTAGCGACATGGGTATTTACATTGGCATGGCCATTGTGTTTGCCTACGCTGTGTTCGGTGGCATGAAGGGCATCACATACACCCAAGTGGCGCAGTACATCGTTCTGATCTTGGCTTACACAGTCCCCGCCATCTTCATCTCATTGCAACTGACTGGCAACCCTTTGCCACAGTTGGGCTTGGGCAGCAACTTTGTCGGCACTGATGTTAGCTTGCTCGTCAAGTTGGACCAAGTGGTCACTGACCTTGGGTTTGGTAAGTACACCACTTCAATGCCAGGCAGCATGCTCAACATGTTCATGTACACCCTGTCATTGATGATTGGTACGGCTGGTTTGCCGCACGTGATCATGCGATTCTTTACAGTGAAGACTGTGAAAGACGCGCGCAGTTCAGCTGGTTGGGCTTTGATCTTCATTGCTATCTTGTACACCACGGCACCTGCTGTTGGCGCAATGGCCAAGTTGAACTTGCATGCCACGGTTAACACTGCTGTTAAGACAGGTGGCGATTTGTATGCGCCTGAAGCCAGCATCTTGGCGACCGAGCGTCCAGACTGGATGAAGCGTTGGGAAAAAACGGGTCTCTTGAAGTTCGAAGACAAGAACGGTGACGGCCGTATTCAGTACTACAACGACAAGACAAAGAGCGATGCCGTTAAGGCAAAAGCTGACGCGGCTGGCTGGAAAGGCAACGAATTGACAGTTAATGCCGACATCATTGTGTTGGCAAATCCTGAAATTGCGTTGTTGCCTAACTGGGTGATTGCTTTGGTGGCTGCTGGTGGTTTGGCTGCTGCCTTATCAACTGCTGCAGGTTTGCTGATGGCGATTTCAGCCGCTGTGTCTCATGACCTGGTGAAGAATGTTTTTGCACCTGACATCAGTGAAAAAGGTGAATTGATGGCCGGCAAGATCTCCATGGCCGTGGCCATTTTGATCGCGGGCTACCTCGGCCTCAATCCGCCAGGATTTGCGGCGGGTACCGTGGCCCTGGCCTTCGGTATTGCAGCATCTTCATTGTTCCCCGCCATCATGATGGGCATTTTCTCCAAGAAGATGAACAAAGAGGGCGCCATGGCAGGTATGTTGGCAGGCTTGTTTGTAACACTCTTCTATGTGTTTGCACACAAAGGCTTGTTCTTCATCAAAGGCACTGAGTACGTCAATTTAATTGGTGGACCAAACAGCTTCTTCGGTATCACGCCTGAAGCGATTGGTGCTGTAGGTGCCATGGTTAACTTCCTTGTTGCCTTCATTGTCGACAAGATGACAAAAGAACCACCAGAGCACATTCAAGCAATGGTGGAGGCTGTGCGTATTCCTCGCGGTTCTAAAGCCGTCGATGGTGCACACTGATCTAAGCAATTCACACTTTAGGGTGTGACAATCAAAACCCTGTTAGTCTTTACGCTAACAGGGTTTTTTAATGATTTCTTGAAATTTATCGACTGTTGCTGACTGGAGTGAGGAATGGTTTTTGATGTGAGCGTGGTTATCACGTGGATCCTTTTTTTAGCGCTTTTCCCCATGGCGTTCTTTTGGTACCAACGTGCCTGGCGAATTATTTACAAACGTGATTTTTCTGAAGTTGCCTTAAAAAGAGGTGAGTCTCCTCCTAACCCAGAAAAGTTTGCACCCTACGAGATGGTCGTCAACATGGTTGCAGGTACAGTGGCGCTGATGGTTATCGTGTTTGTTTTATTGGGTGAGTTGGAATATGACGCATGGACGGCCATTGCAGGAACGACGATTTGGTGCAAATTTTTTGCAAGTTTTATTTTGAGCCGACATGC
>CALAGS010000120.1 GCA_937891665.1 uncultured Burkholderiales bacterium | reverse complement strand
CTTCTCAGCCTGAGCGCGTACAAGCCTTGGTGCTCATGGCGCCAGACGGCTTTCCAGAAACCAAAGACATCGGAACCAAGCCCTATGAAGTCCCAGCCATCATGGGCCTCATCAAATATGTTTTACCCAAGTACTTGGTCCGAAAATCAATTGAGCCAGCCTTTGCCGATGCTGATGCATTGAACGATGCACTGGTCAACCGGTATTTCGACATGCTCAGAGCGCCCGGTGTACGAGGTGCTATTTTGAACAGATCAAATCAAACCATTTACACAGATCCTGTGCCTCGTTTGAAAGCCATTAAGGCACCGACGCTGCTCATTTGGGGCGAGCAGGATCAAATGATTCCGAGCACCAATGCCCAAAGCTACGCCAATGTTTTGTCAAATTCCACCACGGTGCTGGTTCCTAAGCTAGGACACTTGTTGCAGGAAGAACAGCCCGAAAAAGGTCTGGCGGCTGTGATGCAATTTCTTGATGGTCAACTTATTAAATAAGCTTTGAATTTTTAAGTTCAACGCTGTCTTGGGTCTAAGGCATCTCTTAAGCCGTCGCCAAAAAGATTGAAAGACAAGACCAATAAGAAAATGGAGATTCCGGGCCAAATGGCCATCCATGGCGCTTGTTCAATGTAATTCTTAGCAGTGTTTAGCATGCTGCCCCAACTGGGGGCGGGAGGTTGTTGGCCCAGACCTAAAAATGACAAGCTGGCTTCCGCAATGACGGCTGCTGCAATTGCCAGAGTGGCTTGAACCAACAAGGGGGGCAAAATATTGGGAAGGATGTGGACCAATGCAATGCGCCAAGGCGGGTTGCCCACTGATCGCGCGGCCTCTACGTAATCCTCCACTTTAATTTGAATGACTTGACCACGCGTCAGTCGAACAAAGATGGGGGCCGCAGAAATGCCAATGGCCACCATGGCATTGGTGAGGCTTGGGCCTAAAAATGCAGCCAATGCAATGGCCAAAATTAGAAAGGGGCAGGCTAAAAATGCATCGGTGATGCGCGAGATGATGGCATCGACAGCGCCACCTACAAAGCCAGCCAGAAGCCCAATGGGCACACCAATTAAAAGCGAGATGCTGACAGAAATAACGCCAGCCATCAGAGATGCTTGAGTACCCCAAATGACGCGTGACAAAACGTCACGGCCAATTTCATCGGTACCAAACCAATGCGCTGCACTGGGTGCTTTTCGAATGGCGCCCCAGCTTGTAGCAATCGGATCTTGCGGAGAAATGTAGGGCGCAAAAATAGCCATCAAAATGAAGGCAACGACCACGGCCAAACCGATCAATGCGCTTGGTCTTCTTTGCAATCGAAGCCAGGCGGTGTAAGACAGACTTTGGCTCATTTGCGTAACCTCGGATTGACCCAGAAGTAGGCCATGTCAGCCATGAGATTTAGCATGATGTAGGTGGTGGCTGTGAAGAGAACCACACCTTGAACCACTGCGTAATCTCGGTTGAAAACAGCGTCAAGAATGAGTTTGCCAAAACCGGGAATGGTAAAAACTTGTTCAGTTAAAACAGCGCCCGATAAAAGCGTTCCGAATTCCAAGGCGCCTAAGGTAATGATGGGTGTTAAGGCATTTCGAAGGGCGTGTTTCAAAATGACTGTGCGTTCATTCAGGCCCTTGGCGCGTGCTGTGCGAACATAGTCAGACTGCATCACTTGCAGCATGGCGCTGCGAGTGTGACGCATGAGCACAGCAGCAATGGCATTGCCCAGCACAAACGCGGGCATGGCCATGCTGGCCAAGTTGCCTAGCAGGTCTTCTTTGGGACTGACAAACCCCGATGCTGGCAGCCAACCCAGGTGTACGGAGAACAGCATGATCATCAAGATGCCCAACCAAAAGTTGGGCGTTGACAGGCCCCAAAGCGAAAACACATTGGCAGCGTAATCCCAAATTGTGCCGCGCCCTACTGCAGACGCAATGCCTGCAGGAATGCCAATCACAATCGCAACACACATGGCCAAAAACGCTAACTCTGCCGTAACAGGTAATTTTTGCAAAATCAAAGACAGAACGGGCAATTGTGTTCTGACCGACTCACCCAAATCACCTTGCACTACGCCGACAATCCAATAGCCATAGCGAACGGGCAGAGGTTCATCCAAATGCAACTTGGCCGTGAGGTAGGCCACCACATTGGGGTCTTGCTCCTCTCCCGCTAAAATTTTGGCGGGGTCGCCGGGCAGCAATTGCTGCAGCCCGAAAATAAGCATCGACACCAACAGCAGCGTTGGCAGAACAGAAAGTAAGCGTTTGACCAGATAGCTTGTCATGGCGCCATTTTCAGACCTGAAACACGCAACAAACCATCAGGAATATTGCGCACACCTGCCAGTTTGCCGTTGTAGGCCCAAAGCCAATTGCGGTGGTAAAGATAGATCACAGGACGATCTTTCAGAACTTGTGCAGAAATTTGTTCCATGATTTTTTTGCGTTTGACTGGGTCACGCTCGGCACGTGATTGGTTCAAAAGCGCATCTGTTTCAGCGCTGCAATAGCCAGCGTAGTTGAGGGGTTGTTTGCAACCGTGAAAGCTGAACATGTTGCCATCGGGATCAGGGCGGCCGCTCCACGAAAGAACATAAGCTTCAAAATCACCTTTGTCTGCCATGTTCAAAGATGTCGCAAATTCGGTGGTTTGAATTTTCACATCAAAGCCGGCATCGCGCGTCATGGCTTGGATGACCACAGCCAAGCGCTGTGCGTCTGAAGCGGTGGTGGTCATGAGTGTGAAGCTGGGTTTGACAACGCCAGCTTCTTTGAGCAGTGCCTTGGCTTTTTCAATGTCCCGTTTGGGCATCGGAACATTCTTGGCGTAATACGAGTTGGTTGGCGCAACCCACTGATTGCCCACCAAGGCTTCGTTGTCCATCACGACTTGGGCCAAACCCTGGCGGTCCAAAGACAGTTCGAAGGCTTCACGCACCTTGGCATCGCGACCTAAAGGGTTCTTTTTGGCTTGTTCACTTTTACCCACGTTGATGGTGATGCCTTGATAGCCAATTTCGGTGATGCGAGAGACCTTGTATTTTTTGTCTTTCATGAGATTTTCAACATCATTGGAAGCCATGCGTTCAATGAAGTCGAGTTGACCAGATTTCAAATTCGCCAAACGAACCGTGGCGTCAGGAATAGGTGTGTAGATGACTTTGTCGAAATGAACCGCATCTTTGTTCCAATAGTTGGCAAACTTTTCAAGCACGATGCGATCTTGTGCCACGCGTTCGGCAAACTTGAAAGGGCCAGCGCAGACAGGGTTGGAGCCAAATTTATCGCCTGCAGCTTGTGCGGCTTTGGGTGAAACCATCATGCCAGCTCGATCGGTCAGTTGTGCCAGCAAGGGCGCAAATGGCGCACTCAAATTCAAACGAACGGTATTTGCGTCAACCACATCTACGCTGGCGACCGGTGCCAATTCGCCTCTTCGGTTTGAACCAGGTAAATTTTTGTGGCGTTCAATGTTGAACTTTACAGCCGCGGCATCAAGCTTTTCACCATCGTGAAAAGTAACCCCTTGCCGAATTTTAAGAGTGAGTGCTTTGCTATCTGAAGACCATTCGTAGCTAGACGCAAGTTGGGGCAAAATGTTTAGTTTTTCGTCGATGTCAAACAACTTGTCACACAAAGATGAAAAAACAATTCGACCGACAAAGCTTCGTGCTAAGGTCGGATCAAGGACATCGGGGTCTTCAGCCAAGCCAATGCGCAAGGTCTGGGCGCTGGCCAATCCTTGACTGAAGGCCATAAAAAGCGACAACGGTAAAAGCAAATACTTTTGAGGTTTGAAAGTCATGAAATATCTCCAGTGAAAAAACTAGGGGGTTTGCACAAAAGCAGATTGCAACAATTTCAGATGTTGGGCATCTCGGCTCATTTGGGATTGAAACATCACAGAGTCTGGCATGGGTAAATCTTGCCAGAAGTGACAGGAAATTTGATGCGAACCATTGAATTGAATGGCTGGCTCTGTTGTTTGACACAGTTGGGTGGCATGCGGGCAACGGGTGTGAAAGTGGCAACCACTAGGTGGATTCATGGGGCTTGGCACATCACCGCCCAAAACAGTACGTTGTTTCTTGATGCCAGGATTCGGTCTGGGGATGGCGCTTAAAAGGGCTTGCGTGTAAGGGTGACGTGGCTGCACAAAGAGTTGCTGCTTTTCTGCCAGTTCCACCACCCTCCCCAGATACATCACGGCCACACGGTCGGCAATGTGTTTCACAACAGCTAAGTCGTGTGCAATGAACAAATAGGCCAAGCTAAAGCGCTTTTGTAAGTCTTGTAGCAAGTTCACGACTTGGGCTTGTACTGAAACATCCAATGCTGACACGGCTTCATCGCAGACAATCAACTTAGGTTCGACCGCCAAAGCACGTGCGATGCCAATGCGCTGTCTTTGGCCACCCGAAAATTCATGCGGATAGCGCTGTGCATGTTCAGGCGCTAAGCCAACAAGTTTCAACAATTCTTGCACGCGCTCGGCGTGCCGCCCGGTGTGCAGTTTGTGTAGCTTTAAGGGTTCACTTAAACATTGATAGACCGTCATGCGCGGATTGAGAGACGAGAAGGGATCTTGGAAAATGATTTGCATTTCTTTGCGCTGTGAGCGCAATTGATCTGCAGTCAGGCCGCACAAGTCTTGCCCTGCAAAGACCACGGTGCCTTGAGTGGGTTCTATAAGCCTGAGTACCAGCCGGCCCAGTGTGGACTTGCCGCAACCCGACTCTCCCACAACGCCTAATGTTTCCCCCGCATTCAAATGAATGTCGATGCCATCCACTGCGCGCACCTTGTTGGGGCTGCGTCCAAACCATCCCGCATTGACAGGGAAATGTTTGACCAGTCCTTGAACCTTTAGCAGGGGTGTTTCAATGGTTGACATGAGGAATCAATATCTCAGCTTTAAGTGGGGCCCTCAAACAGGCGCTCCAGTGTCCGGTTGTTAGCTCTGCGAGTTTGGGTCTTTCGATGAGACATGCCTTTTCTACAAAAGGGCAGCGTTGAGCAAAAGTGCAGCCCACCGGACGATTCAAAGGATTGGGCACCTGTCCTTCAATGGAGGCAAGTCGGCCTTGCACTTCATCAAGGCTTGGAATAGAGCCAAGCAGGCCCACTGTATAAGGATGCTGAGGTGTGTCAAACAAAGCTTGCACCGGCGCTTGCTCAACCACTTGGCCGGCATACATGACCACAACGTGATCAGCCACTTCTGCCACAACGCCCAAATCGTGAGTGATAAGCACAATGGCTGTTTGTGTTTCCTCTTGCAAAGTGCGCATCAAATCTAGAATTTGCGCTTGAATGGTGACATCCAGTGCGGTGGTGGGTTCGTCTGCTATGAGCAACTTGGGATTGCAGGAAAGGGCCATGGCAATCATGACCCTTTGCCGCATTCCGCCCGATAATTGGTGCGGATAGTCGTCGAGTCTTTTCTCTGGCGCGGGAATTCGAACTTTTTGGAGCATTTCCAAAGCGCGTTCGGTGGCTTGGTCTCTGTTTAGCGGTAGATGCCGCATGAGGCCTTCTACAATTTGCTCCCCCACCGTGAAAGCAGGGTTGAGGGATGTCATGGGCTCTTGAAAAATCATGGCCATTCGATTGCCGCGCAAATTTTGCAACTGGCTTGCAGGTGCCCCGACCAATTCTTGATCTTCAAATTGGATGGAGCCGCTTCGAACAGTTCCCGCTGGCTTGGCCAAGAGGCCCATGATGGACAAAGAGGTGACGCTTTTGCCGCAGCCGGACTCTCCCACAATGGCCAAGGTTTGCCCTGCGTTCACACTGAAACTGACACCATCAACCGCAGTCAATTCCCCCGCGTCGGTGTCGAAGGTGGTGACCAAGTCCCTGACCTGTAGGACGGTGTGTGTGACTTGTGGGCTGCTCATGGTTTGAGTCGCGCTTGATGAAAGCGTTCAATTTGAGCATCAATGAGGGCGCGATCCGTCAGGCCTACCGGATTGTGTCTGCCGGGCAGACAACTTAAAAACGGTTGAAAGCGCTCTAGACTTTTGTCATACAAACGCTTGAGTTCCAACAGCGGATCTTCGTGATCATCGACACGAAGATCCAGTTGAAGATAGTCTTCGTCAGCATGAATTCTAAGAGCGGCCGATTGTTTGCCGCGCTTGTCTCCGCCAGCTTCTTCGCCGGCTTGCATGGCCAAAATGAGCCGCTCTGCCAAAGGCATGCCCTGTGTGGCTTGAAATACTCTGGCTGTTTCTGCCAGAACTTGAGGGCCTGCCAGCATGTTGCCTGCAATGCTGAAACCTTGGCCAGATACATGGCCACACCAATCGATACATGCTTTCCCGGTGTGCGCAACAGCCTCGCCCTGCATGGGCAATAAATGGACTTGTCTTTGTTCACTGCCCGCATCGGTTTGCAATAAATCTTGCATCACTTGTTGCGTGGCCATGCCGCTTTGCATGAGCTTGAGACCCAGAGGGCCGAGCAAGGGATTCATGAGGGCTTGGGTAGACACCGCGCCAACGCCTCGTTGCGTGTGAACGCACAAGGACCCCACCGCAAAAAATCGCGAAGCAATTGCAACACCTAAAGTGCCATTGGATTCTCGAGCAAGCAAAGACCAGGTCATGTATGAAGTTCTAATTTGGTGCAATATTCCAGTATCCTACGATACTTATGCAAAAAGGATGCCTGTTAGTCACTTTTTTTCAACTGCGCATGTGCTAATTTTTCATGATTTATG
>CALAGS010000119.1 GCA_937891665.1 uncultured Burkholderiales bacterium | reverse complement strand
TGAAATTGAATCGGTCACCGTTGACTGGTCCTTAGGTGAGGGCGAAATGGGACAACCTGGCGTAGCAGCCATTAAAACGCGCGATGGCTTGAGCCAAGCTGGCCCTAAAACGGCAGCGCGTGTGGTCACGACTGGCTGTGGACAAGGCAGTGTGTTTGGAGACTTGGTCAGCGACATCGATGCCATTCATTTGCCCGCCGATGCGCACATCACGCAGGCTACTTTGTACGCCTTGGTCAACGCCATCCGCATTCAAGAAACCACTTACAAATCTTCTGGCTCTGTGCATGGCTGTGCCTTATTCAAAGGCGCAGAGATGCTCATGTTTGTGGAGGATGTGGGCCGGCACAATGCCGTTGATACCATTGCCGGTTGGATGGTCATGAACGATGTCAGCGGTCACGACAAAGTTTTTTACACCACGGGCAGGCTCACCAGCGAGATGGTCATCAAGTCAGCGCAGATGGGTGTGCCCATTGCCGTATCGCGCAGTGGCATTACCCAAATGGGTTTGGAAGTGGCCGAGCGAGTGCAGCTTTGTGCCATTGGCCGTGCCACCAACAAGCGCTTCTTGTGTTTCAGCGCAACGCACAGATTAAAGTGGCAAGCCGAGTTGGCTGAAGTCATGACAAGCAAGGCCGTGACTCAAGATGCCATCTGAAGTTTCTAAAGCCCCCAGTAGCGCTTCTTCAGTTGTCTTGAACACGCATTCTTGGCAGCGCTCGTTTCAATTAGGTCTCCGCAATCTTTGGCGAGATTTACGTTCCGGCGAATTGAATTTGCTTATTGTGTCCGTGGTCTTGGCAGTTGCTGCGCTGACAGCGGTTGGATTTTTTTCTGATCGACTTCAAGCTGGTTTATGGCGAGACGCCAAACAGCTCTTGGGCGGTGATGCTGTGGTGGTCAGTGACAAACCCACGGCAGACTATTTTCAGAAAAAGGCCCAAGAGTTGGGCCTCAAAACCAATGCCACCTTGAGCTTTCCCAGCATGGCGCGCGCAGACGATGCCAAAGGCGGCGAAACCAAATTGGTGGCTTTAAAAGCGGTGTCTGAAGGCTATCCCTTGCGAGGGCAAATGAGTTTGCAAAATTCGCACAGTGGTGGCACTCCCAACAATCAAGCGGCTACTCGCCTAACACGTGATGTACCTCAAGCTGGCCAAGCTTGGGTCGACCCTTCTTTGCTGGAAGTGATGAACCTTCAGGTGGGTGATGCCATTTGGCTGGGCGACAAGTCTTTCCAAATTGCGGCACTCATTCACCGTGAGCCAGACCGTGGCGCCGCCTTTATGAATTTTGCACCCAGGGTCATGATTCACCAAGCCGATGTGCCAGCCACGGGCTTGATTCAACCGGCCAGTCGTGTTTCTTATCGCATGGCCGTTTCGGGTGATGTGTCACAGGTGAATGTGCAGCAGTTTTTAAAATGGGCTCGGGCGGAAGTCGACAAGCCAGAAGTGCGCGGCATGCAAGTTGAGTCCATGGAAAGCGGTCGTCCTGAAATGCGCCAAACCCTAGACCGCGCAGAAAAGTTTTTGAATTTGGTTGCGCTGCTCGCTGCCTTGTTGTGCGCTGTGGCTGTGGCACTCGCAGCCAGAACCTTTGCAAGCAAGCACCTCGATGCTTGTGCCCTGTTGCGCGTCTTGGGGCAGAGTCAAAAAACCTTGTCTGTGGCTTATGCCTTTGAATTCATCACCGCTGGCATGGTGGCTAGCTTTTTAGGCGTGCTCTTGGGTTATGGCGTTCATCACGCTTTTATATGGCTTTTGGCGGGATTGGTCGATGCACAACTGCCGCCCAGCTCTGTCTCACCTGCGCTGTTGGGCTTGGGCATGGGCCTGACCTTGTTGTTGGCCTTTGGCCTGCCACCCGTTTTGCAGCTGGCCAAAGTTCCAGCGATGCGTGTCATTCGCCGAGACATGGGTGGTCTGCAAGCTGCGTCTGTGGGTGTTTTGCTCACAGGCTTACTCGGTTTTGCTGGCGCCCTCATGTGGGCCAGTCGTGATTTGAAGTTGGGCCTGATGACAGTCGGTGGTTTTGCAATGGCCACCTTGTTATTTGCAGGTGCCACTTGGTTGGTTTTGAAACTCTTGCGCAAATGGGTGCCATCAGACGCCACGCCTCGATGGCTTCTGCTGGCCACGCGCCAAGTCATGGCGCGCCCCGTTTATGCAGTGGTTCAAGTCAGCGCATTGTCGATTGGATTGTTGGCCTTGGTCTTGTTGGTTTTGCTGCGCACCGATCTCATCAACAGCTGGCGCAAGGCCACTCCCGTGAATGCGCCAGATCGATTTGTCATCAACATCCAGCCCGATCAAACTCAAGCCTTTCAAGCTTCGCTGAAGCAAGCCAATGTGACAGGCTACGATTGGTACCCTATGATTCGCGGCCGCTTGGTAGCCATCAACGGCAACGCGGTCAGCCCGTCAGATTACACCGATGACCGGGCCAAAAGAATGGTCGACCGCGAATTTAACTTGTCTGCGCGCTCGGTCCAACCCGAAAACAATCCCGTGGTTCAAGGCCAATGGAAAGAAGGCGAGCGAGATGCGGTGAGTATTGAAATCGGCATTGCCAAAACACTCGGCTTGAAAATGGGCGATCGTTTGCGATTTGATGTGGGCGGTGTGATTTCTGAAGGGCGCGTCACCTCTTTTAGAAAAGTCGACTGGGGCTCGATGCGAGCCAACTTCTTTGTGATCTATCCGGTAGACAATTTGCCCGATGTGCCCTTGAGTTACATGGCCGCTTTTAAAACACCTGATGTGCCTGCCTTCGAGCGCAACATGCTTCAACAATTTCCCAATGTCACCAGTGTCGACTTGCGAGCCACGTTCACCCAAATTCAAAACGTATTGGACCAAGTCATTCGCGCGGTTGAATTTTTATTTGCTTTCACCTTGATGGCGGGCTTGTTGGTGCTGACCGCCGCTGTCACTTCCACGCGTGAAGAACGAAAAAGAGAATTCGCCATCATGCGGGCCTTGGGTGCAACTGGCCGTTTACTGAGCCAAGTGCAAACCGCCGAACTCATGGGGGTCGGGTTGTTGGCAGGGTTCTTAGCCAGCTTGGTGGCTGAGTTGGTGGGCTGGGGCTTGGCTCGATTTGTCTTTGAGTTTGAATGGACGGCATCACTGTGGGTGCCAGCTGCTGGTGCACTCACGGGTGCACTTTTGGCTTGGATTGCAGGGTGGTGGGGCTTGGCGGAGGTGCTCCGGCAGCCTGTGTCACAAACGCTGCGTCAGGCTTCAGAATAAATCAAGAGGGTGTGAGCAGCACCACCAAAGCGCCTGCGCCGCCTTCC
This sequence comes from uncultured Burkholderiales bacterium, assembly GCA_937891665.1. Classification (GTDB taxonomy): domain Bacteria; phylum Pseudomonadota; class Gammaproteobacteria; order Burkholderiales; family Burkholderiaceae_C; genus Limnohabitans_A. The sequence continues at coordinate 3,424 of CALAGS010000119.1, read as the reverse complement.
GCTGGTTTGGCTTGCACAAAGGCCATCACTTGGTTTTTTTGCACCAGCCAACTGTGCACTTTGGATTTGAGCACTGGCGTTTTGCCAGGGGAGCCCAATCCTTTGCCATGCACCACTCGAATACACCGAATACCGTGTTTGTGTGCCTCGCGAATGAACGTGGTTAAGGCCAAGCGGGCCTCATCGCTGCGCAAGCCATGCAAATCAATTTCACGTTGAATAGCCCATTCGCCTTTTCGCAATTTGCGCGTAACCTCTGTGCCCACACCGGGCCTGCGAAAACTCAGTGCATCGTCGGTGTCGAGCAAAGTGCTGACGTCGAACTCATCGCTTAGTGAGTCTTGAATGACCTTGGCTTCGTCTTTTTGAAGCTGGCTGGCCACGGGTTCGCGCGGCGTTCTGGGAAGGTGTGCTTTGTTGTGAACAGGCAATGGCGCTACCTTGCCGATGGCGCGTGCAAACAGATTTTTATCCGCCTCTGCTTTTCGAATGGCCGCCGCGCGCGCGGCTTCCTCGGCAACTGCTTTGGCCTGCGCCGCCGCAATTTGCTTTTGAACCAGTTTGAGATCTTGAAGCGATTGGAATTTCACCATCCAATGGTGCCACAAGCTGCAAGCGTTTTAGCTGTTGGCTTATAAAACGCCTTGCTCGGCCATGGAGAAGGCCTGACCCGGGCCCACAATGACATGGTCTAACACCCTGACATCCACCATGGCCAAAGCAGACTTCAAACTGTGGGTCAGGTGCAAATCGGCAGGGCTAGGGTGCACCGAGCCACTGGGATGGTTGTGCGCCAACACCACCGCGGCGCTGTGGTGATGGAGGGCCCGAAGGACCACTTCACGGGGGTACACGCTGGTTTGGCTGAGCGTGCCCCGAAACAAAGTTTCCATGCACACCAGCTTGTGTTGAGAATCTAGGAACAGCATGGCAAACACCTCGTGTGTTTTGTGCGCCAAATGAAGTTGTAAATAAAGCTGAACGCTGCTGGCGCTTTGCATGACCTCCCGGGTGCTGAGTTGCTGGGCCATGGCACGCTTGGCCAATTCCATGACGGCCAAGAGCTCGGATTGTTTGGCAGGCCCTAGGCCTTTGATGGCTGTTTGTTGCGCCGGCGGAGTGAGCAGCAAATTGGCCAGACCGCCGCTGGCCACTAACATGTCTTGCGCCAATTGCAGCACATTGCGGCCAGCCACCCCCGTTCTGAGCAACAGGGCCAAAAGCTCGGTATCGCTTAAAGCGCCGGGCCCGCGGGTGAGTATTTTTTCGCGAGGACGGGTGTCTGGGGGTAATTCTTGGAAGTTCATGGGCTTTCTGAAGAGATAAATGCCCCAGATTCAGGCTTTTGGGAGCGAAAGCCGCAGAAGCTTTTTACAATGGCGCATTCGACTCTTGAAGTCTGAGCCCAAAGCCTTCTCCATGGTGCGGTTTGGATTTGCATTAGCCTGCATTGAATTGCGCTTGTTGCGCCTTCAAAGCGCATTTCTCAGAATTAAGTTTTATGACCACAGTCCAAGCTGGATCTTTTTTAACCTTGCATTACCGATTGGCAGGACCGCAGGGCACGCTCATCAATACCTTTGAAGACAAGCCTGCCACCCTGTCCTTGGGCTCTGGCGAGTTGTCGCCTGGCATGGAAGCGGCCTTAATGGGTTTAGAAGAGGGCGTTCGCACGACTTTCGAATTGGCCTCGGGTGTGGCTTTCGGCGATCGCAACCCCGACATGCAGCAATGGGTGGCGCGCAAGTTGTTGGCGCAATTGGGTGCAGCACAAGAACACTATGTGCCTGGCGATGTGGTTCAATTCCCTACACCCGATGGCCATGGCACTTATGCCGGTGCTGTCATGCAAGTGGCCGATGATGGCGCAGTCTTGTTTGACTTCAATCACCCCTTGGCGGGGCATCCCGTCACGTTTGAAGTTCATGTGATTGGTATTTTGTAAATCTACTTCAAGCAGATGAAAGCAAATATGGGCGTACAAGAAATTTTATTGGCTGAACCGCGTGGTTTTTGTGCTGGCGTCGACCGTGCCATCGACATTGTGGAAGCGGCCATTGCCAAATTTGGCAGGCCTATTTATGTGCGCCATGAAATTGTGCACAACACCTATGTGGTGAACGACCTTAAAACCAAAGGCGCCATCTTCATTGAAGAGTTAAGCGACGTGCCGCCAGGAGCCACGCTGGTTTTCAGTGCGCATGGTGTAAGCAAAGCAGTGCAGGCTGAAGCTGAGGCGCGGGGCTTCACAATTTTTGATGCCACCTGCCCCTTGGTCACCAAGGTGCATGTCGAAGTCGCCAAGCTGCACAAAGAAGGCTACGAGTTCATCATGATAGGGCACAAAGGCCACCCTGAAGTGGAGGGCACCATGGGCCAATTGCCCAATGGCATTCACTTGGTAGAAGACTCGGACGATGTGCTCAAGGTGCAGCCCAAACAGACAGAACTTTTGGCCGTTGTCACGCAAACCACTTTGAGCGTGGACGATGCAGCAGAAATTCTATTGGCAGTGAAGAAGCGTTTTCCCAGTGTGCGTGAACCTAAGCAACAAGACATTTGCTATGCCACCCAAAACCGGCAAGATGCCGTCAAACTCATGAGCCCCCAAGTTGATGTGTTGGTGGTTGTTGGCAGCCCTACCAGTTCCAACAGCAACCGTTTGCGTGAGTTGGGCAGCCGCTTGGGCGCAGACAGCTACATGATTGACAGTGCCGACGAGCTTCAAAATGAGTGGTTTGAAGGTAAACACCGAGTGGGCCTCACTGCGGGTGCTTCTGCACCCGAAGTGCTGGTGCAAGATGTCATCACCCGATTGCGCGCCTTGGGCGCCACGTCCATTCGCAAATTGGACGGCGTGAATGAGACCATCAAATTTCCCTTGCCCAAGGGACTAAAATTAAACGATGGCCATTGATTTTTTGGTCGCATAACTTTTTATCCACATGCTAGACATTCTCTTGCTCCGTAAAGACTTAGACGCTGCAGTAGCGCGTTTAGAGACTCGCAAAACACCACAAACTTTTTTGAATGTAGAAAAGTTTCGTGCTTTAGAAACAGAGCGTAAAACTTTGCAAACGCGCACCGAAGAATTGCAAAGCCAACGCAACAGCTTGTCCAAGCAAATTGGCATGTTGAAAGCCAAGGGCGAAAGCACAGACCAAGTCATGGCCGATGTGGCCAGCATCAAAACAGAACTGGATGCATCTGCCTTGCGCTTGGATGCATTGCAGGCAGAAATTCAAGACATGCTTTTAGCCGTGCCCAATTTGCCGCACGAAAGTGTGCCTCTGGGTGCTGACGAACACGGTAACGTGGAAGTGCGTCAATGGAGTGTGGACGGCAAAGGACCCAAGACCTTTGACTTTGAGGTGCGAGATCACGTTGACATTGGCGAGAAACTGGGCCTGGACTTTGACATTGG
>CALAGS010000118.1 GCA_937891665.1 uncultured Burkholderiales bacterium | reverse complement strand
GCGACCTTCAGGGCGTCCTTCAAAGCGAGGAGCAGGTGCGCCACGGTTTTCAAAACGATCGCCACGGCCTTCGAAGCGGTCACCACCTCGGTTGCCTTCAAAACGAGGTGCGCCACGAGATTCAAAACGATCACCACCGCGATTGCCGCCAAAGCCGCCACCACCGCCACCAAATGGGCGACCACGGCCACCACGATCACCGCGGTCATTGCCACCACGGCCGCCTGGACGACTTTCAGGGAAGTTTTGTTTGGGCTCCATGCCTGGAATCACTTCAGCTTTGAACGGTTGACGGCTGTATGCCTCAATGTCCAAAATTTTGCGACGATCGCGAATCTCAGCGAAGGTGATGGCCAGACCATCGCGACCGGCACGGCCTGTACGACCAATGCGGTGTGTGTAGTCTTCGGCCTTCATAGGCAAACCAAAGTTGAACACGTGCGTGATGGTGGGCACGTCAATGCCGCGGGCTGCTACATCGGTGGCGACCAAGATTTGAACTTGACCGTTGCGCAAAGCCATCAGGCGGCGATTGCGCAAACCTTGGCTCAAGGCGCCGTGCAAAGCGACGGCATCAAAGCCATCTTGTTGCAGGTCGGCAGCCAATCCATCGCACTCAATTTGGGTGCTGGCAAAGACAATGGCTTGGTTGATGGACGCATCACGCAACCAGTGGTCTAGCAATTTGCGCTTGTGCTGTGCGTTGTCGGCCCAGAACAAAACTTGCTTGATGTTGCTGTGTTTTTCTTGGGGTGAATCGATTTGAATTTTTTGAACCGATGAACCGCCGTCGTGCATGACGCGCATGGCCAACTGCTGAATGCGCGGCGCAAAAGTGGCGCTGAACATCATGGTTTGCTGGCGTTGGCTGGTGAGTTGGTTGATGTCGGCCAGATCATCAGAGAATCCCAAGTCCAACATGCGGTCGGCTTCGTCGACCACTAAGAATTTGACCTTGTCGAGTTTGATTTGCATGGAGCGTTGCAAGTCGAGCAAACGGCCCGGTGTGGCCACCACCAAGTTGGCATTTTGCAGTTTGGCAATTTGCAACTGGTAAGGCATACCGCCCACAATGTTAGCCACGCGCAAGCCGCGGCAATGCTTGACCAAATCGATGGCATCGTGCGCCACTTGTTGGGCCAATTCACGAGTAGGGCAAACAATCAGTGCGCCAGGTGTGGGCGCTTTGAAGTTGCGTGAGTTGGTGGGGTCTTTGCGCTTGGGGCGCTTGGGTGCTGGCTCGCCATTGGCGGCAGCGTCAGAGCAGGCTTGTGCAAATGCAGCGCGCTCGGCCTCTTCTTCAGCAGCCATTTCTTGTAGCAAGGTGTGCAACACGGGCAACAAGAAGGCAGCTGTTTTACCGCTGCCAGTTTGGCTTGAAACCATCAGGTCGATGTAGCGGTTGGCTTGGCCTAATGTTTCCTTAGGCAATGCCAATGGAATGGCTTTAAGTTGGACTGAAGTAGGCTGTGTGTAGCCTAGGTCGGCCACCGCTTGAACCAATTCAGGTGCCAAGCCCAACAACACGAAGCCATTGGGTTGCTCGGGAGTGATTTCGGATTCGACAGCTTCGTTGTCGTTAACGTCGGCTGCATCAAGCGCCAATGTTTCGGTCACGAAAGTTTCGTTCGTAGAGGATTGCGCAGACGACAAGTCGGCCTGCACTTCAAAAGCGTCAGTCATATTTTTTTCTCGCACGGACGTCCGCAAGATTTGCGGTGGCGCCGTTCATGGTTAAAAAACATCAACCATCAAACGGAGCTCGGTGCTGTTTGAAGAGAGTGGGTTTGACATGAAGTCGGGCCCATCTTTTCCAGTCGAGTGACTCTTATCAGTGAGTCAAAGGCGTGAAGGGTGATGCACAAGTACTGCGGCTCAAGGCCTGTTTGCAATACAGCCGCTGATTATTGCACAGTTTTTTAAGTTGCGCGGGTTTTCCCTGAAATCAATTCAAACAAGGGTCAAAGGCGAATGAAATGCTCTCTGTAGTGGGCCAATTCTTCGATGGATTCGTGCACATCCGCCAGAGCTGTGTGCTTTTGTTGCTTCTTGAAGTTGTTGAAAACCTCGGGTTTCCAACGCTTAGAAAGCTCCTTCAGCGTGCTGACGTCTAGATTCCGATAGTGAAGGTAAGCCTCTAATTTGGGCATGAACTTAACTAAAAATCGGCGGTCTTGGCTAATGGTGTTGCCGCAAAGTGGTGAAGCATTTTTGGACACATACTTTTTGATGAAGGTCAAAATTGCTTCCTCTGCATCCTGCTCTGAGATGGCAGAGGCTTTGACTTTGTCAATCAAGCCGCTCCTGCCATGGGTTCCTTTGTTCCAGGCATCCATCTTGTCGAGTAGCTCGTCGCTCTGATGAATAACGCACACCGGACCTTCTATTCGGGGTGTCAAATGGGGGCCTGTCACAACGACCGCAATTTCAAGCAGACGCTCCTTTTCAGGGTCAAGGCCCGTCATTTCGCAATCGATCCAAACCAAGTTGTCGTCTGACTTGGCCAAGGTCGCTTCGGCTTGGGGTTGATTGGCGGGGATGTTTGAAGAAGGAGCTGTCATGTCAAAAAGGGGCTTTTTCCAAAGCTTCAGATTGTCGCTGATGTTGGCTGATCTACACTTCGGGCTATGAATGCGACTTTGACCCTGACTTATTTTCTGGTGGGCGCTTTGCTGACCAATGTTTTATTGAAGCTTTGGCTGAATGCCAGACAAGTGCGGCATGTCGCGCGACACAGGGGTGACGTGCCAACTGCCTTTGCAAGTCAAATTTCATTGGCCGATCACCAGAAAGCTGCTGATTACACCTTGGCCAAAGCCAAGGTCTCGCAAATTGACATAGGGATCGATGCCGCTGTTCTTATTGCATGGACCCTGATGGGCGGTTTGAGCGCCTTGAATAACGTCATTTTGGAATTCATGGCGCCTGGGCTTTGGCAGCAAGTGGTTCTGGTGTTGTCGTTTGCCTTGGTAGGTGGCCTGATCGATTTGCCTTTGTCGCTTTATCAAACTTTTGTGTTGGAACAAAAGTTTGGTTTTAACAAAATGACTTGGAAATTGTGGTTGAGTGACGCTGCCAAGGGCCTTGCTTTGGGTCTGGTCTTAGGCGTTCCTCTCGTTGCCTTGGTGCTGTGGTTGATGAATGTGGGCGGCGCTTACTGGTGGTTCTGGACTTGGTGCGCCTTGGTGTTTTGGCAATTGTTTTTGATGGCCATTGCCCCCAATGTCATCATGCCCCTGTTCAATCAATTCACGCCCTTAGAGGATGAAGCCTTGAAGGAGCGAGTGAATGGACTGATGCAGCGTGCTGGTTTCACAGCCAAGGGTTTCTTTGTGATGGATGGCAGCAAAAGATCGGCACATTCCAATGCGTTTTTCACAGGCTTTGGCGCTAGCAAGCGCGTGGTATTTTTTGACACCTTGCTGAAGCAACTCACGCCTTCTGAAATGGAGGCGGTGCTGGCGCATGAGTTGGGCCATTTCAAACATCGACATATCTTCAAAATGATGCTCAGCAGTTTTGCAATGAGTTTGCTGGGCCTGGCCGTGTTGGGCTTCGCCTCACAGCAAATTTGGTTTTACACAGGCTTGGGCGTCACCCCAAGTTTGACCAGTGGCAACGAGGCAGTTGCACTGTTGTTGTTCATGCTGGTTGTGCCAGTGTTCACCTTTTTGTTGGCGCCTATTTCTTCTTGGCGCTCAAGGGTCCAAGAGTATGAAGCGGACGCCTATGCTGTGTCGCAAACGCCTGTGGCTGACCTGGGCAATGCCTTGTTGAAGTTGTACCAAGACAATGCGTCAACCCTCACGCCCGATCCTTTGTATGTGAAGTTTTACTATTCGCATCCTCCTGCCAGTTTGCGCTTAGCACGCATGCAGCATGCGCAAGCTTAATCAGCGCACACACACCAAGACCAAGGCTGCACAGGCCTTGGTCACCTCTTCGCAAGAGGCCATGAACACAGGTTTGGTGGTGGCTACGCATGGCAGACATTGTGTAGTCGAGTTGGATGATGGATCGCGCATCATTTGCCATCCTCGGGGGAAGAAGAGTCAGTCCGTGGTGGGCGATCGTGTGAGGTGGCAAGCCGCTGCTGACGAAGGCACGATTGAAAGTGTGCTGACAAGAAAAAATCTTTTTTACAGGCGAGATGAAGTTCGCACCAAATCATTTGCAGCCAATCTAGATCAGGTGTTGATCTTGTTGGCGGCAGAACCTGAGTTTTCAGAAACGCAATTGTCTCGCGCACTGATTGCGGCAGAAGCGGAGCACATCAAGCCCCTTATTGTCTTGAACAAGAGCGATCTGGGGGAGGCTTTTCAGCAGGCGTGGCATCGGCTGGCTGCTTATCAACACATGGGCTATGCGGTGTTGCCTCTCGAATTAAAAAGTCAACAAAACGCCAATACTTCCTTGAGTGAGCTAAGGTCTCACATGGAGGGGAAGACGACCTTGATTCTGGGCCCATCTGGCGCCGGAAAAAGTACCTTGGTCAATGCACTGGTTCCCAATGCTCGCGCTTTGACAGGCGAGATCTCTCAGGCTTTGAACTCGGGCAAACACACCACCACAAGCACGTCGCTCTATTGGGTTGGCAACCGACCTGATCTTTCAGAATTGGCAGTGCCGGGTACCGCCATCATCGATTCGCCGGGTTTTCAGGAGTTTGGCCTTCAGCACATTCCACAAAATCAATTGGCCGCTTGCATGCCCGATTTGAAGCAGCATGTGCCCAATTGCAAGTTTTACAACTGTACCCATTTGCATGAGCCTGGCTGTGGGGTCTTGTCTGCTTTGCAAAAAGAAGAGTCTATCGATTTGCTAGCCACAGAAGTCAGTCCAAGACGGCACAGAATTTATGCGCAGCTGTTTGAAGAGCTAGGGCAGCAACGTTGGTCCTAGGCCATCCATGGGCCAGTAGCTTGAAGTGGCGCTTAGCCCAGAAGGTTGGCCAAGGAAAGCAGCGCAACCAACACCAGCCACATCACAACCGTGCGCCACACAAGGCCCACGACCTGGGCAAAGTGAGCCAATTCCGGTGGGCGTCCAGGGGTGCTACTGCTGCCAGGTAAATCAGGCTGAAGTGCCGCACCACCCAATTGAACATTGATAGCGCCTGCTGTAGCGGCCAAGATAACGCCATCGTTGTCATCTGGAAACTTTTCGGCATGGTGTCGCCAGCCGTCCATCGCATCTTCGAAACTGCCCATGATGGCGAAACCCATGGCCGTGGCTCTGGCAGGGAGCCAATCAATAGCGTGCCAAGATTCGGTGGCGACCATTCTCAAAGAATCGCTGTGCCAGTTTGCGTTGTCTTGTTGAGTGGGCATCGTTGCTGTTACGGCTGACACAGATGGTGCTTGCGACCAATAACGTTTTGCAAACTCAGCAATTCTGTAGACCACTGCGCCCACCGGTCCGAGGCCAACGATGGAAAGCAACGCGTAACTGAAGAAGACACCGAAAACGTGTCGATGCGCAGACAAAACAGAGTGTTCAATGACATGGCGAACAATTTCGTTGCGGGGTAGGTCATTGATTTCTATTTGCTGCCATTTGGCCAATAACTGGCGAGCCAATGGCTCATCGCCGTCGTTCAGTGCATCGCGAATGCCCGTAAAGTGATGGCTGAATTGCCTGAATCCAAGGGTGACATAAAGCAAACCCACATTCCAAACCACTGCAAAGAACCAGCCTAAGAAAAAAGCCAAACACCAATGAATGAGTACGGCAAGACATGCGGGTACGCCAATGAGTAAGCCCCAAGCGAGCCATGCTTGTGAGCGTGTTCCGCCGTCCACATGGGATGCAACCCAGTCAGCCCAACGTCTTAACCACTGATGCAAGAAATGTGACGAGCCCAAAGGCCGTGCTTGTTCAATGACCAGTGCCAAAAAAATAGAGAAAAAGCTCATGCCTGCATCATAAAGAATTCGCGGCCAATAAAAAACGATAAAAATTGCGAATCATCCCTGCGGTGGCTCCCCAGATGAAATAGTCTGCTTGAAGGGGGTCCTTGTTGGGTGATGTCGCCGGATAAGGCATGGAGTACCAACGTCTCACAACGCCATCTCTGTCCCATTCATGCAGGCGATGGTTTTGAGGATTCATGAGAAAGGACAAGGGCACCTCAAATGCAAATTCAACTTCATTGACATTGGTTGTAATGGTGTGATGGGGTGAGACCAAGGCCACCACAGGTGTAATGTGAAATGAGGTGCCAGTGACGTAACTTGGCAGCTGACCCAAAATCTCTACAAATTCAGATTCAAGCCCCACTTCCTCAAGCGCTTCGCGAAGTGCTGCGTGCTCTACTGTCGCGTCCTCTGGGTCTACCTTGCCACCTGGGAATGCAATTTGTCCCGGATGTGAAGACAAGTGCTGGGTTCTTTGCGTCAGCAAGAGATGGGGGTCTTGGCCATTCTCCCCCCTCATCACAATGGGCATCAAGACAGCAGCTGCTTGAGGGGCGCGCTGGCCAATCAGAGGCTCGCGTTTTAGCTCAGGAGTCCAGTCTGGTGGGTTTTTAAAAATCCACTTCAGACGTTCAGCGTTCAAGGACGAGGGTTGCAGTGCCGGCCAATCTTGATGTTGGAGCGTCCAAGGAATTTCGCGAGGGTCGAAACCCAAGGTGTGTTTCATGTCAAAGAGCAAACCATGTGGGATGTCTCAGCTTCAAAAAGGTGTTTGGTAAGGCGGACATTTGATTTCGATTTTGCGAGGCGTCTGGTCAATCTGATCGCGTTGAATGGCCGTGAGACATCCGCCCCAAACACACCCTGTGTCCATGGCCCATATGTCTTTTTGATTCACGGCGCCGAGGGTGGACCAATGTCCAAATGCGATCCTTGTGCCAATGGTTTGGCGATGGGGAACTTCGAACCATGGCATATAGCCTGTGGGTGCTTTGGCGCTGTTTTCCTTAACTTTAAAGTCCATATGGCCAGTAGCAGTGCAAAAGCGCAGTCGGGTAAAGGCATTGAGGGCGCAACGCAGTCTGTCCAAACCCTTCAAGTTGGGGTGCCATTGGGCGGGTTCATTGCCATACATGTTCATGAAAAATTCGGCAGCATCGGGCCCGCGCAAAACGTCTTCAATTTCATGTGCTAACTCTAAAGTAGTGCTGAGTGACCACTGCGGCAGCACGCCCGCATGAACCATTAGCACATCCTCTTTGTAAAGTGCAATGGCTTGGTTTTGAAGCCAATCGAGCAATGCGTGTCTGTCGGTGGCTTCCAAGACATCTTGGAGCGTGTCGGTTCGGCTGGGCTGTCGTGCACCTGCTGCAAGGGCCAGTAGATGCAGATCATGGTTGCCTAAAACGCATTCAACACTGCTTCCCATTTTGGACAAGCGCCGCAGGACTGCTAAGGAGGAGGGCCCCCGATTGACCAAATCGCCCAGCACAAACAATTGGTCGCGACTGGTTGAAAAACCAACTTGGTCTAACAATTGTCCCAGTGGCTCGTCACAACCTTGCAGATCGCCTACCCAATAAACAGACATTGACTTCCAAAATCTCAATAAAACTCCATTGTGGATGTTTTTTGCCTTATTTGGGCCCATTGCAAGGCGGGTATTTCATTCGTCTTCAGGCCTTGGCACAATGGAGGGATGGATTTCTTATTGATTGTGTTTTTAACTTTGGTGAATGGCGTGTTTGCCATGTCCGAACTGGCATTGGCTTCTAGCCGCAAGGCAAGGCTGGCTGCCATGGAGGAAGCAGGGGACAAAGGTGCAGCCAGTGCCCTTAAATTACTCGAGGACCCCACACAGTTCTTGTCAACGGTGCAAGTGGGCATTACTTCAATTGGTGTCATGAATGGCATTGTGGGGGAGGCCGCATTCAGTGGTGATGTCGGACTTTGGCTCATCAGTTGGGGCCTCTCAGACTCCGCTGCAAGCTTCGCCGCCACTTCACTGGTTGTGGCTGCCATTACCTTCACAACCATTATTTTTGGTGAACTTGTGCCCAAAAGAATTGGCCAACTTTATCCAGAGCCCGTGGCAAGACTTGTTTCTAGGCCAATGGCTTGGCTGGCCAGTGCGGCCAGGCCTTTTGTCGGTTTGCTGTCTATCACGACCCATGCTGTTTTGAAACTGCTGCGCATTGATACGCGTGGCAATCGTGCCGTGACTGAAGAGGAAATTACAGCCAGCTTGGAAGAGGGCGTGGATGCTGGGTTGATCGAAGAACATGAACATCAAATGGTGAGAAATGTGTTTCATTTGGACGATCGGCCCCTGACTTCCTTGATGGTGCCGCGCCTTGATATCCAGTGGTTTGAAGGCGGTATGACGCGTTCTGAATGTTTGACACAGGCGGGACTGAATGAGGGTGCTGATGGGCATTCTTGGTACCCCGTTTGCCGCGGCAACTTGGACGATGTGATTGGGGTGGTTAGCCTTGCGCGCTTGGTATCTCTGTCAAATGCTGACGACGCACCCGTTGAAACCTACGCCCTTCCCGCTACATTTGTGCCAGAAACCTTGAGTGGCATGACCCTTTTGGAGCAACTTCGCGATAAATCCGGCCGCATGGTCTTTGTGGTGGATGAGTATGGCGTTGTTCAGGGCTTGTTAACCCCCAGAGATTTACTGGAAGCCATTACCGGCGAGTTGCGCCCCTTAACGGTTGAAGATGCATGGGCCTCTACTCAAGAAGATGGCACTTGGGAGCTAGACGGCTTAATGCCCATCAATGAGCTTAAATCGAGGCTTGATATTAAGCAATTGAATGGAGAAGAAAGGGGATTATTTAATACTCTAGGTGGATTTATTGTATCGGAATTGGGTTATTTGCCTGAAGTGGGTGATATTGTTCAAAGTGGAGATTGGTATTTTGTGGTTTTATCTCTTGAGGGTCGTCGAATAGATAAGATAAATGCTAAATTCATCAATTAATTATTGAATTTATAGATTTTATAAATAATTAATCTGATTTATTTGAACTAGAATTCTGATATTCTTCGGAATCTTGTTATTTAGACAAGTTTATTATCTTAATAGGAACACTATGACTAACTCTTACAAAGAATTATTGAAGCAACGTGAAGCATTGGAGCACGCTATTGCATCTGCACGCCAGCAAGAACTTTCTGAAGCCGTTGGCAAAGCGCGTGAATTGGTGGCTGAATTTGGATTAACTGTTCAAGATATATTTCCATCCGGCCGGGGTGCTGCGAAATCTGCTGGAAAATCTACAGGTGGCAAAGTGGCTCCTAAATACCGTGATCCAGCTACAGGCCAAACTTGGACTGGCCGTGGCAAAGCACCTAAATGGATTGATGGTCAAGACCGCACTCAGTTTTTAATTGCATAATAGATCAATTAATTTTGACTCAAAGGCCGCTTCTAGCGGCCTTTTTAATGCGTGACAAAGTTGTAGAATCACTTTGTCTTTTTATAAGTGAATTCGTTTGTCATCTAACCCCCTTCCAAAGCACGTCGGCATCATCATGGATGGCAATCGCCGATGGGCTAAAAAACGCCTGTTACCGGCCGCGTTGGGGCATGCTTCGGGTGCAAAGCGTGTCAGGGCGGTTGTGGAATCATGTATCAGATGTGACATTGCGCACCTCAGTTTGTTCGCTTTCAGTACCGAAAATTGGAGGCGTCCGCCAGAAGAGGTTTCCGTTTTGATGAGCCTTTTTGCCAGTTATCTGCAAAAAGAAGTGGATGAGATGGAAAACAATGGCGTTTGTCTGAAAGTTGTCGGGGACACATCTAAATTCAGCCCTGAATTGCAAGACTTGATTTTTCGCGCTGAAGAACAAACACAACACAACACCAAGATCACTCTCAGGGTGGCTGCGAACTATGGTGGCCGGTGGGATTTTGTTCAAGCAGCCCAATCTTGGCAGCGCGCAAATTCTGGCGCCAGCATCGACCAGCTCACAGAAGCTGAACTAGCGCCATTTCTCAGTACGGCAGGCGCACCAGAGATGGACCTGCTCATCCGAACGGGCGGCGAGTCCCGCGTTAGCAATTTCATGCTTTGGCAAGCCGCATACGCCGAGCTTTTTTTCATTGACACCTTGTGGCCAGACTTCAGCGCGAAGCAGTTCAGTGAGGCCTTGGAATGGTTCTCAAATCGAGACCGTCGCTTCGGATCGGCAGCACCTTTTTAAGTCGACTCAATCACTGGGCCTATTGCTTCTCCGCTGCAGCCAACTGACGTAATTTGTCTTTTTTGCTAGGCCGCTTGCCCTTGATGCCGCCATTGCCAGTTTCATTTTCTGGAACTGGTGAGGTGGCTTCAAAACCTTCTATGTTTTCTCTTTCGAGTTTCACTGCATGGCGTTTTTCAATCAATGTCCAGTGGCTCAAGGATTCAGGCGTCACAAAACTGATGGCCAAGCCTGCCTCGCCAGCGCGGCCGGTGCGACCGATGCGATGGGTGTAATCAACCGCCGATCTGGGTAAGTCGAAATTAATGACGGCGGGTAGTTTTTCGATGTCTAGCCCGCGCGAAGCCAGATCTGTGGCAAGGACCACTTTGACGCGATGGGCTTTGAAGTCTGCCAACACTTGCTGTCTTTTACCCTGACTCAGTTGCCCATGAAACGGCTCTGCAGCAATGCCCGCAACACGCAATTTGGCGGCCACCATCTCACTGCTGTGTTGAGTAGCGACAAAAACCAAGACTTGTTTCAGATGCTCTTCTTTGAGCAAGTGTTTTAGAAGCTGTGTGCGTTTGGCGACATCGGTGTAAATGGCACGTTGCAAAATTTCGGCAGGTTGGGGCGCTTCGCCTTCAATGTGAATTTCAAGGGGGTGCAGTAGCAGGGCCTGGGCCAAAGCCACCATGCTTTGGGGTCTGGTGGCCGACAAAAATAAGTTTTGCCGCTTAGACGGAAGCAGGTTCAAGATGTATTGGAGTTCTTCTTGAAAGCCAAGTTCTAGCAATTTATCGGCTTCATCCAAAACCAAGGTTTGAACGCCTGAGAGTTTGAGGGCGTTGTGTTCTATGAGGTCAATTAAGCGGCCTGGTGTGGCAATCAAAATATCTGTTCCGCCTCGTAGGCCCATCATTTGGGGGTTGATCGAAACGCCACCAAAGACAACCGTGACTTTGCACAGATGGCCCCACTGGGCGGCCAAACTCATGAACAGTTGGCTCACCTGAACTGCCAATTCTCGAGTGGGTACCAAGACGACAGATTGAGTGGTTTTGGTCGTTTTGAGATAACCAGCCTTCGACATGTCGGGGACTTCAATTTTTGAGATGGATTTCGCCCAATGCTCAATTAAGGGAAGCGCGTAGGCCAGGGTTTTGCCTGAACCCGTAGGTGCGGTCACCCAAGCATCTTGGCCCTTGAGTGCAGCGGGAATCAGTTCCCGTTGAACCTCGGTGGGACGAGGGAACGTTTTGGGTTTGAGTGCTTTGAGCAACTCGGGCGAAAGGCCTAGATCTTTGAACGACATAGGTTCCGAGCATAAGTGCATATGGCTTGATCTGACGGTCAGTCGTGGCAAAATCGCAATATGAATACACGCAAAGGCATTATTTTGGCAGGTGGGTCAGGGACTCGCTTGTACCCCGTGACACAAGCTGTCTCTAAGCAACTGATGCCTGTGTATGACAAGCCCATGGTCTATTACCCTTTGACCACCCTCATGTTGGCGGGCATCAAAGATGTGCTGCTGATCAGCACACCGCAAGACACACCGCGTTTTTCAGAGCTGTTGGGTGATGGCCGTCAATGGGGAATGAACATTCAGTATGCGGTGCAACCCAGCCCCGATGGCTTGGCGCAAGCCTTCATCATTGGCAAAGAATTTGTGGGCAATCACCCCAGTGCCTTGGTCTTGGGCGACAACATTTTTTACGGCCACGATTTGGTGAAGCTCATGCAAAGGGCTGATTCGCAAACCTCTGGTGCCAGCGTTTTTGCTTATCACGTGCACGACCCCGAGCGCTATGGTGTCGTGGACTTTGACGATCAGCGGCGTGCACTGAGCATTGAAGAAAAGCCCAAACAGCCCAAAAGCAATTACGCTGTGACCGGTCTTTATTTTTACGACCAACAAGTGTGCGACATCGCCGCTCATATCAAGCCCTCTGCTCGGGGTGAGCTAGAAATCACAGACGTGAACCGTTGTTACTTAGAGCAGAAACAACTGAACGTAGAAATGATGGGCCGAGGTTATGCATGGCTTGACACTGGGACGCATGACAGTTTGCTTGAGGCCGCAGGATTCATAGCTACTTTGCAAAAAAGACAAGGCTTGATGGTGGCCTGTCCTGAAGAAATTGCATTCGCACAAAAGTGGATTGATGCAGCACAGTTAGAAAAACTGGCCACTCCCTTGGCTAAGAATAGCTATGGTCAATACTTGCTGAATTTACTGAAGTCTCATTGATGCCCTACACCGTTACGCCCACCCATCTGCCAGAGGTATTGATCCTTCAACCCAAAGTTTTCGGTGACGCTCGTGGCTTCTTTTATGAAAGTTACAACGCCCGCGATTTTGAGGCTGCAACGGGCCTGAAGGTCGAATTTGTACAAGACAACCACAGTCTTTCATCTCAGGGTGTGTTGCGCGGACTGCACTATCAAATTCAGCACGCGCAAGGTAAGTTGGTGCGTGTGGTGACGGGTGAAGTTTTTGACATTGCGGTGGACATGAGAAAAAACTCAGCCACCTTTGGTCAATGGGTAGGCTGTCATTTGAGTGCAGAAAACGCGACTCAACTCTGGGTGCCTCCTGGCTTTGCGCATGGGTTCTTGGTGCTCAGTCAAACAGCTGAATTTTTGTACAAGACCACCGATTATTGGTACCCAGAACATGAGCGCAGTTTGCTTTGGAGCGATCCTGCGTTGGGCATCGATTGGCCTTTGCCAGAGGGTTTGACTGCCCCCGTGCTGGCTGCCAAAGATGCCGCTGCGTTGCCACTGTCGCAGGCAGAAACTTTTTAATTATTTCAGCGGTGGCAGCGCATATGCTTTGATGGTGCTCAGTTGCCCCAGCGTTAATCGGTTGCCATGTTGGCTGACCACGGCCGCGGCTGCATGATTACCTAGGTTGGCAGCTTTTTCTGGTGAATAACCGCGTGTCATGGCATACAAGAATGCGCCTGCAAACATGTCGCCTGCACCATTGGTATCAATGGCTTTGACCTTGTCGGCTGGAACGTGCCACGAATGTTCTGCCGTGATAATTTCTGAGCCATCGGGCCCGCGAGTGAGGCAAACCATTTTGGCTAATTTTTGCAATGTCTGTTTCACAACATTCAAGTCTTCAGAGCCACACCAAACTTGGGCTTCTTCTTGGTTGCAGAACAAGTAGTCGACACCATCACCCATCATCGCATCTAGCCCTGCCTTGCAAAAATGAATCATGCTGACATCACTGAGGGTGAGGGCTAACGCAACGCCAGCATCTTTTGCAATTTTTCTGCCTTGGAGTGCGGCATTCAAACCTGTTGGCGAGGCGGCCAAGTAGCCTTCCATGTAATAAATTTTTGATTTGACAATGTCTTGGGGGTGCAGGGCCTTGTCGTCCAATTCGGCTGACACACCCAAGAAGGTGCACATGCTGCGTTCGGCGTCAGGGGTGACCAGAACCATGCAGCTGCCTGTTTGACCTTCCAAAGCGCGCGTGTGATTCAGGTTGGTCTCTACGCCACAAGCTTGTAAGTCTTTGACGTAAAAGTCGCCCAAATCATCGTGCGCCACCTTGCAGGAATAAAAAGCCTTGCCGCCGAGTTGGGCCAAGGCCACAACTGTGTTGCCTGCAGAGCCACCGCCAGTTTGGCGGGGCGTCATAGCCTTGACGTGATGCAGCAATTCGGCACGGCGCGG
>CALAGS010000117.1 GCA_937891665.1 uncultured Burkholderiales bacterium | reverse complement strand
TTGAAAACCGGCGGCTCGAAAGGGCCCGTGAGTTCGAATCTCACCGCTTCCGCCAAAATACCCATCAATCCAAGTTCAGTTGTGACGTAGATTCACCTTTTCAGTGCGCATAGCCTTCAAAGCGTCATAATCCCCAGCATACAAAAACCCACTGACTTCAAGGCCTTATTTCTCTATGGCCTGACTCTCTTTTTCAGCGCCTACTTACTTTTTCAAGTCCAGCCCATGATGGGCAAAATGACCCTTGGTTTGGCGGCTCAGCCTCAGTCAGAACTACTGCATGCTCTTTTTACAAGCCCTGCTGTTGCTGGGCTATCTTGACACGCATTGGGCGGTCAGATCGTGCATGGCAGAAAGTTCTTAGCACCTGAACGTGCGATGGAGCGCACCACTTGTTACAGCGCCCAAGCAGGCGCCGGACTTGCCAGCTGGAGAGCCCAACTGGGTTTGCACCTTGGACAAACGACTACAGCAGCTTGTTTGCCATTGTAAAATGTGGAATGCCCAAGTTTCTAGAAACCGATGTCCTAATTGCGGGAGGTGGGCCCTTTGGCCTCATGTTGGCCAACGAGTTAGGACGCAGGCACATCAAGTGCCTTCTGGTCGACCCGAAAGCGAGCACAGCTTTCAATCCTCAGGCCAATGCCACGCAAGCGCGCACCATGGAGCATTTTCGGAGATTGGGTTTTGCGCAAGAAATTCGTGCCCAAGGATTGCCACCCAATCACCCCACTGACATCACCTACCTCACTCGCTTTAGTGGCATTGAGTTGGCCCGGCTTAGATTGCCTACAGCCGCCGCTGCACCTCAAGCCATCAAAGCCATGACAGGTTCATGGAGTGCTGCTGAATTGCCGCACCGAGTCTCTCAAAAATTTGTGGAAGTCACGCTGCGCCAGCACGCTGAAAAGTGGACCACCAACGACATTCGTTATGGCTGGAAGCTTGAATCTTTCAGCGACAAGAGTCAGCAACCCGAACAAACTGATTCAGGTGAATCTACCTTTCCCATTCAGGCAATCATTCAATCAGCGAATGCAACAGACCCAACCTCTATTCAAGTTCGAGCTAAGTATCTGATTGGCGCTGACGGCGCCAGGAGTTTCGTTCGCCATGAGCTGGGCATTGCATGGGGCGGCGCTACAGGTTTCAAGCGCAACTTCATGGGCGGCAAAATGTTAGCGGTCTACTTGAAGGCTCCGCACTTCTACGATCGAAATCCAAATGACCGCGCTTGGATGTATGTCATTGTCAATCCAGAACTGCGCGCATTCATCATGTCGGTTGATGGCGTCAGTGAGTTTGCCTTTCATGTACAAATGGCAGACGACGCTGCCACCGAAGCACTGACGGCAGAAGATGCCAAGAGACTTTTTGCGCTTGCCTACGGTCAGCCCATCGACATTGAAATTTTATCGATGGCCACTTGGCTTGCTGGTCATGCGTTGGTAGCTGACACCTTCCAAAAGGGCAACATCTTTTTAGGCGGCGATGCCGTTCATTTGTTCACTCCCACAGGGGGTCTGGGCTACAACACAGCGGTGGAAGATGCCGTGAATTTAGGCTGGAAACTCTCAGCTGTTTTAAAAGGCCAAGCCCAGCCCGCTCTGCTCAACAGTTACGAGATCGAAAGAAAGCCCTTGGCCATTCGCAACACTGGCTATGCAAGGCAGTTTGCCGACTCCATTGGGCTTTTTGACGCTGACAAAGCGCTTGAAGACACCTCACCAGAAGGCGAGCAAGCCCGAAGCATCGCCTCCGAATATTTGAATGGCCATGCTAGGCGCGAGTTCAATATTCCAGGTGTGACATTTGGGGGCCGATACATGCAATCGCCGCTCATCGTTACAGATGACACACAAGCACCGGCAGATGCTGCCAATACATACATCCCCTCAGCGTGCCCAGGTGGCCGCCCTCCGCATGCTTGGTTGCCTGATGGCAGCTCTCTGTTCGACCACTTCAACTTTGAATGGACATTGCTGGTGCTAGGCGAAGACAAGGGACAATTGGCACAAGATGCTTTGAAGTTTTCTGAAGTAGCTTCACAGTGCCATTTGGACTTGAAAGTCTTGAGCTTTGATTCTAAAGAATTACTAGACTTGTACGAAGCCAAGTTGGTACTGATCCGGCCCGATCAAATAGTAGCTTGGCGCGGCACTAACGCCAGCCAAGCCTCTCACATTTTGAAACAAGCCAGCGGGGCTTAACGGATATTCAAGGCCTTGTCATTTGTACAGGCGTGGTAATGTCAATGGATGAAGTAGTCATCAAGGAATCTGATCATCGATTTCTAATTTCAAGCCTTTGGCGCCTACTTTGACAGGACCCAAACTTCCCGACAAATCGCCAGACTGCGGCATGGCATTGCCCGACTTGGTCACGCGCACCTTAACCATGACTTCACCAGCCGCTGATAACTTGCGATCGGGGGCCATGGCAGTGGAATCATCGAGCGTGAAATTGAAAGGCAACTGCGACACAGTGGTCTTAAAGATGGCCAAGGGCATTCGATCGCCGTTGGCAGGGGTTGCATAAATAAACACCACATCATTGGGGCTGGCCTTGGACTTCAAGGAAGCAGACAAGCTCACTTGGCCTGTCACATTGAGTCCAGAAGTTGCCGCAGGTGTGACTTTAGCGGGCGGCATGCCCAGTCTTTCACGCACAGTTGCAATCGCGCTCTCCAAGCCTTCCAAATCAGGATTGTTGGCGTCTAAAGGCTTTCTGGCCTGCTCCCAGTACTTCAATGCATCTGCAAACTTGCCTTCTGCGTAAGAGGCACTGCCTGCCGTCAGCAAAGCACCAAAGTGTTGCGGATCTCTTTGTAAAACTTCACGTATGACGTTCCAAGGTTCACCTTCAAATTGACCTTGACGCTGCATGGCAATGACCTCAATGCGCTCCAGCTTCAAGTCGTCGTCGTCAGAGAGTTTGAGCGCACTGTCGTAGGCCCTAAGTGCTGCATCAAAATTTTCTAAGGTTCGGTAGGTTCGGCCTAACATGACCCAACCTTGCAAATTGTCGGGCTTGTCTTGAAGTTTTTCTGCCAAAGTCTGCGCCATTTTGGTCAAATCTTTGGGGTCAACTTGATCAGGTGTTTTCAAGGCCAAAGGGTTCAAGGCCTCGGGTTGGCCCACCCACATGTACATACCCATGGAGCCCAAAGGCAAAGCCACAGCCAGAACCACTGCCGTCCAAATGGCAGGCTTCTCGGTTTTGGCAGCAGGGTCGTCTACTGCAGATGTATCTTCTAGCAGGCGCAGGCTCAATTCATCGCGCGACTGCTGCCATTCTTCATCACTGATATGGCCACTATCGTGCTCGCGATCTAAATCTAAAATTTGATGGCGGTAAACCTTGGCATTGGCATTGGCTTGGCTTGCCTGCGTCATAGGCTTTCGTTCACGCAACAAGACCCACAAAAAAACAACTGCGACACACAGCGCAATGCCAAGCGCAATGAGAACAAACAACATGCTGGCATTCATGGCGCATCTCCAGATTTCAGAATTTCTTGTACTTTGCGTCGATCTTCATCGCTCAAGACGGGGCTGGTTTTTTGTGCACCCTGACGTTGCCGCAAGTAATACGCCATGCCCATGATGGCTAAGACCAACAACAAAAAGGGGCCAAACCACAAGACCCAAGTGAGAGGCTTAACTTCAGGCTTGTACAGCACGAAGTCGCCATATCGGGTGACCAAGTACTCTTTGATTTGCGAGTCGCTTTTGTCTTCCCGAATGAGTTTTCTAACCTCTTCGCGCAAGTCGTTGGCCAACTCCGCACGCGAGGAGGCCAGCGATTCGTTTTGACACACCATGCAACGTAATTCTTCAGAAATGTGAATCAAGCGCTTTTCAAGGACAGGGTCTTCAGCCGAAAGAACTGCTTCCTTGGCCTGCAAGGGGGCAAGGCCAGACAACAAGAGCCAAGTTGCCACATACAGCCACTTTAAACATACAGATTGCAAATTCATTCGGTCTTTCAAAAGCCTTTAAGAGGCGTTCAATTTCTGCACCAAGGGCAAAATGGTGGACTGCAACAACTCGGGTGTGACCACGCCCACCCGTTTGTATCGAATCACACCTTCTCTATCAATGACGTAGGTTTCTGGCACACCATAGACACCATAGTCAATGCCCACTCGGCCGTCCAAATCCACGGCAGACAGCACATAAGGGTTGCCGTGCCGCTTTAGCCAAAGAGCGCTTCGATCACGTGCAAATTGCAGTTTTTCTTCTGGTGTGAACTTCTTGCCAGCAGGCTCATCTTGCGGCTGAACTTCTTTGTAACTCAGACCCACAATGGGCAGCTGATTGGCTTTGGAAAAGGCCACCAACACGGGATGCTCTTCTCGGCAAGCCACACACCAAGTGGCCCAGACATTCAGCATCCATACTTTGCCCTTCATGTCTTGAGGTCCAAACTTTGGTGCATTGGCATCCAGCGTGTCCAAGGAAAATGCAGGCGCCGCTTTGCCCACCAAAGGCGAAGGGATTTCACGAGGGTCTCGGTTCAGGCCGATGGCCAGAAAAATAACCAGACCCAAAAACAGTCCTAGCGGAATTAAAAACTTTTTCAAGACAATGCTCTCAATCTGAAAAGCCTAAGGGGCTTGCTTTGCATTGAATTAACCCAAAGTGTTAGCAGACTTGCGATAGCGTCGATCGCTTACCGCCAACAAACCACCTAGCACCATCAAAATGGAGCCATACCAAAGCCATGAGACAAAGGGCTTGTAAAACACCCGAACACTCCACTGTAGGCGCTCACCTTCAATGGGCTCACCCAAAGAAACGTACAAATCGCGGAACAAGCCCGAATCGATGCCAGCCTCGGTCATGGGCATGGCAGAAGAAAAATATTTGCGCTTTTCGGGATACAACATTTCAAGGTATTTGCCGTCTTTGGTAACCTTGATATCACCTCGAAGGGCTTTGTAATTGGGGCCATCCACATCCGAGACGCCCGTCAACTCAAAGCTGTAGTTTTCAATGGTCACGGTATCGTTCAAGCCCATGCGCACATCGCGCTCGACCTCATAACTTTTCACCATGGTGATGCCCACCGTGATCACTGCAATGCCCAAGTGCGCCAAGTGCATGCCCCAAAATGAAGGAGGAATGCGACCTGGCTTTTTCATGCGGATGAAAATTTGCATGAGCAAACCTACTACCACCCAAGTGGCCAAGGCCATGCCCATGCCGGTAAGCCAAGTACCGCGTTCGGTAAGCGTCCAAATTGCGACACCGGCTACAACAGCTGCCAATGCAGGCAATCGCAAATCGTGGCCCAGTTGGGCCCACCGCGCTTCGCGCCAATGCGCAATGCCACCCGGCACCATCAAAAACACCACCGGCACCATGAGCGGTACAAACACCGCATTGAAGTAAGGCGCACCCACAGAGAGTTTGCCTAAATTAAGCGCGTCCACAATGAGCGGATAAATGGTGCCCAACAATACTGCACCCGTGGCCACCACCAACAAGACACTGTTGGCAATCAGCATGGATTCACGCGACACCAAACCCATCTTGCCACCCAGTGTGGCTTTGGGTGCGCGCCAAGCAAACAAAGTTAAAGAAACGCCGACCACCACCGCCAAGAAAATCAAAATGAAAACGCCTCGCTTGGGGTCGGAGGCAAAAGCATGTACTGACGTAAGAACACCGGATCGAACCAAGAAAGTACCCAAGAGCGACAGAGAAAAAGCGCCGATGGCCAGCAACACCGACCAAGCTTTGAAGCCACCGCGCTTGTCTGTGACCATGAGTGCGTGAATGAGGGCGGTGCCAAACAACCAAGGCATAAGGGATGCGTTTTCGACAGGATCCCAAAACCACCAACCGCCCCAGCCCAATTCGTAATAGGCCCACCATGAACCCAAGGCAATACCCGCCGTCATGAAAATCCAAGCCACAATGGTCCATGGCCTAGACCAACGCGCCCAAGCTGCGTCCATTCGGCCCGATAACAAAGCCGCCACAGCGAAAGCAAAGGCCACAGAAAAACCCACATAGCCCATGTAAAGCATGGGCGGGTGAATGACCAAGCCGGGGTCTTGCAACAAAGGATTCAAATCTTTACCGTCTAGAGGCGCCGGTAACAGACGTTCAAACGGGCTGGACGTGATCAAGATGAACATCAGAAAGCCGGTTGACACCAAGCCCAAAATGCCAATCACACGGGCCACCATGGCCAAAGGCAATGTGCGAGAAAAAATGGCAACCGCCAAGGTCCAACCAGACAACATCAGCATCCACAACAACAAAGAGCCTTCGTGGCCACCCCACACCGATGCAAATTTGTATTGCGTAGGAAGCAGCGAATTGGAATGTCCCGCAATGTATTTGATCGAGAAGTCATCGGTCAAAGCCCCATGCGCTAGCACGGCAAAAGAGAACGCAATCAACAAAAATTGAAGCGTTGCAGCCGGTTTTGCTAAGGCTTGCCAACGCTGGTTGTCATTGAGGGTTCCGGCAAGCGGCAAGACACCTTGAACCAGCGCCACACACGCAGCCAAAATCAAGGCAAAGTGACCAATTTCAACAATCATTCCAAACTCTTTTCAATTATTTATAGGGCTTCACAGATTGTGCAGCCTTGGCAGCAGCGGCCTCGTCCAATGCGTGCTGTGCCTCAGGAGGCATGTAGTTTTCGTCGTGCTTGGCCAAAACCTCGGCGGCCGAGAACAATTGACCATCCGACAATTTGCCTTGCGCCACAACACCCTTACCCTCTTTGAACAAGTCGGGCAATATACCCTTGTAGGCGACAGGCACTTCGTGGGCAAAGTCGGTGACGACAAACTTAACGTTCTCGCCGTCTTTGATTAAGCTACCTTCTTTGACCATACCGCCCACACGGAACGCTTTGCCCTTGGGCGCCTCGCCTTTGTAAACTTGCGTGGGGGTAAAGAAGAACACCAAGTTGCTTTGAAAAGCATTCAAAACAAAAGCACCCGCTATGGCCAATGCGGATACACCAGCGGCAATCAATAAAAATCGTTGATGTCTAGGTTTCATCAGGACCACTCCTTGCTGTTCGTTTTTGCAACCAATTCGTCGCTTATTTGGGCCAGGGCTTGAGCACGCGCATGTTTGACCCAGATCATTTCCAAAGCCACACACAATGCAGTCACTCCGAAACTACCCCAAACATAAAGACCATAGCCACCCATGGCCCAAAATTCAGTCCAGCTGCTCCAAATCATGCGTTGGCACCTCCAGCAGTGTTCTTCATCATTTGAGCTTTAACCTCAGGCAGTTCGGCCACCCATTGTGCATGTCTCTCGCGAACCAAAATAATGCTGCGCACTCGGTAAAGGGCCATGGCCACTGCATACATCCAAAACGCAACGCCCATGATCAGCATGGCTTCAAGCATAACCTGAGCCATGCTAGACCCCTTGGTCAGTGACACCGAGGCACCTTGGTGCAAGGTGTTCCACCACTTCACAGAAAAGTAAATGACAGGTACGTTGAGTGCACCCACTAAAGCCAAGATACCACCCGCTTTGTCGGCGCGTCGAGGATCGTCAATGGCGTTGGTCAGGGCAATATGGCCCAAATACAAAAAGAACAAAATAAGCTCTGAGGTGAGACGTGCATCCCACACCCACCAAGTACCCCACATGGGCTTGCCCCAAAGTGCACCCGTCCAAAGCGACAAGAACGCACAAATGGCACCGGTAGGCGCCAAGGCTTTGGTCATCATGCCCGACAGGCGTGTGTTGAAAGTCAGGCCCAGCAAAGCCCAAAAAGCCATGGCCAAATAAATGACCATGGACATCCATGAAACCGGCACATGAACAAAAATAATGCGATAGCCCTGGCCCTGCTGAAAATCAGCGGGCGCCACAAACATACCAAGCCACAGACCCCAAACTGTGAGGCCTGTTGCCAGACAAGCAAACACGGGCCAAAGCTTTCCAGCCAAAGGGTAAAAGTTTTGGGGAGATGCGTAAAAAAATAGTTTTTGAATCATTGTTTGATTGAATTCTTAAGATTCAATTGCAATGCGAAGCGATGCCGCACTCGCCCAAGGACTGAACACGGCCGCCACCAAAACGAGAGCAGCCAACACCGACAAATGGGCAGAAGCACCCAAGCCACTGATTTCTGCTTGAACTGCGCCAGCGCCAAACACCAGCGCGGGCACATACAAAGGCAAAACCAACAAAGACAACAGCACATCGCCGCCGCGCACACCCAAAGTGAGGGCAGCGCCCACTGCGCCAATCAAGGAAAGCACCGGCGTACCCAAAAGCAAACTCAAAGTTAAAACCCAAAGTGCGTTAGTAGAAAGGTCAAATTGCAAGCCCAAAATAGGCGCCAATAAAACCAAAGGCAAGCCAGAGAGTAACCAGTGCGCCAAGATTTTGGCGGCAACCATCAAAGATAAACTGTTGGGCGATAAGGCCATTTGCTCCAAGGTGCCATCTGCGTAATCAGTGGCAAACATGCGGCTCAAAGACAGCATGCTGGCCAACAAAGCCCCCACCCACAAGATACCTGGGGCTACCAATCGAAGCGTGTTCATTTCAGGGCCAATGCCTAGGGGGAAAAGCGCCGCCACCACGACAAAGAAAAACACGGAAGTAATCACCTCATTTTTGCGCCTTAAGGCCAAAGTCAGGTCGCGCTTCACGATGGCAACAAAAGCACTCATGCACTTAGCCTGTAGGTGCGGCCTTGGCCGGCCAGTGAAACCGCTTGGTGGCTGGTTAAAAGCACCATACCCTGACTGCTCAGGTGGGCGTTGATGACTTCAGACAGCGCATTTTGGGCTGCGGGGTCCAATGCTACAAACGGCTCGTCTAAGATCCACAACTTGGCGGTGCTGACCACCAGGCGCGCCAAAGCCGTTCGGCGCTTTTGACCTTGAGACAAAACCCGAACAGGCAAATGTTCCCGCCCCCTGAGGCCCAACCGAGCCAAGGCTGCCTTGGCATCGGTCAAAGACAACTGTCGCCCAGCTACAGCAGCATGGGAGAGCAGATTTTCTAGGGGGCTCAGGTCTTCTTTGAGGGCCAATTGGTGCCCTAGATAGGCCAGATTGGCTCTAAATTCATCTGAATTTTCGGAAACTGGCTGGCCTTGCCAGCAAATCTCGCCCTCTTCAAGGGGGCTTAATCCGCAAGCTAGCCTTAGCAAGCTGGTTTTCCCAACCCCATTGTCGCCCTCCAGATGCAAATACTCACCGGCTTGCAATAAAAAGGAGACACCTGAAAACAGACGTTTTTCACCGCGGGAGCAACAAAGATTGGAAACGCTGAACATGTGCCTGAATGATCGCAGAAGATACCCATCCAGAATTGATAGAAGTCAAAAAAAATGAGCAAAAAAAAGAGCAAAAATGACTTTGCCCTTCATTTTAACGCTCTGTCTTAGTTGGCAGGCGTTGCGCCTTGATCTTGTTCAAGTTCTTTGGCCCGCTTATCGGCTTCAGCCTTTCGGTACAAGCTCAGCACATTGGGCAATCGATCTAACATTTCAGTCCACTCATACTCAAAGGGCAGCCCTATCCATTCACCACTGGATTTGAGGCCGGCAATGCTGGCCTTAATTTGATGCCTGGCGACATCAAACATCTTTAATTCTTCTTCTAGCAAGGACTCACGTT
This sequence comes from uncultured Burkholderiales bacterium, assembly GCA_937891665.1. Taxonomy (GTDB): domain Bacteria; phylum Pseudomonadota; class Gammaproteobacteria; order Burkholderiales; family Burkholderiaceae_C; genus Limnohabitans_A. The sequence goes on along the minus strand of CALAGS010000117.1, from coordinate 4,228 downwards.
TATTTTTAGAGATGTCCGCCTCAAGCAAGACCAGCTTGTCGTGGTGCAGCGCTAACTCGCGTTTAAGTGTCTCAGAAGAAAGCATGCTGCCGTGAGGATGCTGAATTTCTTCTAGCTTTTCAGTAATTTCTTGAAAACTTTGCTGGGTCTGAAAATAGAAAATCAGAAAACCTGCCAAAAGGATAAAAAGGACAGCAATAACCAACAGGAAAAAATTGTCCATAGCAAACCTCACTTCGTCAATTTGTCACCATCGTACCTAAGTGTCACCCATGGGGCAACTCGGCGTGAGCCATTTTTGCCATCTTAAGCAAAAAATACACTTCAAAGCTACACTGCGTCTGAAGGAGAACCTGTCTGTGAACCAAGCTTTAGCCACCTCATCTTTAGAATCATCCCCTGAGACCACCCGCTTTGGCAGCGGCAAATCGGTTAAACGTCTCGAAGACCAGCAGCTGCTTCTAGGCGCAGGTCAGTACACCAACGACGTCACCCTGCCTGGTCAGTCTTATTTGGTTTTCCTTCGATCCCCCTATCCACACGCCAAAATTACCCGCCTTGACACCACTGCTGCCAAGGCCATGCCGGGCGTCTATGGCCTCATAACAGGTCAAGACCTCTTGGCGGCAGGCGTCAAGCCCATGGCGCGTCCCATGAACTTCAAACGGGCAGACGGCAGCCCCTTGTCTTGCACGACACGCTACCCCCTGGCCACAGACACCGTTCGATTTGTAGGCGAACCTATTGTGGCGGTTGTGGCTGATACTGAAGAAAACGCGCGCAATGCGACTGAGGCCATTCAGATTGAGTTTGACCCCTTGCAAAGCGCAAGCACCTTGGCAGATGCATTGGCACCCAATGCCCCTTTGTTCACAGACGCGCCAGACAACCGCGTTGCAGAAACTCGCTATGGCGACATCACGGCCACCCAAGCGGCCTTTGCGCAAGCCGCACATGTGATTCATTTGGACATTGTGAACCAACGCGTGGCCGCACTGGCCATTGAACCCCGAAGCGTGTTGGCCTACCCTGAAAACGGTCGACTGACCATTCGCATGAGCAGTCAAATGCCAACTGGCGTTCGAACCACAGTTTCCGATCTGATCGGCATTGACAAAGAAAATGTCCGTGTCCTTGTGGGCGATGTGGGCGGTGGTTTTGGCATGAAGACAGGCGCCTATGCAGAAGACGTGGTGACGGCTTTTTGCGCCCACACTTTGGCTCGGCCTGTGAAATGGATTGCCGACCGCAGCGAAGAATTTTTGAGTAGCGCCCATGGCCGCGACATTCAAACCAAAGCATCTTTGGCCTTGGCCCAAGACGGCAAAATTTTGGGTTTGCGCATCGAAACTTTGGCCAATGTGGGGGCCTACCCCACCATGACCGGTTTGGCCATCCAAATGCTCATTGGCCCTTGGGTGCAAAGCAGCGTCTACGACATTCAAACCATTGACTACCATTTCACGGGCGTGATGACCAATACCGCAAGTACCGGCGCTTACCGCGGTGCAGGTCGCCCTGAAGCCATTTACAACATGGAGCGTTTGTTAGACGAAGCTGCACGCGTAAGCGGCATTGACCGCGTGCAACTGCGACGCAAAAATTTCATCAAGCCCGAACAAATGCCCTACAAGAATCCAATGGGCCAGGTCTACGACACCGGCGCCTTTGAGATGATCATGGACGGGGCTTTGGACAAGGCCGACTGGCATGGCTTTGCCCGCCGGGAAGCGGACTCCAAGGCCAAAGGCTTATGGCGTGGTTTGGGCATTGCCACCTTTTTGGAGTGGACAGGCGGCAACGCGCTAGAAGAAAACGTGCAGGTCCAAATTTTGGCCGATGGCATGATTGAAGTAACCTCTGCCGTCAATGCCATGGGACAGGGCATTGCCACCTCACTTGCCCAATTGGTGGTCGATGTGTTTGGCGTTGACATTTCGCAAGTGCGCGTCATTTTGGGCGATACCGACCGCGCCAACGGCTTTGGCAGTGCGGGCTCTAGGTCGCTTTTCACCGGCGGTTCAGCCATGCGCGTGGGTGCCGAGAAAACTTTGGACAAAGCCCGAGAATTGGCTGGCCAGGCTTTAGAAGCATCTGCGTCAGATCTAGCCTATCAAGGCGGTACATTCAGCGTCAAGGGAACCGACCTGAAAATTTCACTGGCAGACTTGGCCAAGCGCCAACCTGATGCGCGCATTGAAATGCAATCGAGCACCACCGCCAGTGGCCCCACTTGGCCCAACGGGTGTCATATTTGCGAAGTCGAGCTCAACCCTGCCACGGGCGAAACCAAAGTGGTGTCTTACACCTCGATGAACGATGCAGGCCGCATTGTGAACCCCATGATTGTCGAGGGGCAGCTTGACGGCGGCGCCGTACAAGGCATGGGACAAGCCCTGTTAGAGGGCTTGGTCTACGACCCAGAAAGCGGTCAATTGCTCACTGGCAGTTTGATGGACTATGCGGCACCCCGCGCAGACATCATGCCGCAAATGTTTCATACATTCACCAACCAAACAGTTCCCAGCACCAACAACGTTTTGGGCGTCAAAGGCGTGGGCGAGTTGGGCACCATTGGCGCAACACCTTGCGTGGTGAATGCCGTAGCAGACGCCATGGCCAGAAATGGCAATGCCAATAAAGCACTCAAGTTGCAAATGCCCATGACACCGTTCCGCCTGTGGGAACTGCTTCATTCAGCGTGAAAAAATCTCTGAAGATTTACATAAATTCAAACAAGTTTTTGAATTCTGCTCATAGAATGTCGACATGAATTCTCAATGTAAATCAGCCAGTGCAAATGCCTACATGCGGTTTCTGCAATTGGCCAAGTCTGTTCAAGCATTACCAGACGGGCCAAATTTAGACGCCAATGAAAAAGCACTGCTTGAAGAAATTGCGCTAAATTGGTTTGAAAACCGTGTCATGACTGTCCGAGAAGCCATTGGCCTCACCCACTTAGGTTCGCCTGCCACCTTGCACAAGCGCATCACGCGTTTGCGTCAAAAAGATCTGTTGAAAACCTTCAACCAACCTGAAGACAAGCGCGCCAAGTACCTCATTCCGACCGATCAAACCATCGCCATGTTCCGTGACTTTGGCAAGAAAATGAATTCGGCCATTTCTTCAGCCGCCTGAAAAAAACTGCGCCTTGTTGATGGCGCACTTTTTATCGTTCTGCTAAAAATAATTCTTGCAGATCGCTTAAAAAATCAAACCCCTTTTCAGTCGGCCAAACTTTGGCCAAATCTCTAACTAGCAAGCCCTTGGCTTCAGCCTGTGCCAAGCCCTTCTGAATAGAGGTCATGGCCAATCCGGTTCGGGCCATGTAATCGGCCAAACTAAAGCCCTCCTTCAAACGCAAGGCATTCAGCATGTACTCGAAGGGCAATTCTTCGCGCGACACTTCTTCATGCTGCGTGGCAGGCTCACCTTTTAGGGCTTGTGTCATGTAAAGCTGCGGCTCTCGAAAGCGGACTTGTCGGTTAATGCGATGCGCAAAACTCAGCTTGCTGTGCGCGCCAGCCCCAATGCCCAAATAATCGCCAAACTGCCAATAGTTGAGGTTGTGCCAACATTTGTGGCCTGGCTTGGCATAGGCAGACACCTCATACCTTTGCAGACCCTCGGCGCCCGTCATTTCAGTGATCAAGTCCATCATGGCGTAGGCATCGTCGTCTTCGGGTAACACGGGCGGATGTTTGGCAAACAGGGTGTTGGGCTCGATGGTAAGGTGATAAATGGAAATGTGAGGTGGCTTGAAACTCAAAGCTGTTTGAACATCTTGCGTCAGATCGCTCAAAGTTTGACCCGGCAGGGCATACATCAAATCCAAGTTGAAGGTTTCAAAAGCAGACTGCGCTTCTTCAACGGCAGCCATAGCCTGATCACGGTTGTGAACGCGGCCAAGCGCCTTTAAATGCCCGTCATTGAAACTCTGCACGCCGATGGACAAACGCGTGACACCGGCGGCACGAAAGGCTTTAAAGCGATCTTTTTCAAAGGTACCCGGGTTGGCTTCCAGTGTAATTTCAGCTTCTGCTTCCAAAGGCAATCGGGCCCTGATGCCACTGATCAATCGATCGATGCTGCTCGGTGTAAATAAACTGGGCGTGCCCCCGCCAATGAAAACGCTGTGAACAGGGCGCCCCCAAACCAATGGCAAACTGGTTTCTAAATCTGCCAACAAGGCATCGATGTAGCGCTGCTCTGGCATGGCTTGTGAGTT
>CALAGS010000116.1 GCA_937891665.1 uncultured Burkholderiales bacterium | reverse complement strand
GCTGATTAAGCAATGCTTTCTTTGCTTCCGTTCATTTCGACACATAAAAAAATGCGAGATTTAAACATTGTTTTAATCTTTGGCAGTGCGCCAGATGTCACTGCCGTCAAGCAGTGGGACCTTTCATTTTTTACAAGCTGTGTCGCCATCAATAATGCATGGCAAGTAATTCCTGACTGGAACTATCTAATATTTCCCGAAGATTTTCCTATTGATCGCCGTCCGCAATTGCCAGTTGATACTCATCAAAAATTTATTACTGCGAATGAATTTGTTCTTCATCAAAATAATTTTGGCGGCTTTATTTATGCGGGTGGAACGATGGCATTCACTGCAGGGTATTGGGCCCTCGGCGCTCTTCAGCCAGACATCATTGCTTATATAGGCTGTGACATGGTTTACTCTACTGAAAATGGAAAGACGAGTCACTTCTATGGGAGTGGATCTGCTGATCCCTTGCGAAACGACATGACGCTTCAGTCTTTGGAGGCAAAATCAAACAGGTTAATGGCACTTGCAAACAAGGAAAATTGCGCTGTTTTGAACATGTCTTCCCTACCAGAATCTAGGTTGACATTTCCTCGGCTAAGAAATTCAGACTTGCAGCAATCTTTTAGCCATGAAAAATTACTATCTACTCAAAATCATTTGATCGATGCACAAAAGGTCAGCATGGCGCTCACTGCTGAAAAGAATTTAGGCTACCTCGTTCCCTCTGGTCGCTATTGGGAAAAAATGAAAAGTTTCGATCCCGTCAAGCTTCGCATGATTGATGACATTTGGATTGATAGCTTCAAACAAATTGAATTCTCTCAATTGAACTAGAAATTCTCCCGCAATGAACAACGAGTTTTATATTCACGGCCAGGTAGCACTGATTACTGGGGGTAATGTTGGAATTGGACGCATTACGGCCATTGAACTGGCTAAAAAGGGTTTTAAAGTCGTTATTGCAGGTCGTTCACTTGAAAGAACTCAACCAGTCTTGAATCACATCAATTCTCTAGCGGTTGATGAACAGGCCATATTTCTTCCTTTAGATTTAGCAAGCTTTGCCTCAGTTCGCGAGTGTGCGAGACTTTTTCTCCAACTCAATTTGCCCTTGCACCTTCTCGTCAATAACGCAGGGGTGGCTGGTCTGAGAGGTTTAACCAAAGATGGATTCGAGATGACGTTTGGCGTTAATCACTTAGGACACTTTTTGCTGACTCAATTGCTGCTAGAAAAAATGCAATCGTCAGGTCTTTCACGTATCGTCACCGTATCAAGCCGAGCCCATAAGCGAGCAGCAAGTATTGACTGGGATGCCTTGTGTCGGCCTACAAGTTCGTGGACAGGTATTCGCGAGTATGCGGTTTCAAAATTAGCTAATTTACTTTTTAGTGCAGAACTGGCAAAGCGGCTTCAAGGAACTTCGGTTTCGACATACTCTTTGCATCCTGGCGTTGTTGACACCGAAATTTGGCGATCTGTTCCTGATTGGGTCCGACCATTATTAAGACTTCGTGGTTTTCTAACGCCAGAGGAAGGTGCTCTGACAACTTTGCACTGCGCGATGCATGCACCCCAACAAGAATCAGGCCTGTACTATGCAGACTCTAAACCGATACAACCGGCAGAGTTGGGGCGAAATTCTGAATTAGCAACTGCTTTGTGGGAACGCAGCAAAGTTTGGGTCAATAAAGCTTAAATCAATTT
>CALAGS010000115.1 GCA_937891665.1 uncultured Burkholderiales bacterium | reverse complement strand
CCAAACCGGTGCCTTTGGTCTTGGTCGTCACATAGGGCTCAAACGCCCGCTGCAATATATTGGGCGCAAAACCTGGACCTTCGTCCAGCACCGTTAACTTGACGCGCTTGCGCGCCGGACTCCAGCGGGTGACCAGCATCACATGGGTTTGCGGATCGCTGGCGTCTTGAGCGTTTTGGATTAAGTTGTGAACCACTTGGCGCAGTTGCTGGGCATCGCCTTCTATGAGCGGCAAGGTGGGGTCTAGATCTGTCTGCACTTGGGCGCGCAAGCTTCGCTCTGAAGGCTCTGGCGCGTAGAGCCCCATGACATCCATGATCAATTGGTTCAAATCCAGCGGTTTAAGTTCTGCCGAGGGCAGCCGGGCGTAATCACGGAACTCATTGACCAGCCGCTTCATGGCGGCCACTTGCTCCACAATGGTCTTGACCGATTTGGACAACACTGTCTGATCGGCCTCTTCCAATTTGCCATCGAGCTTTCGCTCTAAACGCTCGGCCGATAACTGAATGGGTGTGAGGGGGTTCTTAATTTCATGCGCCAACCGGCGCGCCACCTCGCCCCAAGCCTGCGAGCGTTGGGCCGACACAATTTCAGAAATATCATCGAACACCAAGAGGCGCATTCCGTCGGGCAGAATAGCGCCGCGCGCCACCAGGGTGACGGAGGTGGCTTCCAAGCCTTGGCCAGACGCATGAATCTCAAATGACTTTTGCCAATGGTCGAGTTCATGGCGGTCTTTGTCGGCCGACAGCAATTCGAACTGCTCTTGAACACCCGACGCAAAATGTTGCAAATTGGGCAAGCTCAAAAACGAGGCCTTGGCGTGGGCAGCCAAAGGTACTTTCAAAATACGGGTGGCACCCGGGTTGGAAGACTGAATGGCACCTCGGGCATTCAACACAATCACGCCAGCGGTCAGGTTGTCTAGAATAGTTTGAAGGTTTTCTCTGGCTGCACCGAGTTGCGTCAAACTGCGCTCTACGGCGCTTCGTGCATCAGAGAGTTGCTGCGTCATTTCTGCGAATGAGCGGGTTAAACCACCCAATTCGTCCTTGCCTTGCAGGGTGTATTTGGGACTTAAGTCGCCTGCAGCCACCTGCCGCATACCGTGTGCCAACAACAACAAGGGCCGGGCCAATTGATTGCCCAACAACACGGCCAATAAAACAGCGGCCAGTACCGCCATGATGAGGCTCAGGGTCAGCGTACCAATGTACATTTTGCGCAAGCCATCGCGGGCCAAGGCACGCTCTTGGTACTCACGGTTGGCCAATTGAACATCCAAAGCGTTGGCCACCAAGGTAGCGGGCAGTTCTTGCGAAATTTGCAAAACCCAGGGGTCATCGCGCAAACTGAGGCTATTTTGCGGCACCAGCGTCAGAACTTTGATGCGTCCGGTGGGCGCTCCCACTGTTTCGTCCAGCCCCTCCACAATTTCGACGCTGAGTTTGCTGCGCACTTGTTTGAACTGCGCCGCGGTAGGCCGTTCGGGGCGAATGGCAAAGCGAGATTGACCCGCAGAGGCAATCAAACGGCCATCAAGGGACCAAAGGACAGCGTCGTTGGCGTCCATTTGGGAGCGAACGCGGTCTAGGGTGATCGCAGCGCTGGCTTCTTGCACATCGACCAACTGCTGCGCCGCCACGCGAGATTGTTTGGCCAGATCGCCAGACAGTGTGTCCAAGGTGGCGCGGCCCAAGTTCAAGCCAGCCACCAAAGCCCCCTCTACTTTCACATCAAACCAACTCTCAATGGAACGCGACACGAACTGATAGGACACCACATAAATCAACACGCCCGGCACCAAGCCCACAAGCGCAAAAATGGCCGCCAATTTAACCAACAAGCGGGAGCCAAATTGGCCTTGGCGCAAGCGAATGATCAAGCGGGTTAAACCCCAGACCAGCCCCAATAACAAGAGCACCGCCACAATGGTGTTGACCATGTAAAGGCGTTCGTAATTGCGATCGTAGAGCGCTCGGTTGCTGGTGGCTTGCGTTAAAAGTACCAACAGACCTAAACCGATGGTCAACAAAATGGTGACGCCAATGCCCACGACCCACCTGACCGTTTTGGAGGCTTGTGTGCCAGTGGCAATTCGATCTTGTTGGTTCCGTTTCATGATGAAAGCTTGCGGTGACAGATACCGTTAACGTCCTAAATCAGAAGACAGACGAAGGGTTTTTTGAGTGCTCACATTCCATTCCGATTGGCTACCTGCCATCATTTGGAAGGGCCTTGGCAATTGCGACACGTCCAAACGAAATTTGAAATTCAAGGTGTATTTGTTGTCACTGTCTAGGTCAGCGACATCGGCCAATTTCCAATTCACTGTTCTGCGAATGGCCGCCAAGGCTTCTGGCAAGGTTTCAAATGTTTGCGACAAGCTGTTGGCCAAGCCCGCTCCCCCAATAGGGTCGCGCGACACATTCAAACGCCACATGCGGGTGAGGGGTTGGTAGGCCAAGCGGTAATGCCGTGCAATCAAGCCAATTTTTTTGTCATACCAATACCAACGATCGCGCGAAAGGTCTACTTCGGTCACAAAATAAATGGGCATGCCTTTTTGCAAGGCATCTTCGATGGTGCTGCTGAGGTCTAAGCGCAAGGTACTTTGAAGCAGCAAGGCACCCTCTGACCGCTCAAGTCGCAATTGCGAGACTTCGACCTGCGAGTTGCTAGAGCTTTGGGCATGCGCGGGCAATACAAATGCCGCCCCAAAAAATACGCCGAAACAAAGCGCACGAAGCCAAAGACCTGTGCGCCCCATGCCATTCAACTTAAGTTGAACGCTTTTCCAACAGTGCGTAATAAAAACCGTCATGTTCACCCATGCCATTGTCGCGGAGACTGGCGTCAGAAGGGGTACCAGAGGGTGTTAAATGGCCCGGAGAGGGCAAGATCAGGGCATCAGTGTTGTGCTGAACAAACGTTTGGATTTGAGTTTCGCCCTCGGCCTTGAAAACCGAGCAGGTGCAATAAAGCAATCTGCCCCCAGGCTTGACCAAAGGCCACAGCGCCTTGAGAAGCTTGGCTTGAATGGCTGCCAATTGCGGTACATCGGTCTCGCGGCGCAACCAGCGCACATCGGGGTGACGGCGGCCAATGCCCGAAGCCGTGCAAGGGGCGTCCAACAAAATGCCATCAAAACTTTGCCCATCCCACCAATCAAAGGTGTCGGCGGCATCGGCTGCCATGATTTGAGCATGCACTTTGAGCCGGTCTAGGTTCTGCTGAATTCTTTCACAACGCACTGGATCTACATCCAAGGCCAGAACTTGCGCTGTTGGGTCGAACTCTAACAAATGGCCTGTTTTGCCACCGGGTGCCGCACACGCATCTAACAAGCGCAAAGCTTGATCTTCTGATTTTTGCAAACCTGTCAGTAACAGCGGCGCCGCCAACTGGGCCGCCGCATCTTGCACTGAAACATGCCCTTCTGAAAATCCAGGCAGCTGATGAACAGGCACCGCCTTGGCCAATTGAACACCCACGTCGCCCACTGCTTTGGCAGAAACGCCTTGAACTTCCAAGGCCTGCAAATAAGCTTGCACGCTGTGATATTTGGCGTTGACACGCAGTGTCATGGGCGCTGCCGATTGAGCGGCCTGCAAAATATCTTGCCACTTTTGCGGATGGTCGGTTTGCAAGCGCTTAACCCACCAAGTTGGATGGTTCCATTGCGCCGTAATGTCAGCTTCGGTTTGAGCCAGCAAGGCTTCGCGCTCTCTTAAAAAACGGCGCAAGCACGCGTTGATGAACGGCGCTTGAGCGCGCATGTCTTTGTGCCTGCGTGCAGCTTCTACGGCTTGGTTCACCAAGGTGTGAACTGGGTAGGGTGCCAATTCGTCTTGCCACGACAAAGCCAAGGCTGTGCACAACAAGGCGTCTGCTTGCGCAGGGGGTGCTTTGCGGGCCAAGCATTT
>CALAGS010000114.1 GCA_937891665.1 uncultured Burkholderiales bacterium | reverse complement strand
CGCCAAAATGTCGGCAGTAATGTCAATCAAATAACTGCTGAGTTCACCCTGACCCCACTCGCGAAAAACCGCACTCATTTGCACGGGGTTCATGCCCAAACTTTTCATGAGCGCATAGGCTTCGCAAATCATTTGCATGTCGGCATATTCAATGCCGTTGTGCACCATCTTGACAAAGTGCCCTGCACCACCTGGCCCCATCCATTCGCAACAGGCTTGGCCATCGTCGGCTTTGGCTGCGATGGCTTGCAAAAACGGACGCACCAAGGGCCACGCTTCTGGCGAACCGCCAGGCATCAAAGCAGGGCCGTGCAAAGCCCCTTCTTCGCCGCCACTCACACCAGCGCCCACGAACAAGATGCCAGTGCCTTCAAGAGAGTCGATGCGCCGTTGGGTATCGCGGTAAAGCGTGTTGCCGCCGTCTATCACCACGTCTCCGGCTGATAACAAAGTTCGAAGTTCATTCAACACGGCATCAACGGGCGCACCGGCAGGAACCATGAGCCAGACACGGCGGGGCAATTGCAAATTGGCCACCAACTCTGCCAAGGAATTGGCAGCGCAAGCTTGAAGGCCTTCTGTGCGTTTGGCAAAGCTGGTGGACTTGTGTTCGTCCAAATCAAAGCCAGTGACGCTGAAACCGTTGCGCTCTAAGTTGAGTGCTAAGTTTTCGCCCATGACGCCCAGTCCTACTAAGCCAATGTGTGTGTGTTTCATTTCTTGCTTGAATGATTTTTTTTGGAGGATGAAGTGTGCAGTATCAATTATTTCAGGCAACAGGCGCAAACATCTGCTGCAAAGTAATCAATGTACGTTTGAGTGTAGCCCCGTGAACAGCTCCCTCACGCTTGACCAATCGTGATTTGTCCAAGGTTCGAATTTGGTCCAACAAAATGAGGCCCGACTTTCCCTTGAAAGTAATCGGAATTCGAAAAGCAGCAGAGCGTGATCCCGTGGTCATGGGGGCCACAATGACAGTTCTCAAGTGGTGCAACATTTCTGGCGGGGAGATCAAAACACAGGGTCTGGTTTTTTGAATTTCACTGCCAACTGTAGGGTCGAGTTGAACCAGCCAAATTTCGCCAGTCGCCAACTCGGCAGGCGTTACCACTTCAAATCCTTGTCATCGGCATTGCCAAATTCTGGCCAAACCAGAGAGTCGTCTTTGTCTATGGCAATGCGTTGACTGTCCAAGGCCCAGCCCTCGCGGGGGTTGGTTTTAACGGGTCGAATTTCAATCACGCCGTTGTTAACGCGAAGCTCAGCCACATCTTGCAATCCCGTTTGCTCGAGAATGGGCTTGGGAATGAGGATGCCCTTTGAGTTACCTAAAGATCGGATGTTGACTTGCATGGTAGCTTCCAATGATGTTACTACAATGTTATCACTCTTGTAGCAGAGTGCCAAGCTACTGATTCAAAGTTTTCTTTCTTTGGGTTTCATAGGGAGGAGAATGTTTTTTTAGGGGGGGGCTTGAGCTGATTGGCATAGGCAGCAAACAATTG
>CALAGS010000113.1 GCA_937891665.1 uncultured Burkholderiales bacterium | reverse complement strand
CCGCATTGGAACTTTTCCTCCGGAATGGCCTCTAGGAAAAAACACTGTTGATTCAAGCAACAACTGCCGCATTGGGTGCAGGCACCTGAAATTTGACTCGCCTCATTCAAGCGCACAGCAAAAAATGATTCAAAGTACCTTCTCACAGGTCCCTGTGAAAGGGCTTTGTGGTGAATTTTCAACTTCTGAATTGTTGCGCGATAGTTGAGAATGTATTTGGGTTTTAAAAATATAAAACCAAAGATAAAGGGCAAAACCGGCAAGGCAACTTTGGCAAGCAGCAACAATGCTTTGGCCAGAACTTGAATGAATGTATTTTTCAAAACAAAGCTTTTTGAGTGACGATTGGATGGAAAACTTGTGAAAATTCTATGCCTCTCGTGTTTCAAAGCGATGACGATATTTTATTTTTTCCCGCTCAGGCAATGCAGTCAATGATCAGCGTTTGAAATACAAAATACCAATCTGGCCAGATGCAATTTCGTTAGAGCCTGAAATTCTTTTGAGCTCAGCAATGGGTTGGGAGATTGCAAATGAAGAATACCAAGCCCAATGTCTTGAAAGTGATTGCTTGAAAGTTAAACCCGCACTGACCTTCTGAAAACCTGAGGTAACAAGGTTTAACGACCCTGTTTTAAATTGAGAACCAGAATTTCGCCAATGTTCTGCTGTGGCCCAAGTACTGTCAGCATGAAGAATCAACTCACTCTGCTGAAACACTGGCCAGGCATATGACAATCCTAGGTTGAGAGTCGTGCCGTCCCCTCTGTTCAAAACATCTTGTGTCCAATCTGCATTGAATCGCCAACGTTGATTGATCTTGCGGTGCAGCATGATGCGTGTTCTCAAAGTGTTTTTACCACCCTCGAAAACATCAAAAGACTCACCCGTACTCACGTTGTGAACGCGCATAGAAAGACCGATGTTCACATCATGTTCATCCATGAATTGATAACTGAGTGTTGGCTCACTGCCAAACTGGCCTAAATTTCGCCATGCGCGACCATCGCCTATACCCAGTTGCCACTTGCCGTAGCGCAGCCCAATCACGGGTCTGACGCGTGCCGTGTTTTGCCAATCACCCATGTCATTGGACTTCAGTCTTGTTCCAAGGGTGTAAGACAGTTGATCAGCTTCTCCAATGATGGAAGCTGATTCAGTTAAGTTGTTCTGCGCGTTTGCCACGATGGGCAAAAGAGTTGTGGCCAAAATGATGGCAATCAAACAAAAAGTAGCGAGGTTAAATTGCTTTGCTGCATACATAGGATGGATCATGAAATATGTTTGTACACCAGCGAGATTAATTCCGTGTGACATCAAAGATTTTTAAAATTACTGGCTGTTATGAATTGACCGTGAAGCATCAGTCAGATCATTCCTATTAGTAGCTTGACGGCTTCTTTAAATGCAATTCACAAGCTTGTCATCTAAGTTGTGGAAGATCTCAACTGTCAATTCCATTACAGGTAGCTACTTTGAAACACATCAATCCTCGTCGCGACTTTCTCATTAAAGTCAGTTCCATTTCTGCCGTTTTAACGACCGGCGGCATTCTGAGTGCATGCGGAAGCAGCGAATCCCCCATGGTCAACTTTGACTATGGCGTTGCCAGTGGTGATCCACTGAGTGACCGCGTCATTTTGTGGACACACGCTAAGTTCCAGGGCTTGTCTGACGCTGTCAACCTCACATGGCAGGTTGCGGCTGATCTCGAGTTTTCAAAGGTTCTTGTTTCTGGTTCTGCTCAAGCCAGCTCAGAAACTGGTCACACATGCAAAGTAGACGCAACAGGCCTTCTGCCCAATCAGACCTACTTTTACCGCTTTCAGGCTGGCCAGCACAACTCTCCGATTGGCAAAACAAAAACCTTGCCTGTTGGTGCTGTGAGCGATGTGAAGTTGGCTGTGATGTCCTGCTCGAATTACCCATCAGGTTTCTTCAATGTGTACGCTGAAGTTGCCCGTTCCGATGCAGATGTTGCCATTCATCTGGGCGACTACATTTATGAATATGCCGCAACTGGCTACGCCTCTGAGAAAGCGGCAAGTTTAGGCCGCACTTCTGTTCCAGCCAACGAAATTTTAACTTTGAGTGATTACCGCTTGCGCCATGCGCAATACAAGTCTGATGCAGATTCAAAGCAGTTTCATGCAAGCAAGCCCTTGATTGCAGTTTGGGACGATCATGAATTTACAAACGACACCTACAAAGATGGTGCAGAAAATCACACACCTGCAACAGAAGGTCCTTTTGCAGCCCGTAAAGCTGCCGCCTTGCAGGCCTATCACGAGTGGATGCCCATTCGCACAGGTGCAGACAAGAGCAAGATTTACAGAAGCTTTAACTTCGGTAACTTACTGAGCTTGCACATGCTCGACACGCGTTTAATTGGGCGCGATCAACAAGTCGAAATTACCGACTTGATCAATCCGGCGAAGCAAGCAAGTGCGCTGGCAACTTTGTCATCACCCACAAGACAATTGATGGGCACAGAGCAAGTTCAGTGGCTGCAGACACAGATGGCCACTTCAACCGCAACTTGGCAAGTGCTTGGCCAGCAAGTGTTGATGGCCAGAATGGAGTTTCCATTGACCATTCTGCAAGCTTTGAATCCATCGGACACCAGTCCACAAGCGCAAGCGGCCGGACAAAAAGCCATTACAGACTATCTCACAGCCAAGGGAAAACAAGCGCAAGGCTTTCCCATCACAGCAACAGAAACAGCCTTGTTGAACCAACCCAAACTGGGTTACAACTTGGACGCTTGGGACGGATATCCAGCTGCTCGTGAAATTCTCTTGTCGACATCTGCACAGCTGAAAAAGCGCTTGGTTGTTTTGGCGGGCGACACACACAATGCCTG
>CALAGS010000112.1 GCA_937891665.1 uncultured Burkholderiales bacterium | reverse complement strand
GGCAGGGTGAATAGGGATGATTTTGTCTGTCATGTTGTCACTTTAAGAAGGGCGTATTGAATTTTGTGCCTATTCTAATAGACCCTCCATCAGAAAGTTCATGGGCCGTTGTCTGGGATGGGTGAGGGGTATGGGGGGTGACGATTTCTGGTACCCCAGCATGAGGAGCCCCCCATACCCCTCACCCATCCCAGACAGCACGCCCATGAACCCACCCCATCCAGGAATCCCCAAACAAAACACCGGAGAAACTAAGGGCTAGCACTCTGTGCATTTGGGCATCGATGGGTGCACAATCGGAGCCCATGTTGATACACCCTCAAATTGACCCCGTTGCATTGCAACTGGGACCTATCGCAGTTCACTGGTACGGTTTGACCTATTTGGCCGCATTTGGGCTTTTTTACTTTCTGGCCACCATAAGGCTGACCCACCTCCCATACGCACGTCTCTCCCATTGGCAATTTAGGGATGTCGAAGACATTTTGTTTGCTGGTGTCATGGGCGTGGTTTTAGGTGGCCGCATTGGCTATTGTTTGTTTTACCAGCCCGCTTATTACATGGCCCACCCCCTAGAAATAGCCTATGTGTGGCAGGGGGGAATGAGTTTTCATGGCGGCTTGCTGGGGGTGATGGCATCGATGGTTTGGTTTGCCAAAACCCGCCACCGACCCTTTTTCCAAGTCATGGATTTTGTGGCGCCTTGCGTGCCCACAGGCTTGGCCGCTGGCCGAATCGGTAACTTCATCAATGGCGAACTTTGGGGGCGCCAAGCCGATCCAGAGTTGCCTTGGGGCATGATTTTCAGAGGAGCCGGAGAGTTTCCGCGTCACCCCTCTCAGCTTTACCAGTTTTTGTTAGAAGGCCTGCTGCTTTTTGCAGTACTTTGGTTTTTTGCCCGCAAAGACCGCCCCATCGGCCAAGTGTCTGCGGTGTTCTTAATGGGCTATGGTTTTTTTAGGTTTGTAGCTGAATTCTTTCGCGAACCCGATGCACATTTAGGGCTGTTGTCCCTAGGGCTCAGCATGGGGCAGTGGTTGTGCGTGCCCATGATTTTGGCTGGCATATTCCTGTATTTTGCGGTCAACAAGCCGAGCAAGCTTTGACGGCACTTACCATCTATAAAATGAGACAGTGATTCAATCAAAAAGTTAATCAAAGGAGACAAAAATGGAAAATTCTGAAACTCAAATCCAACGCAGAAACCTCTTGCAATGGGCGGCGGGCACTTCACTGGCGGCCACTTTGCCTGCTTGGGCACAAGCCACATGGCCTTCAAAACCTGTCAACCTCGTTGTTCCCTTCCCTGCGGGCGGCGGCACAGATGCATTTGCCCGTCCCTTGTCGGCCATTTTTTCTAAACTCACGGGCAAGCAACTGATCATTGACAACAGGGGCGGTGCTGGCGGTACAGTGGGCGCAGGCATCGCTGCCAAGGCTGCGCCAGA
>CALAGS010000111.1 GCA_937891665.1 uncultured Burkholderiales bacterium | reverse complement strand
GAACCAAAGATGTGCAAGTTGTTGTCACTCTGGGAAAAGAGAATGTCATTCAGGTCGATGGCAAAGATGTTGAGCTCAAAGATTTGTCGGTTGCAGTTAAGAAAAAAGCTGGCAATGCGGAACAAATTGCCGTGATCGTAAACAGCGATAAGGGCGCAGAAGTTCAAACCTTGATTGACGTCATGGACGAAATCAAAAAATCAGGTTTAGGCAAGGTCTCTCTTGCTGCGCGTGAGCGTCAATGATGCTACTCATTGACAGGTTGAACCAAGAGCGTCACAAACTTTCAAGTTTGGGGTCATTGCTGTTGGTCTTCTTTGTATTTTCAATGGCACAAGCCATTAAAGGACCTGCCGAGATGTTGGCGCAAGAGGCCATGGAACTGACCACAACGCTGATTGAGCCCTTGCTTCAGCCTCCACCTAAAACGCCTCCGCCTCAGGTCAAACAGCCTGAACCCAAGCCCAAAATGCTGGCGATGCCTGATGCGCCAATCACGCCTGCACCCATAGAACCTGCTAGAGAAGTAACTGCTGCTGCCGAATCACCGCGGCCCATCCCCACACCTACAACCACACCTACAACCACACCTACAACCACACCTACAACCACACCGAGCTTGCCGACTGCAACCCCTGTTCAAGAAGCACCAAAGCTGGCAGTGCAGCCGCCAGTTTCAGTTAGCTTAGAAAACAATTACATCGTTAGCGTGCGGGCAACACTCAATGCCAACAAGCGCTACCCCACGGGCAGAGAAGCAAGCCTGCAACGCCCTTCTGGCAAAGTGAAACTTTGGTTTGTATTGGCTCGAAACGGTGCGCTGCAAGATGCGGGCATTGAAGAGTCGAGCAACTCCATCATTTTGGACAACGCTGCTTTGTCAACACTGCGTCGCACCACTTATGCGCCTTGGCCTGAAGGCAGTTGGGCCTCTCAATCGCAACACAAATTTACCGTCACCCTTGATTTTGTTCCTCTCAATTAATTTTTTTACTAGGAGTTTTTATGAAAAAATTTAAGCCAACCCAACTTGCCTTGCTCATCAGCATGGCTTTTGCCTCGCCCATCTTGTTGGCGCAACAAGCCACGGACGTGGGCAAGATCAATGTGGAAGGCCAACCAGGCGGCACTGACTCTGGCTTGATTGCCCAAGAAGAAACACCTAAAGCGCGCAGTTCAGTGAACCGTGCTTATATGGAAA
>CALAGS010000110.1 GCA_937891665.1 uncultured Burkholderiales bacterium | reverse complement strand
AATCTTGGGTGTGGCGGGTCTGCGTTTGGGGGCCAGCAAAGTTTTGCGGCAATTGGCACTGCCACACCAGCAGGGGTATTCCGCCTTCAGTTGAGGGGTGTAGGGCTCGTCAATGATCAAGCCATAGTCGTAATTGAGCTCTTCACCCGCCTTGATGTTGCGCAGGGCCTTGATGTAGATGCGGTCATTTTCTTCATCGGCTTCGCAGTTGGGGTTGCAGCTGTGATTGATCCACCTCGAGGAGTTGCCGCCGTGCAAAGCGTCAATGACCCTGTCTTCGTTCACATGGAAATAGAAGGTGTGGTTGGGGTCTGCGGGGTCGTGTGGGTGGCGGTCTTGCGCTTCATCCCAGCTGATGATCTCGCCCACATACTCATACAAGGTCTCGCCTTCTGCAATGTCGATGAGTGCAAATACACCTTTGCCGTGCACACCAGAGCGACGCACCTGCACCCGACGGCCTGCCGCAGGAGAGGTCAATGACTTGACCTTGGCAGCGGGCTTCAAACTTGATTTTGTCGACAGATGAGTTTTTTTGACCACGGCGTGAAAAATTTGTTATTGTGAAAACATGTGGGCGCGCGTGTGCGCGTGCCCGTGTGTGTACACGTGCGCATGCGCGCACGCGAGACCGGATTGTATGAGATGAAAACATTGGTAATTGCAGAGAAGCCTTCAGTGGCTCAAGATATCGTTCGCGCATTAACGCCGATCGCAGGTAAATTTGAGAAACACGAGGACCACTTTGAGAGTGAAACCTATGTGGTCACCAGCGCCGTGGGCCACTTGGTGGAAATCCAGGCCCCGGAGAAATTTGACGTGAAACGCGGCAAGTGGAGCTTTGCCCATTTGCCCGTCATTCCGCCCTACTTCGACTTAAAGCCGGTCGACAAAACCAAAACGCGCCTGAACGCGGTGGTGAAGCAAGCCAAGCGCAAAGACGTGAACGCCTTGATCAACGCCTGCGATGCGGGGCGTGAGGGCGAGCTCATCTTTCGGTTAATTGAACAATATGCCGGCACGCAAAAGGCGGGGCAGACCATTCCTTTGGGCAAGCCCGTTCAGCGCCTCTGGTTGCAAAGCATGACGCCGCAAGCCATTCGCGACGGTTTTGATAAGCTGCGCTCTAACCAACAAATGCAAGGCTTGGCCGATGCGGCGCGCAGCCGTTCTGAGGCCGATTGGCTGGTGGGCATCAATGGCACCCGTGCCATGACCGCTTTCAATTCGCGCGATGGCGGCTTCTTTTTAACCACGGTGGGCCGCGTACAAACGCCCACCTTGGCAGTGGTGGTGGTGCGCGAAGAGCAAATTCGCCAGTTCATTAGCCGCGATTATTGGGAGGTGCATGCGCAGTTCGATGCCGCCGCAGGCACCTACCCAGGTAAGTGGTTCAACACCGCATGGAAAAAAGATGCCGAGGACGCAGAGAAAAAGGCCGATCGTGTGTGGACTGCGGCAGAGGCGCAAGCCATTGTGCAGGCCGTCAAAGGCGCCAAAGCCAGCGTCACAGAAGAGGCCAAGCCCACCTCTCAGGCCAGCCCCCAGTTGTTTGACTTGACCTCTTTGCAGCGCGAAGCCAACGGCAAGTTCGGCTTCTCTGCCAAAACCACCTTGTCGCTGGCGCAGTCTTTGTACGAGCGCCACAAGGCCCTCACCTACCCGCGTACCGATTCACGTGCATTGCCTGAAGACTACTTGCCGGTGGCCAAGGACACCTTCAACATGTTGGCCGACAGTGGCATGAAGCATTTGGCACCCCATGCCCTCACGGCGCTCAACAACGGCTATATCAAGCCCTCTAAGCGCATTTTTGACAATGCCAAGGTCAGCGATCACTTTGCGATCATTCCCACCTTGCAGGCCCCTTCTGGCTTGTCTGATGCGGAGCAAAAGTTGTATGACCTGGTGGTGCGTCGCTTTATGGCGGTGTTTTTCCCCAGTGCCGAGTACATGGTGACCACGCGTATCAGCACGGCAGCAGGACACAGCTTCAAAACCGAGGGCAAAGTTTTGGTCAAGCCCGGTTGGTTGGCCATTTACGGCAAAGAAGCGGCCGACGAGGTGGACGATGCCAAAGAAGGTGACAAAGGACAAAACTTGGTGGCCGTAGCGCCAGGTGAGCAAGTGGGTGTGGGCTCAGTTGAAAGCAAGCCCCTCAAAACACGTCCGCCTGCCCGCTATTCAGAAGCCACCTTGCTGGGTGCCATGGAAGGCGCAGGCAAGATGGTCGACGACGACGAGTTGCGCGAGGCCATGCAAGAAAAAGGTTTGGGTACACCTGCTACACGTGCGGCCATCATTGAGGGCTTAATCAATGAGAAATACATTTTGCGCGATGGCCGCGAAATGATTCCAACCGCCAAAGCGTTCCAGTTGATGACCTTGTTGCGTGGCCTGGGCGTGGAAGAGTTGTCCAAGCCCGAGCTCACGGGGGAGTGGGAATACAAGCTGTCGCAAATGGAGCAAGGCAAACTCAGCCGCGAAGACTTCATGCAACAAATCGCCAACATGACCGAGCACATCGTCAAGAAGGCCAAAGAGTACGACCGCGACACCATACCCGGTGACTACGCCACCTTGAGCACACCCTGCCCCACTTGCGGCGGCATTGTGAAAGAGAACTATCGCCGATACGCTTGTGTGGGCAAAGACGCTGCAAGCGATGACACCGCTGCAGCCGGCTGTGGCTTTTCGTTTGGCAAAACACCTGCGGGCCGCACCTTCGAGCAAGCCGAAGTGGAGCAATTCCTGCGCGACAAGAAGATTGGGCCGCTGGAAGGTTTCCGTTCCAAAGCAGGTTGGCCATTCACTTCTGAAATTGCGTTGAAGTACAACGAAGAAGAGAAAAACTGGAAGCTCGAATTTGACTTTGGCAACGACAAAAACAGTGAAGAGACCGGTGAGATTGTTGACTTCACCGGTAGCGATTCTTTAGGTGCTTGTCCCAAATGCGGCGGCGCTGTGCACGAGCACGGCAGCAATTACGTGTGTGAAAAATCGGTGCCCACTGAAGCGCAACCCACCCCCACGTGTAATTTCAAGAGCGGCAAAATTGTGTTGCAACAAGTGGTGGAACGCGAGCAAATTGCCAAGCTGCTGAGCGCAGGCAAAACAGACTTGTTAGAAAAGTTTGTCAGCAATCGCACACGCCGCGCTTTCAAAGCCTTCTTGTCATGGAATGCTGAAGAAGACAAAGTGGTGTTTGAGTTTGAACCCCGCACCAGCAAGTTCCCACCGCGCAAGACGCCTGCGAAATATGCAGCTGGCGCTAAAACGGCTGCGGGAAAAACCACGGGCAAGGCCGCCGCGAAAACCAAAGCCCCTGCCAAAAAAGCCGCGGCTAAGAAAACCGCAGCTGCTAAAACACCGCGCAAAGCGGCTGTGGGCAACCTCACGCCCAGTGCAGATTTGGCCGCCGTCATTGGCACCGACAAAGTGGCACGCACAGAAGTGGTGAAAAAGTTGTGGGACTACATCAAGGCGCAAGGCCTGCAAGACCCCACGAACAAACGCGCCATCAACGCCGATGCCAAACTTAAACCCGTGTTTGGCAAAGATCAAATCACGATGTTTGAATTGGCTGGTTTGATTGGCAAACACTTGTCTTGACATAATTTATCCTTGCATATTCGTCACGACGTGACTAAAATGCAAGGATGTTTGAAAGAATAACCCGCGCCAAAATTGCTGAACAGCTTCTATGGAGTCCGGCTGTTGGCATTCTGGGACCTCGCCAGGTGGGCAAGACAACTTTGGCCAAGGACTTGGCTGTAGACTTTCAAAAAGCCGTTTATTTAGACTTGGACACTGCGCAAGCCATGGCGCAGTTGGGCAACCCGTCTTTGTTTTTTAAGGCGAACCGTGATCGTTTGGTGGTTTTGGATGAAATTCAAAATCAGCCTGAACTTTTGAATGAATTGAGAGGCGAAATCGACGCGGACCGTCGCCCAGGACGCTTCTTGTTGTTGGGATCAGCTTCATTTAAGTTGTTGAAGCAGTCGCAATCTTTGGCCGGCCGCTTGTCATTGGTCGACATGTCGCCACTTGTACTGAGTGAGGTATTTGAAAAGTTTGAGGATACCCAGACACTTTGGCTGAGAGGCGGGTTTCCAAACAGCTATCAAGCGAAAACGAGCGAAGCATCTTGGGATTGGCGCCAAGCTTTAATTCGTCATTTTTTAAATTCAGACTTGCCAGCGCTTGGCATCAATGTATCGCCACATTTGATGCACCGTTTTTGGCGCATGGTCGCCCATTTGCATGGTCAGATGTTCAACGCATCCGCGGTAGCGGCATCCTTGGGTATTTCAGCCTCATCTACCGGTCGATATTTAGATCATCTTTGCGACACCTTGATGGTTCGAAAACTAGAGCCCTACTTTGTGAATCTCGGCAAACGGCTTGTTAAATCGCCTAAAGTTTATGTGCGGGACAGTGGCTTGTTGCACAGCTTGCTGGGCATCCAAGAAGTCAACGATTTGCTAGGACACCCAAGCACAGGCGCGTCTTGGGAAGGGTTTGTGATTGAGCAGATATCAGCACACTTGCCATCAAGTGCCAGCATGTCTTTTTATAGAACAGCAGCCGGCGCAGAACTCGATGTGGTGGTGGAGCTGGGCCGAAAAAAAATTGGTTTTGAAATCAAGTTCTCAAGTGCGCCCAAAGTCTCCAAAGGTTTTTGGCAGGCGTGTGAGGATGTCGGGGTTGATGAGGCGTTCATCGTGGCGCCGGTTGACTCTGGTTGGCCCGTTGAAGAGGGTGTCAGTGTGATTGGTGTCATGGACATTGCAAAGCGAATGCAAGACCTCAAAAAAAAGGCCCAGTGAAAACCACCGGGCCTTTGCTTCAGAAAAAAAGCGTCATTATTTAGAAATAACGCGAACCATCTCCAAGCACTTGTTGGAGTAGCCCCATTCGTTGTCATACCAGCTGACAATTTTCACGAAGGTGCTGTCCAGGGCCAAACCTGCGTCGGCATCAAACACGCTGGTGCAAGGCTCGCCGCGGAAATCGGAGGCCACCACTTTGTCTTCGGTGTAACCCAAGATGCCTTTCAAAGCGCCTTGTGATTGGGCTTTCATCTCTGCGCAAATTTCTGCGTAGGTGGCCTCAGAGTTCAACTCAACCGTGAGGTCAACCACGGACACATCGGATGTGGGCACGCGGAAAGACATGCCCGTGAGTTTTTTGTTCAATGCAGGAATGACCACGCCCACAGCCTTGGCAGCGCCCGTGCTGGAAGGAATGATGTTTTCCAAAATACCGCGGCCGCCGCGCCAGTCTTTGTTGCTAGGACTGTCCACTGTTTTTTGTGTGGCGGTGGCAGCATGAACGGTGGTCATCAAACCGCGCTTGATGCCCCACTTGTCGTTCAACACTTTGGCCACGGGCGCCAAACAGTTGGTGGTGCAAGAGGCGTTGGACACAATGGCTTGGCCTGCATAGGTGGCGTGGTTCACGCCAAATACGAACATGGGGGTGTCGTCTTTAGAGGGTGCAGACATCAACACTTTTTTAGCACCAGCAGCCAAGTGTTTCTCGGCAGAGGCTTTGTCTAGGAATAAGCCGGTGGCTTCAATCACGATGTCTGCACCGACTTCGTTCCACTTCAGCGCCGAAGGATCGCGCTCTTGTGTCAAACGAATTTTGCGGCCATTCACGATCAGGTTGTTGCCTTCTACCGACACCTCGCCTTTGAAGCGGCCGTGCACGCTGTCGTACTTGAGCATATAGGCCAGGTAGTCGGGCTCGAGCAAGTCGTTGATGCCAACCACTTCAATGTCAGAAAAATTTTGAACAGCGGCGCGAAACACCATGCGGCCGATGCGGCCGAAACCGTTGATACCTATTTTGATCGCCATGATCTATTTCCTTTAAAGTTAATTTTGAATTTGTTTCAAGTGCAGCGCGAAGATTTATTTCTTCTGCAAAGCCGCTTGCACGGTCTCGGCCACGTTCTCTGCCGTGAAGCCAAAGTGTTTGAAGAGCACGGGTGCGGGTGCAGACTCGCCATAGGTGTCGATACCGACCACCGCTGCCACGCCATATTTCCACCAGCCATCGGTGCTGCCCATTTCAACGGCCACACGGGGCAAGCCAGCTGGCAACACCTCAGATTTGTAGCTGCTGGTCTGACGGTCAAAGGTGGTGGTGCTGGGCATGGACACCACACGCACACCAATGTTCTTCGCGGCCAACAACTCTTGTGCTTTCAAAGCCAACTGAACTTCAGAGCCTGTGGCAATGATGACGGCCTTGGTCTTCTTAATGCCCACGCGTGAAGGCTCAGCCAATACATAAGCACCGCGGCTGATCTCGCCCAAATCTGACTTGGGAGCGTAAGGCAAGTTTTGACGTGACAACAACAAGGCCGTGGGGCGGTCTTTGTTTTCCAAAGCCACGGCCCATGCCACAGTGGTTTCTGCCGTATCTGCAGGACGCCAGACATCGAGGCCAGGAATCAAACGCAAGCTGGCGGCGTGTTCAACAGACTGGTGAGTAGGGCCGTCTTCACCCAAACCAATAGAGTCGTGGGTGAACACATGAATCACGCGTTGCTTCATGAGCGCTGCCATGCGGATGGCATTGCGCGAGTAATCGCTGAAGGTGAGAAAGGTGCCGCCGTAAGGGATGAAGCCGCCGTGCAAAGTGACACCATTCATGATGGCCGCCATGCCAAATTCGCGCACACCGTAGTTGATGTGACGGCCTATTTGGCCTTTGTCGTTCTTCACCACATCGCCTGCCAAGTTGATGCGCAATGCGGGCGTGGAAGACGTGTTGGTGAGGTTAGAGCCGGTGAGGTCGGCAGAGCCGCCCAACATTTCTGGCAGGGCCGCGGTGAAGGCTTCCAAAGCCAATTGGCTGGCCTTGCGGCTTGCAACTGTTTCGGCTTTGGTATGCGCAGCAATGACGGCGTCCACCGCGGTTTGTGCAAAGTTCTTGGGCAACTCGCCTTTCATGCGGCGCACAAATTCTTTGGCCAAGGTGGGGTGAGCTGCTTTGTAGGCGGCAAACGCTTTGTTCCACTCGGCTTCGCGTGCAGCACCACTTTGCTTGGCATCCCAGTTGGCGTAAACATCTTTTGGAATCACGAAGGGCTCGTGCGTCCAACCCAATGCTTCGCGTGTGAGTTTGATTTCTTCGGCGCCCAAAGGTTCGCCATGTGCTTTGGACGTGTTGGCACGGTTGGGGCTGCCTTTGCCGATAGCCGTTTTGCAAACAATGAGTGTGGGTTTGTCTGGGCTGTTCTTGGCATCTGCAATGGCTTTGGACACAGCCGCAGCATTGTGGCCATCAACAGCATCGATCACGTTCCAACCGTAAGCGGCAAAACGCTGAGGCGTGTTGTCAATGAACCATGGGGCCACTTGGCCGTCAATGGAAATGCCGTTGTCGTCGTACATGGCAATCAGCTTGTTGAGCTTCCAAGCGCCAGCCAAAGCACATGCTTCGTGGCTGATGCCTTCCATCAAGCAACCGTCGCCCATGAACACATAGGTGTGGTGGTCAACGATGTTGTGACCTGGCTGGTTGAATTCAGTGGCCAACAATTTTTCAGCCAAGGCCATGCCGACCGCATTGGTGATGCCTTGTCCCAAAGGACCTGTGGTGGTTTCTACACCGGGAGTGATGCCCACTTCGGGGTGACCGGCGGTTTTGCTGTGCAGCTGGCGGAAGTTTTTCAACTCAGTCATGGGCAATGGATAGCCTGTGAGGTGCAACAATGCATAGATGATCATCGAGCCATGGCCATTCGACAAAACAAAGCGATCGCGGTTGGCCCAATGCGGGTTTTTGGGGTTGTGTTGCAAGTGCTCGCCCCACAAAGCCACGGCCATGTCGGCCATGCCCATCGGCGCGCCTGGGTGACCCGAATTGGCTTGTTGAACAGCGTCCATGGCCAAGGCACGAATTGCATTGGCCATTTGTTGAGCTGCGGGTTGGGTGATTGCCATGGGGGCTCCAAATAAAAGGTCGGGTGAAATTGACAAACAAATCGACAACTAAGCCCGATATTTTACTGCCCATGAGCTTGCGCAAGCCGCACAGCATGGCAACATAGCGGGATGCGTTTGAACACCATGGATTCAAGTTTAGAAACCGATGCACCCCAGCGCTGGTTGGGCTCCTCGCCTGAGGGCTTGGCCAGCGCCATGGTTTTGGCTGCCGGTCGCGGTGAGCGCATGCGCCCCTTAACCGATACCACGCCCAAACCCATGCTTGAGGTGCACGGAAAACCATTGATGCAGTGGCACATGGAAGCTTTGGCCAAGGCTGGCCACCCTGATCAATTGATCAACACCGCATGGCTAGGGCCTCAAATTGAGGCGTACTTTGGATTGAATCCCGATTTGCCGAATGGCGGCAGGGTGCGTTTGCGCTACTCGCATGAAGGCAAAGAGTTTGGCCACGCCCTCGAAACGGCTGGCGGCATCGTGCGGGCGCTACCCTTCTTGGCGCCCGTTTTTTGGGTGGTGGCTGGCGACATTTATGCGCCCCAATTTGATTTCGCTCCCGCCATTGCAAAAGAGTTTGTACGCAGTGACAAATTGGCCCACATTTGGATGGTCCCCAATCCCGCGCACAATCCAAAGGGAGATTTTGGCTTGTCCTCTGAGGGCTTGGCTTTGAACTTACCCAAAACGGCCACTTTGTTCACTTTCAGCACATTTGCCTTGTACAAAAAAGAGTTCTTCGCCACCGCATTGACGGGCGTGCCAGAGGGCAACCCGCAAGGCAAAGCCGCACCTTTGGCCCCTTTGTTGCGTGCGGCCATGGACCGCGGCATGGTGAGCGCCAGCCTTTACACAGGCGCTTGGACGGACGTGGGTACCCCTGAGCGATTGAAGGACTTGAACCAATCACCTGCAACGCCTTAAACTCTTTGTACGTACCTAGAAAACCTAACAACATGACCATTGATTCAAATTTGTACGCCAAGCGCCGTGCTCAATTGGCCGCCAAAATGGCAGCGCAAGCCCCCAACAGCATTGCCATTATTCCCACCGCGCCAGAACGTCAACGCAATCGCGACAGTGATTTCTTGTTCAGACATGACAGTTATTTTTATTACTTAACCGGATTTACCGAGCCCAATGCTTGGTTGGTCTTAACTTCTGATGGCCAGGCCACTTTGTTTTGTCAGCCCAAAGATTTAGAACGCGAAATCTGGGATGGTGTTCGCTTGGGGCCAGAAGCTGCGCCTTCTCAATTGGGCGTGCACAACGCTTGGTCGGTGTCAGCCCTTGATGCCAAATTGCCGGCCCTGCTTGAAAACAAGTCGGTCGTTTGGTATCCCTTTGCAACGCACAAAGACTTGTCTGCGCGCATTGAAACGGGCCTCAATGCCGTTCGCTCGCGCGTGCGTTACGGCGCACTGTGCCCAGAGCAGCAACGCGATGTGTGCGGCATTTTGGATGAAATGCGTTTGGTCAAAGACGCACATGAACTGGACATCATGCGCCGCGCATCTCAAATCAGTGCGGGCGCTCACATTCGTGCAATGAAAAGATCAGCAAGCATGTTGAGGGCAGGGCAAGACGTCCGTGAATACCATTTGGACGCCGAACTGCTCCACGAATTTCGCCAACACGGCTCCCAATATCCGGCTTATGGCTCGATTGTGGCCGGCGGTGCCAATGCCTGTGTGTTGCACTACCGCGCAGATGCCGCGCCTATTTTGAGTGGCGACTTGGTTTTGATCGATGCCGGCTGTGAACTCGACGGCTATGCCAGCGACATCACACGCACGTTTCCCGCTAACGGCAAATTCAGCTCGGCACAACGCGAACTTTATGACTTGGTCCTGGCATCGCAAGAGGCTGCCATTGCAGCCACCCATGAAGGCGCACGTTTTGTAGATCCGCACGAAGCAACAGTCAAGGTGTTGGCGCAAGGCATGCTCGATGTCGGCCTTTTAGATGCCAACAAAGTGGGCAATGCGCAAGATGTGATTGCCAATCGAAGCTATTTCCAGTTTTACATGCACCGAACCGGCCATTGGCTTGGCATGGATGTGCATGACTGCGGCAGTTATGTCGAACCGTCAGAAGTGGGCACTTTCAGTGAGCGCAAAGACCCCTTAAGCGGAGAACTCATCAAGGACCGCCCAAGCCGCATTTTGCGACCTGGTATGGTCTTGACCATTGAGCCTGGCATTTATGTCAGACCCGCCCCAGGGGTGCCCGAGCGTTTCCACAACATTGGCATTCGAATTGAAGACGATGCGGTCGTGACCGCAAAAGGGTGCGAGTTGATCACGCGCGGCGTGCATGTGAAAGCTGACGAAATTGAAGCACTCATGCGCGATTGATCGCTCACCTTAGCGCACCTCAGTTGTGCGCCAAAGTTAAAACACTGCAGACTTTGCCTGCAGTTTTCCACAAACTGACCCTTGACTTGGGGGGTCTAGAATCAGACGTAGCAGACCGCCATTCCCTTCAATCAGTGAAGCCGGCGTCTATTGCCCAAAAGGAGACCGAAAATGACCCAAGACAATGCCGAAGAGCGCCGCGCTCAGTTGCGCCGCGCCGCCCTTGAATATCACGAATTTCCCACCCCCGGCAAAATCTCCATTGCGGCCACCAAGCAATTGGTCAATCAGCATGACTTGGCTTTGGCCTACTCGCCAGGTGTGGCAGCGCCTTGCGAAGAAATTGTCAAAGACCCCAACGCGGCATTCAAATACACCAGTCGTGGCAATTTGGTTGGGGTGATCACCAACGGAACCGCCGTATTGGGTTTGGGGGACATTGGGCCCTTGGCCGGCAAACCCGTCATGGAGGGCAAGGCGGTTCTTTTCAAAAAATTCTCTGGCATTGATGTGTTTGACATCGAAATCAATGAAAAAGACCCAGAGAAGCTGGTCGAGATCATTGCCGCGCTAGAGCCCACATTTGGCGGCATCAACTTAGAAGACATCAAGGCGCCTGATTGTTTTTACGTAGAGCGCAAATTGCGCGAACGCATGAAAATCCCAGTCTTTCACGACGATCAGCACGGCACGGCCATCACAGTTGGCGCCGCTATTTTGAACGGCTTGAAGGTGGTGGGCAAAGATGTCAGCAAAGTGAAATTGGTCACGTCAGGCGCGGGCGCGGCAGCTTTGGCCTGCCTAGGCTTGTTGGTCAAACTGGGCATCCCACGAGAAAATATTTGGGTCACCGATTTAGCAGGCTTGGTCTACGAAGGCCGCACCGAGTTGATGGACGAAGACAAAATTCAGTTTTCGCAAAAAACATCGCAACGCACATTGGCCGAGGCCATTGAGGGCGCCGATGTGTTCTTGGGCTTGTCCGCTGGTGGTGTGTTGAAACAAGACATGGTGAAAAAAATGGCGGCCAAGCCTTTGATTTTTGCCTTGGCCAACCCCAACCCCGAAATCTTGCCTGAAGACGTCAAAGCGGTTCGCGATGACGCCATCATGGCAACGGGGCGAACCGACTACCCCAACCAAGTCAACAACGTTTTGTGCTTCCCCTATATTTTCCGTGGTGCACTAGACAGCGGCGCCACCACCATCACGCAAGAGATGGAAATTGCCGCGGTGTATGCCATTGCCGAATTGGCGCAGGCAGAACAAAGTGAAGTGGTGGCCGCGGCTTATGCGGGCGAGCCCTTGGTTTTTGGCCCTGAGTATTTAATTCCCAAGCCATTCGATCCGCGTTTGATGATCAAAATTGCACCGGCGGTTGCGCAAGCGGCGGCTGACAGTGGCGTGGCGCTAAGGCCGATCGCTGACATGGAAGCCTATCGCGAGCGTCTTCAAAATTTTGTGTATGCGTCTGGCACCACCATGAAGCCTATCTACACGGCGGCCAAGCGAGGCTTGAAAAAACGTGTGGCCTACAGCGAGGGCGAAGAAGAGCGCGTTTTGCGTGCCGCGCAAATTGTGAGCGACGAAGGCTTGGCTCGCCCCACCCTGATTGGCCGCCCAGCGGTCATTGCTGAAAGAGTTGAAAAATTTGGTCTGCGATTGAAAGAGGGCCTTGATTACGAGGTTGTCAATGTAGAGGATGACCACCGCTACCGTGACTTTTGGCAAACCTACCATCGCATGCAAGAGCGCAAGGGTATTACGGTTCAAATGGCCAAGATAGAAATGCGTCGACGTTTGTCCTTGATTGGAACGATGTTGTTGCACAAGGGTGATGTCGATGGCCTCATTTGCGGCACTTGGGGCACCAATGCCACCCACTTGCCCTACGTGGAGCAAGTGATCGGCAAACGCCCTGGCGTCAATACCTTTGCTTGCATGAACGGTTTGTTGCTACCCAATCGACAAGTTTTTTTGGTCGATACGCATGTCAATTACGACCCGACGGCAGAGCAGTTGGCAGAAATCACGGTCATGGCCGCCCACGAAATGAAGCGATTTGGTATTCGACCGAAGGTTGCTTTGTTGTCGCACTCAAACTTTGGTACCTCCAATGAGCCGAGCGCTTTGAAAATGCGTGACACTTTGGCCTTGCTGCAGAAAAACGCACCCTGGTTGGAAGTGGATGGCGAAATGCATGGTGACATTGCCTTGGATGGGGACGCACGCGCCCTGCTAATGCCCAATAGCACTTTGCAGGGCGATGCCAACCTCTTGGTCTGCCCCAATATTGATGCGGCCAATATTTCTTACAACCTCTTGAAAACAGCTGCTGGCGGCAATATTGCCATTGGCCCCGTTCTTCTAGGCGCAGCCAAACCGGTCCACATCTTGACGCCCAGCGCCACCGTGCGCCGCATCGTGAATATGACAGCCCTGACGGTAGCGGACGCTAACGCCGTTCGATAGCCCCGTTCTGGTAATTTCCCTTTATTGGGGAAAGTACTTGCATTTTTTAGCGCGTTACGGCAAAATTGCGGCTTCGAATTTCCGGGTTTACCCGTGAGTTTTGAAGGTTTAAAGTGGGTGTGCGGCACCGTGTCACAGGAATGATATGCGCTCTAAAACGCTTGATTTTGCTGCGCTAGCCGTCTGTTTGGGTCTCTTGTTTGCGCCTTGCACAATTTTGGTGCAGGCCAAATCGGTTGCCGAATCAGCAGTTGTTGCCCCCATTGCTTTACAGGACCTGCCCAAAGAAGGCCAAGAAACCTATCTACTCATCCGTCAGGGTGGGCCGTTTCGGTACGAAAAAGATGGTGTTGTTTTTGGCAATCGAGAGCGGATCTTGCCTCAAGCAAAGCGTGGTTTTTACCGCGAATATACCGTCAAAACCCCAGGTGAAAAGAGCCGTGGCGCCCGTCGAATTGTGTGTGGAGGGGAAGAACCTCGCGTGCCAAAACATTGTTTTTACACGTCAGACCACTACACCAGTTTTAGGGAAATTGTAAACGTGCCGTGAAAGCGGTCTTTGCCACTGTTTGAAGTGATTCTAAAGATGAGCGCTTGCAAGCGAGCACTCGGTATATGTCAATCAAAAGCCCAAAAGGCTGGTTTTAAAAATTAGAGAGTGAGAACGGCGATGGACAAGCCAATTCGACAGGACCAAGAAACACCTTTGAAGGGTGTGCGGGCAAACATCGTCCAGTCGATTCGTGCATTTCGCGTCAGCGACCTGCAAGAAGCGGCAGATGGTTTGGGACAACACTTTTTGTATGCCAATTTGTCCAAGGCACAAAGCAAACAAGATGTGCTCGATTTGATCGCAGCACAGTTCACCTTGCCTTCGCACTTTGGCAAAAACTTTGATGCCTTGTATGACAGCATGACCGACCCGCTGCACAAGTCTGGCCCTCAGCCTGGCTTTATCGTGGTCTTGGAACACATTCCTGCCAATTTAAAGTTTGACAAAGAAGCCCGCGAACAGTTGCTCGATATTTTCCGTGACACGGCCGATTATTGGGGTGACCGCAAAGTGCCTTTCCGCTGCTTCTATTCTTTCTCTGTGGCACGCGCTGCTACTGCGGGTGCCGAGAAACTGGCGGATGCTGCTCCCGAGTTGGATGCCGATGGTGTTGAAATGCTGGTTGAAGAAGGCGAAAAAATGCCGACCGATAAGTTGGTCGATGTTTCACCTTTGGCGCTTCGCATGAGCAGCCCCTTCAACGCTGGCTATTGGCTCGCAGCTGCGTAATCACTGATTCAAGGCCAAGGCCAACTGAAGGTACTCCTCAACTGGAACTTCTTCAGCACGACGTTGCACATCAAAAGGGCCCGCAAAATTTCGCTCTGTTAACCAAGCACCTAGCGTGTGCCTTAGCAGTTTGCGTCGTTGGCTGAAGGCCACTTGAACCATTTTTTCCAAGAGCTTCACGTCGATGTTGGCTGGGGCACTGCGCGGCACCATTCGCACAACCGCGCTGTCAACACGCGGCGGTGGGTCAAAGCTTTCAGGCGGCACAAAAAGCACATTTTCCATCTCATAACGCCACTGCAACATGACAGACAGACGGCCATAGTCTGACGTTGCAGGAGAGGCCACCATGCGGTCAACCACTTCCTTTTGCAACATAAAGTGTTGATCTTCGATGGCGCTGACATGCGCTAGCAAATGAAACAAGATAGGCGTGGAAATGTTGTATGGCAAGTTGCCCACGACCCTCAGTTTGTGACCGGCCGCCATTGCCGTGAAGTCAACGCGCAAGACATCCGACTCGACCACGGTGAGTTGTTTGTGAAGTCGAAGGCGCATGGCCAAGTCACGGTCTAATTCAATGACAGTCAGTTGCCCTAAGCGCTCAACCAAGGGTTGCGTGAGTGCCGCCAAGCCAGGGCCAATTTCAACCATGGCTTGCCCAGCTTGGGGATGTATGGCATTCACGATGGCATCAATGATGCCGCCGTCAGATAAAAAGTGTTGGCCGAAACGTTTGCGTGGAATGTGCTTCATTGGGGAGGGTCGCGCAATTCAACATAAGCGCGACCGCGTAATTCCTCAACCCATGCTGAATAAAGTTCTTCCATTTTCTTTTCGCGCAATTGAGTGCGAACCATTTCACGTTGTTCACGAACCGACAATGGCACTTCGCGACGCTCCATGACCTGAATGAGGTGCGCGCCAAACCGAGAAATCAAGGGGTCGGAAATTTGCCCAGGTTGGAGGCGCGCCAAGACCTCTTCAAACTCTGGGACAAACTGGCCGGGGCTTGCCCAACCTAAATCGCCACCTGCTGAAGCGCTACCGTCTTGCGAGAACTGCCGAGCCAAATCGGCAAAATCTGTACCAGTTTGCACCCGTTGCTTGTAAGTGACTAAGCGATTGCGCGCGGCGGCTTCGGACAATTCGCTGCCAGTACGCAGCAAAATGTGGCGAGCACGCGTTTGTAAAATCAAAGTGCTGCTCATCTCACTTTGTTTTTTGTCTAATACTTTTAAGATGTGAAATCCAGCACCCGAGCGAACAGGGTCTGAGACCTCGCCTTTGTTGAGATTTTGCGTACTGTCAATAAACAGTGTGGGGTAGCGGTCGGCGGTACGCAGACCCATTTCGCCACCATTGGCGCCTTTGTCAGGGGCTTGAGAGAAGGCTTGTGCCAATGCCGCAAAGCTCTCGCCGCGTTTGGCGCGTTGCACAATTTGTTGCGCTTTGATTTTTAATTCAGTGGCCTCTTGTTCAGAACTATTCTCTGGCACGGCAATCAAAATCATGGCCAAGTTGATATCCACTGGAGGGCTGACCACGGGCTTGCCTGCTTGCTGACTTTGAATGAACTGCTCTACATCGGTGTCAGAAATTCGTGCTCTGTTGTCAACGTCCCGTTCACGCAAACGGCTGACCATCAATTGGGTGCGCAATTGCTCGCGAAATGCAGAGACGCTCAACCCCTCCGAAATAATTCGTTTGTAAAGCTCTTCTTTGGAGACTTGATTTTGGCGTGCGATGTTGAGTTCTGTTTGATCGATCTCTGCGTCATCAATGCGAATACCATTGTCGCGAGCTTGTTGCAATTGGGCTTTCTCATTGATCAATTGATTAAGGGCCTGCTGCGTCAAAACTTGTGCACTGGGTGCGGCGACACCTGGCTGCAATTGCTTTTCTAAACGCAACTTTAGATTTTTAACTTCGTTGTTGGTGATGGGCTCTGAATTCACTACGGCAACAATGTAGTCAACGGGCCGTGATTTCAAATGGGTCTGGGCCTGCGCCAAGCCCGGTCCAATGAGCGCCACTAAAAAGCTTGCGATCATGCCGATGGTCAATGGAAAAAATTTAGTCATATGTCGTGAATCTGGTGGTGGGCGCTAAATCTTCGCGGAGGTATTGGTAACGAGGGATATTGTCGCGCAATGTTTTCAAAGGACTAGAGCCAACACGGGCCAATCCCACAAATTCAAGTTGAAAAAGAATCCGACTGCGTGAGGTGCTTGTCGTGCTTTGTAGGCGTTCATAGACAACGCGTCCTAGCCAGCAACCTGAGTCGTATTCAAACCCTAGCAAGGTGTCGACCATTTTGCGATCCTTCAAGCTGAAGTTCATGCGTCCAACGCTGTACCAGCGATCGGCACCTAAGCCTTGTCCAGGACCCATGACCTGTTGGTTGCCAGTGACCTCATCATGCTTGGCAAAGGAAAAGTCACGCAAAGGCCACTGCCAGCCCACGTCAATTTGCTCGCTTTGATCGCGCGCCAAGCGGTAGGCTGTATTGAAAACACGGTACGGTGTCGGATTGAAGCGGGTGCTTAGCGTGGTCCGTGATGTGCGGTGGGTTTGTGCATCAAATTGCAAGCTTGAGTCGAAGGTCCAGCGGTTGTCCCAACGGACACCCGCACCCAGCAAAATATCGCTATAGCCAGAGGACACAGGCAACTCGCCTGGCAACCTGACCAATTGATCAGAGAATCGATACCGTTGTGCAAAACCAAAGCGCGCCAGCTCTGCGCCTGTGTTGCTGTCAAAAAAGCGGCTGTTCACGCCCAAAGTCACCAAGTTGTTGTCAGCAAGGCGGTCTTGACCCACATACGGATTTTCGGAGTAGACCGTGGTGAGGTTGAAGTCTGTTGCGCCACTGTCGTAACTGGGCAGTTGGCTTTGATCTTTGTAAGGTGTTCTGACAAAAAAGGCCCGAGGCTCCAGAGTTTGTCTTAACCCTCGACCCAAGACGGACGCGTCTCGCTCATAGACAAGGCCCGTGTCCAAGCTGAAAGTCGGCAGCATGCGGTTGGCTTCCAATTGACCATTAGCAAGCGCTGAGTCCAACTGGTAGCGTGTGGCGTGAAGTTGTATTTTTGGAATCACAAAGCCCCATGGTTTGAGCCACGGCCGGCTGATTTGGACGGCTGCAAAGCTGCGCTGACCATTGCGCAAAATAGAACTCGTGCCACCGGGTATTCGGCTGTAGTCCGCCTCAAAGCGGGTGGTGTCGGCCGTGACGCCCACATCAAAACCTTTGAGATCCCATGTGTTGTAGCGTGCCACTATTTGAGGCGAGCGATCGTAAGGCGGCGTGATGGGTGAACTGATGTCTTGCAAAGTCTGAAATTTCAAGACCTGGGTCATCATGGAGAGATCACCTTGCGCCCAATGCAGACTACCAGAGGCAGGCAGCAGACGTTGTGACAACGACAAGCCGGCTCGAGGGAAATCCCGCCAGTAGTTGTCGTCGCTGACGCGGTTCAAATTCACGTTCAAACCTAAGCGGCCGAAGGTGCTGCTACCGGTTTCAATGCCGCCAGTATGCTGAGTCGAAAGACCCCAGCGAGATTGCTGGCGCAGAGAGTCGTTGGGCATCAGATTGAAACGTGTCTGACCTTGGCTGTCAGGCTCTAGGTAGCGAAACTCAGAATCAAAAGCGACGCCGCGCTTGCTCATGAAAGTGCTTGTCAGTGTGGCATCGCGATTGGGCGCAATGTTCCAATAATAAGGTGAAGAAATCTCAATACCGCTGACGGTATCGATGCCAACCAGTGGCGACAGCAAGCCCGACTGTCTGGTGCTGTTGAGCGGAAAAGTGAGTGAGGGTGCAGCCAAGATTGGCACATCTTTGAAGCGAAGTTGCAAGTCCTTGGCTTGAATGGTGTCGTTTTCTTCATTCACTTGAAGGCTGGCCGCTTTGAGCACCCATTCAGGCAGCCAGCTAGGGCCTGGCAATCGCGCGCAGGTGGTGAAGGTCGCATTGCGAATGATGGCGCGCTGCTGATCGATGAACTCAATTTCAGAAGCCTTGCCATGGCCGCCACCTTTGAGCAAGGTGTAGTCAGCTTGCGAAAATTTGCCTTGAAATGCGTCCGCCTGCAAGATCAAGGAACTGCCCTGAAATGTATTGCCATCTCGATTGATTTTGACACCGCCGGTCGCTTTCAAGGTGTCTTGAGACTGATCGTATTCAATGCGTTGGGCCTTCACAGTCAGGCCTTGTTTGCGCAGCAAAGCATCGCCTTCGATGACCATGTCCAGGTCGGGCCGGGCATCAATGCGCTGGCCCGAAATAAACAAGGGCGATTGCTTGCGCTCGACTTCAGAAATCTTTTCTTCTAGGTGAGTGCTGTTTCGAAGAATGACGCCAGGGATGGCGGTAGGCCGACTGAGCGCTGAAGGCCCTTTGGCGGGAGCCGAAACTTGGCCCCAGACCGGCGTGAGCCCAAGTAACATACAAGCCAAAGGCAGGGCTTGTAGGTGCTTGAGCGTCTGAAATGAGGGGCGTGTCTTCAAAGGGCTATCGTCTAGGTTGACGGGTGTTTGTAGAATGGATTATCCACGAGTGCCGCCCAACATAACCCAAGAATGCGGTCCGGTGGCATGGCTTGACTTTTACAACTGGAATGAGAACTTGAATTCTGATCAAATTTCGACGTCGAATGTGACTTGGGCCGAACCGCAGCGCCAATTGGCTTGTATTTCATGGCTAGAGGCTTTGGCGCAAACCCATGGCCTTGTGCCATCCAGTTTAAGAATTGCATCTGCCGATGCCAGCTTCAGGCGTTATTTGCGCGTTGACACACAGGCGGGCGCCAGCCTGATTGTCATGGACGCACCGCCCGACAAAGAAAACTGTGAACCCTTTGTCAAAGTTGCCAAACTCATGCAGTTGGCAGGCCTCAAAGCCCCCGAGGTTTTGGCATGGCAAGAAGCGCAAGGCTTCATGCTGCTCACTGACTTGGGCGACCAGACCATGATGTCCGCCATTGACGTCAAAAATTCGCAAGCCAACCATGCGCTTTACATGCAGGCTGTCGATGCTTTGATAGCGTGGCAGCTGTCTTCTAAAGCGGGTGTCTTGCCGTCCTACGATGAAGCTTTGCTGAACCGAGAGCTGAGCTTGTTTCCAGACTGGTACCTTGCGCAGCATCGTCAAATTGATGTTCAAGGCAAAATCAGGAACACGCTAGACAGCACCTTCAAAATGCTGGTGACGCGCAATTTGGCCAGCCCGTCGGTGTTTGTCCATCGTGATTTCATGCCGCGCAATTTGATGATGCCCACGGGCAGTGATGCCGCTTTAGGCGTGTTGGATTTTCAAGATGCCGTGTATGGCCCTGTCACCTATGACGTGGCCAGTTTGATGCGCGATGCATTTCTGACTTGGGAAGAAGATTTTGTACTCGATGTCACCATCCGCTA
This sequence comes from uncultured Burkholderiales bacterium, assembly GCA_937891665.1. GTDB lineage: Bacteria > Pseudomonadota > Gammaproteobacteria > Burkholderiales > Burkholderiaceae_C > Limnohabitans_A. The sequence continues at coordinate 27,857 of CALAGS010000110.1, read as the reverse complement.
TTGGGAAAAAGCGCGCAAAGCAGGGCTGCTCGACTTTGAAGATTGGCACCAAGATTTTGGTGTTTTCTACCGCGCCGTTGAGTGGATGGGTTTGCAGCGTCATCTGAAAGTGGCTGGTATTTTTGCGCGCCTGACTTTGCGCGATGGCAAAGAAAAATACTTGGCCGATGCACCCCGTTTTATCGCCTACATTCGCTCAACAGCCGCCCGCTATATAGAGCTCAGGCCCTTGCTTCGCTTGATCGAAGAAGTGGAAGGCAAAGACGGTGTGACGGGTTTTGCGTTTGGCCGTATGTAAGTGCTGAAAGTCAAACATTGATGTCAAACCTGCCCCGCTTTCATTGTCCAACGGCGCTCATCCCAGGAGACGCCTTGAATCTGCCATCAGGCACTGCACGGCATGTCCAAGTTCTGAGGCTTCAGCCCAATGATGAGATCACTCTTTTCAATGGCCAAGGCGGTGAGTTCAAAGCCGTGGTCACGCACATGGGCCGCAGTGATGTGTCGGTGCGCGTGGGTGAGCAAACTCACATTGAGCGTGAGTTGAACATGGGCGTCCATTTATGGTCTGGCATCACGGCCAATGAGCGCATGGATTGGTTGCTTGAAAAAGCCACTGAGTTGGGCGCCACCACGCTACTGCCGATCACCGCAGAGCGCAGTGTTTTGAAACTCAAGGGTGAACGCGCAGATAAAAAATTAGCGCATTGGCAAGCCATTGCGGTGGCCTCAAGTGAGCAGTGTGGTCGGAACCGTGTTTTGCAAGTGGCCACGCCGGTTAATCTTTCGCAGGCCATAGCGCAGTTATCAGTCGCACCCTCGCAAGCCGCAAGGTGGGTCTTGTCATTGGCGCCCGGCACCCGATCGCTTCAAGACATGATGCAGGCCCTCAAACCCCCCAAAGGCCAGGGCGAGGCCAAGAGGGACGAGATTATTTTGCTCAGCGGGCCAGAAGGTGGTTTGAGTCCCACAGAGGAAGCGCAGGCCATTGCAGCAGGGTTTGTCCCTGTGAGCTTAGGCCATCGGGTTTTGCGTGCTGAAACAGCGCCTGTCGCCGTTTTGTCTGCACTGAGTTGTTGGGATTAGATACACTCCGGTGTATGAACCCCAATCTTTTTTTGTTGGCCTTGTGCCAAGGTCTGTTTCTCACCAACAACGTCACCTTCATTGCAATCAATGGCCTTGTCGGCCTAAGCCTTGCGCCCGAGGGGTGGATGGCCACATTGCCGGTCATGGGTTATGTGGTGGGCGGCGCGTTGTCGACAGGCTTGGTGGCCAAGTCACAAGCCAAGTGGGGCCGCAGAGTTTCTTTTCAGCTGGGTCTGTTGGTGGGCTTGCTGTCGGCCATCCTTTGTGCCTATGCGGCGCACACTCACAATTTTGAGCTGTTGGTTTTGGCAACGGTGGTGGCCGGTTATTACAGCGCCAACGGCCAACTTTACCGATTTGCCGCCGCCGAATTGGCGGAAGCTTCCTTTCGAGAAAAGGCGGTTTCATGGGTCATGGCGGGTGGCTTGATAGGTGCCATCGTAGGCCCCAATTTGGCCTCTCAAAGCAAAGGCTGGTTTGAAACGCCTTTCATGGGCGCCTATGTGGCCCTCACGGCCGTGGCGGTGTTGGGCATGGTGTTGATGCACTTTGTGAAGTTTCCGCCCGTGGTTGAGAAAGTCAAAGGCAGCTCAGAAGGTCGCCCCTTGAGCGAGATCATGAAACAGCCAGTGTTCATTGTGGCCGCAGCCGCAGCCGCGCTCAGTTATGGCGTGATGAATTTGTTGATGGCTGCAACGCCCCTGGCCATGCAAGTTTGCGGCTATCAGTTCAGTGATGCCGCATTGGTTTTGGAGTGGCATGTCATTGGCATGTTTGCGCCTGGTTTTTTCACAGGTCACCTGATTAAGAAATTTGGCGTTCTGCAAATCATGGCGGTGGGCGTGCTGTTGAACTTTGTCTGTATCGGCATAGCGCTTTCGGGCACGGAGCTGCATCAATTTGTGTTGGCTTTGTTTGTCCTGGGTGTCGGTTGGAACTTTGTTTTCACAGGCAGCACCACGCTGGCCATGACAGCTTGGCGACCTGAAGAGAAAGACCGTGGTCAAGCGGCCATCAACTTCTGTGTCTTTGCCACCATGGCCGTTACCTCTTTTGCCTCTGGCGCGCTGGTGACCACACAAGGCTGGACGTGGTTGAACTACGGCTCAGTGGTGCCTGTAGCACTCACGGCTCTGGCCTTGATGTGGCTGGTCTGGATTCGCAAAAACCAGACCGCTGCGTAAAAATATCAGGGTAGCGATGCCATGACTTCAGCCACCGAGGCTGTGAGTTTTTTGGCATATGGCACATGCAAAAACTCATTGGGCCCGTGCGCATTGCTTTTCGGGCCCAACACACCACACACCATCATTTGTGCTTTTGGGAAACCTTGGCTCAACATGCTCATGAGAGGAATGGTGCCGCCCTGACCGATGTAGCCCACCGATGCACCAAAGTGCGATTGACTGGCACGTTGCAGGGCACTTTCAAACCACGGTGTGCTGCTGGGCGCGTTCCAACCAGTCGCGCCGCCGTTGGATTCAAAGGTCACACGCGCTTGGTAAGGCGCGTTGTCTTCTAACAATGCTTTCATTTTGGCAACAGCGGATGCCGCATCGACCAAGGGTGGCAAGCGCAAGCTCAGTTTGAACGCCGTGTAAGGCCGCAGTACATTGCCTGCATTTTCTAATGTGGGAAAGCCTTCGGCACCGGTGACGCTCAGTGTGGGTGTCCATGTGCGATTGAGCAAAGCCTGCAAAGGGTCGGTGGTGGTGGGCAATGCAAACATGGTGGAGCCACCGCAGTCGTAGTGCGCCCAAGGAAAACGTTTGTAAACCTCTTCACCCAAAATACCCGCAGTGGCTTTGGCTTGTGCCAATCGATCGGCAGGCACTTCGCAGTGAAAGCTGTCAGGCAACAGTCGACCCGACTTGCTGTCTTCTAAACGGTCGAGCACCTGGCGCATGATGCGGAAGCTGGAGGGTACCAAGCCTGATGCATCACCTGAGTGAATGCCCTCCGTCAAAATCTCAACCTTCAAAGTGCCACTGGCCATGCCGCGCAAACTGGTGGTAAGCCACAGCTGATCGTAGTTGCCTGCGCCACTGTCTAAGCAAATGACCAAGCCTACATCGCCCAAGCGCGGGCGCATTGCATCGATGTAGGGCAACAGATCGTAGGAACCCGACTCTTCACACGTTTCAATCAAGCCCACAATGCGGGGGTGTGGTGTATTTTGATTTTTCAAGGCCTGAACAGCAGCGATGCTGGCATAAGCGGCATAGCCGTCGTCTGCACCGCCGCGGCCATAGAGCTTGCCGTTTTCGTATTTGGGTGTCCAAGGGCCTAAGTCATTTCGCCAGCCACTGAACTCGGGTTGTTTGTCTAAGTGGCCATACATCAATACCGTTTGACCAGAGCCCTCAGACGCAGCACGTGTGGCGGGAATGTCAAAAAACAAAACAGGTGTGCGACCCGGCAAGCGCAAAACTTCCAATGTGAGACCGGCCACTTTTTGCGCTTCAATCCACTCAGCCGTTTGGCGCAGTACGGTGTCTAGGTAACCATTGGCTTCCCAATTGCTGTCAAAGGAGGGCGACTTTGCCGGGATTTCAATGTAGCTTGTGAGCTCTTTCAAAATGGAGGCGTCCCACGATTGCGTGACATCACGCAAAGCAGTCTCAGCGTTCAAAAGGTGTGCAGGAAGTTCTTTGTGAATCGGTGCGTTCATGATGTTCTCCAAAAAATTCAGTTTGATTTCAACCAAGACAAGCCGCGAGAAGTGCCACCTGAGGTGGTGTCAGCAGGCACGTATTCACAACCCACCCACCCTTGCCAGCCCCATTGTGCAGACAGTCGATCGATCAAGTCAAATACATAAGGCCAATTCAATTCGCCGGTGCCAGGTTCGTGACGCAAGGGCACATCGGCAATTTGAAGGTGGCCCACTTTGCCTGTGGGAAAGTAGCGCTCCAATTTGGTGGTGACATCGCCCTCCACAATTTGGCAGTGGAACAAATCCATTTGCACTTTCAAATTGGGCTCGTTCACTTGTGCCAATATTTCGTGAGCATGGTCTTGGCGGTTGACAAAAAACCCTGGAATACCGCGCAAGTTAATGGGCTCAAGCAATACATCGAGGCCTTGAGCGCGCACCTCTTGGCACGCCCACTTTAAATTGGCTACCAAGGTGGCTTGGGCTTGATCGCGTGAAACGTCAGCAGGCAACACACCCGCCATCGAGTGAATGCGAGGACAGCCCAAAATTTCTGCATAGCGCATGGCGCGCTTGACGCCCGCTTTGTATTCGGCCTCACGGCCCGGAGAGCAAGCTGTACCGCGATCGCCTTTTTCCCAAGCGCTTAAGGTGCTTGCATCATCAATACCGCCGGGTGGCATATTGAACAAAACCTGCTGAAGGCCGTTGCCTTTGAGACGGGCGGCCAATTCTTCGGCGGCATAAGCGTAAGGAAATAAATACTCAACGGCTTTGAAGCCATCTTTGGCCGCAGCTTCAAAGCGGTCTAAGAAATCCATGTCGGGGTACATCATGGAAAGATTGGCAGCGAATTGAGGCATGTTCAGCTTTCAAACAGAAAGAGTGGGTGCAATATTAAAAGGTCGATGTGAAGTGGGGCAATGCCCTACCACGCAGCATGAAAATTCTGACGCAGCTCTTCGATGTGTGCATCCGATAAATTCTCAAGTGCTTGAGAACCTGCCATTTGTACAAGCTTAGCCGTCTCTTCCAATTCTTCCAGAGCAGCCATAGCGCTGCTCAAATCTTGATGCCAAACGTTGGGCCCAAGTTTCGACAACATCACAGCGCGAATCGGTGTGTCTAATTGGGCGTAGTGAAGAATGGCATCTGCCACTGCATCTGCCGCCAAGGGGTCGCCAGGCCGGAAATAAGGAATCAAGGGCACGTGCCCCACTTTCATGACAAAGTAGGGCGTGATGGGCGGCAGAAGCTCAGGACCCTTTGAGCTCAAACTCAAAGACACACAATGGGTGCTGTGGGTGTGAATCACACATTGAGCGGGCCAACTGCCAAGTGCATGGTCGGTGGCTTCGTAAATTTTTCGGTGCAGCGCCATCGTTTTGCTGGCGCGTTTGCCACTCAACTGCTGGCCTTGCGCATCTAGCAAGGCCAAATCGGCGGGTTCTAAAAAGCCCAGACATGCGTCTGTGGGTGTGATCAAGAAGCCATCTTCAAGTCGCACACTGATATTTCCTGCAGTGGCGTGCACATAGCCCCTGTCAAACAAGCTTTGACCAACGCGGCAAATTTCTTCGCGGGCCTGCGCTTCTGTGAGATGCAGAGCCTGATTTTGTCTGTTGCTCATGCGCATGTCTCCGACAAAATCTTCAAGGCCTTGGTAAAAAAATCGGGTGTTCCAAAATTGCCGGACTTTAAAGTGAGGTGCCCTGCCGCATGTTGTGGCGCATAACACCAAGGCACGCCCGGATCAATTTGTGGGCCAATTTGCATTTGCGAAATAGTCAAAGCTTGAACGCAAGCCCCCGAAGTTTCTCCGCCCGCAATGACCCATTGCTTTACACCCAATTGCAACAAGCCCACGCTGACTTGCGCCAAGGCAGACTCCATCCACTCACCCGCTTGCTCGCGCCCAAACTTGGCCTGCACTTGTTGCAATGTGTCGGCATCGGTGGTGGCATAAATGAGAACAGGCCCTTTGCCAAGCAAGGGCTCAGCCCAAGCCAAAGCTTGCGCCACTTGGAATTTGATGTGTGCAGGCACATCATGGGTAGGCCAGCTTAAGGGCTTGAACTGCCAGCTGGGCAGGCCCAAGCTTTGGTAGTGCGCCACTTGACCTTGCGTGGCAATAGAGCAACTGCCAGACACAATGGCCTGATGGCCGGTGGCTTTGGGCAGCGCGGCTGCATTGGCCGACGCTTGCAAGTTCCAATTGGCAGGCAAGCCAATGGCCACGCCCGAGCCTGCGGTGACTAAGGGCATATTTATCAAGGCGGGTCCAAGCGTTTTTAAATCTTCATTGCTAGTGGCATCGACAATGGCCACACCCACACCGTCGGCTTGGAGTTGTTTGATTTTTTCACTGATTGCGGCAGTGCCCTTGGCCATCACGGTGTGATCGATCAAGCCAACTTTCCGCTTGGTTTGCGCCTGCATCACGCGAACCAAATTGGCATCGGTCATGGGGGTGAGCGGATGGTTTTGCATACCGCTTTCATTCAAGAGCACGGCCCCAGCAAACAAATAGCCTTTGAATACCGTTCGGCCGTTGTCTGGGAATGCCGGTGTGGCAATGGTGAATTGGCAATCAAGCGCCTCCATCAAGGCTTCTGTCACAGGGCCAATGTTGCCCGCAGGGGTGCTGTCAAAGGTAGAGCAGTATTTGAAATAGATTTGTTCTGCGCCTTGCGCTTGAAGCCATTGAAGGGCTTCGAGAGATTGTGCAATGGCTTCTTTGGCGGGTAGGGTGCGGGATTTCAAAGCCACGACCACCGCGTCGACATCAGAAGACAGCGCAGCTTGCGGCACACCAAAAGTTTGCATCACCCGCATCCCAGAGCGAACCAAATTGTTGGCCAAGTCTGTTGCCCCTGTGAAGTCGTCCGCAATGCAACCCAATTTCATGTTGTCTCGCCTTTGATCGTTCGCTCAGTTCAAGCCGCAAATGGTGGAATTTTGCGAGCCGATTATTTGGCCTTAGGCAACTCAATGCCTGGGAAAATTTTGATCACAGCGCTGTCGTCTTCTTTGGCAAAACCAGCCGTGCTGGCTTGCATGAACATTTGATGCGCGGTGCTAGAAAGTGGCAGTGGAAATTTGCTGGCGCGCGCCATGTCCAACACCAGACCTAAGTCTTTGACAAAGATATCGACAGCAGACAAAGGTGTGTAGTCAGCAGCCAACACATGCGCCATGCGATTTTCAAACATCCAGCTGTTGCCCGCGCTGTTTGTAATGACTTCGTAAAGTGCATTGGGGTCAACGCCTTCGCGCAAACCCAAGGCCATGGCCTCTGCAGCCGCGGCAATGTGAACACCTGCCAGCAGCTGGTTGATGATTTTGACTTTGCTGCCAGCGCCTGCGCTGTCGCCTAATTTGTAAACCTTGGCGGCCATGGCATTGAGAAAAGATTCTGCCTTGGCATAGGCCGCAGGCGTGCCAGCTGTCATCATGGTCATTTGACCTGAGGCTGCTTTGGCAGCACCGCCAGAGATGGGCGCATCAATGTAGAGAAGACCTTTGTCGTTTAATTTTTTCTCAAGGCCGACGGAGAAGGCGGGCTCGACGGTAGAGCACATGACAAAGACACTACCAGACTTAAGGTGGCTGGCGCAGCCAGATGTGGGCGTGCCATCTCCAAACAACACCGATTCGGTTTGTGCGGCATTGACCACCACCGATACCAAAATGTCAGACGCTGCGGCGATGACCTCTAGGGAAGCGCAAGCGACCCCGCCTTCCGCAGCAAATTTTTCCGCTACTTCTGCGCGAACATCGAACACGTTCACAACATGGCCGGCACGGCGCAATGATTGCGCCATGCCCATGCCCATGGCGCCTAAGCCAATGACACCAACGGACAAATTGGAGTTCATGAGATTATTCTCCTGCAACTGTGAGCATGATCTTGCCGATGTGCTGCGATGACTCCATCAATGCATGAGCCTGCGCCGCATCTTTCAAATCGAAAACTTGGTAAATAACGGGCGCGACGTCGCCAGCCTCGAGCAAGGGCCACACTTGCGCCCGCAGCTCATTGGCAATTTGCGCTTTGTCTTGCGCACTGCGAGGACGCAAAGTGGAGCCTGTGAAAGTGAGGCGCTTGGCCATGAGCGAGACCCAGTCGACTTCAACTTTGGAGGGCTGTAAAAAAGCAATTTGAAGCAAGCGGCCTTCGATGGCCAAGGCGCGCAAATTGCGCTGCATGTAGCTGCCGCCCACCATGTCCAAAATGGCATTCACACCGGCTTGATCGGTGAGTTTGAGCACTTCTTCGACAAAGTCTTGGGTCTTGTAATCGATGGCCACATGGGCGCCCACTTTCAAGCAGGCGGCCACCTTGTCGGAATTGCCAACGGTACAAAAAACTTTGGCGCCAAAAGCATGGGCCAGTTGAATGGCGGTTAAGCCAATGCCAGAAGACCCGCCATGAACCAAAATGCTTTCACCCGACTTCAATTTTCCACGCTGAAAAACATTGGTCCAAACAGTGAAAAAGTTTTCAGGTAGCGCAGCAGCCTGCAGCATGGAGAAACCTTTGGGAATGGGCAGCGCTTGTCCCTCGGGCACCGTGACAAATTCTGCATACGCACCGCCGTTGGTGAGCGCACAAATCTTGTCGCCTAAATGCCACTTGCTAACGCCTTCTCCAAGTGCCACCACTTCACCCGAAACTTCTAAGCCCACAATGCTGGACGCGCCGGCAGGTGGCGGGTAACGACCGCTGCGTTGCAAGCAGTCAGGGCGATTGACGCCTGCATAGGCGACCTTCACCAAGACCTCACCCACCTTGGGTGTGGGTGTTGCACAGGTGCTAGGCGTTAAGACGTCAGGCCCTCCGCCGGTACCGTGGTCAACAAAATGCATGGTGCTTGGAGTTGGCATGTAATTCTTTCTGCTGTGAGTGTGGTTGGCGAGCTAGCGCTGCAATTTGAAGACAGCAGTACCCGCCATCAGGTTAGGCCATAACCTGACTTCTTGGCCTTCTTGCAAGCCAAAACTGTCGATGATTTTCAATTGATTTTGCAATGCCAACTGTTCGAAATCGGCGAAGGTGCCAACACGAATGTTGGGGGTGTCGTACCACTGGAAAGGCAGACGTTTGGTAACCGGCATACTGCCTGTCAAAATGCTCAAGCGATTGGGCCAGTGTGCAAAATTGGGAAACGCCAAAATGCCTGTACGCCCCACACGAACGGTTTCGCGCAACATCACCTCGGCATTGCGCAAATGTTGAAGCGTGTCAATTTGCAAAACCACATCAAAGGATTGGTCTGCAAACATATTGAGGCCTTCATCCAAATTCAATTGAATGACGTTGACGCCGCGTTTGACACAAGCTTGAATATTCCGATCGTCAATTTCAACGCCATAACCCGAGCAACCGCGATGCTTTTTCAAGTAATCAAGCAACGCGCCATCGCCACAGCCTAAGTCCAAAATGCGCGAGCCTTTGGGCACCAAGCGAGCAATGGCTTGCAGGTTGACATGCTCGCTCATTTGGCACCTCTTGCCGGGTGGTCAACGGCCATGTTGTCAAAGTAAGAGCGAACCACATTCAGGTAGCGCTCATCGTTCAACAAGAAGGCGTCATGGCCATGCGGCGCATCAATTTCTGCATAGCTCACATCGCGTTTGTTGTCGAGCAAGGCGCGGACCATTTCGCGGCTTCGTTTAGGTGAGAAGCGCCAGTCGGTGGTAAAGCTGACCAGTAAAAATTGACAAGTGGCTTTGGCCAATGCACGGGTGAGGTTGCCACCCAGTGTGCGAGCTGGATCAAAATAATCCAGGGCCCGAGTAATTAGAAGGTATGTGTTGGCATCAAAGTACTCACTGAACTTGTCGCCCTGGTATCTGAGATAGCTTTCAATCTGAAATTCGACATCTTGTGTTGAATAGCGATAGCCTGTGGCGTTGTTCGTGACGGCATCGCGCAGCTCACGGCCAAACTTTTCATTCATCACATCGTCGCTTAAGTAAGTGATGTGGCCAATCATTCGCGCAATGCGAAGACCTCGCGCGGGCACCACCTTGTGCTTGTAAAAATGGCCACCATGAAAGTCAGGGTCGGTGACGATGGCTCGCCTTGCAACCTCGTTGAATGCGATGTTCTCGGCTGTGAGGTTGGGCGCACTTGCGACCACCACTGCATGGGCTACGCGTTCTGGATAGCGCAATGTCCAAGAGAGCGCTTGCATGCCGCCCAGACTGCCACCCATGACCGCTGCCAGAGTTTGGATGCCCAAAGCATCGAGCAGCCTAGCTTGCGCGTCGACCCAATCTTCTACGGTCACGACTGGAAAATCAGCACCATAAATGTCACCTGTATCAGGGTGCGCATGCATAGGGCCGGTAGAGCCAAAGCAGGAGCCCAGATTGTTCACGCCAATGACAAAGAAACGGTTTGTATCGACAGATTTTCCAGGGCCAATCATGTTGTCCCACCAACCTTCACTTTTGTCTTGGCCTTCGTAGACGCCCGCGACATGGTGTGACGCATTCAGCGCATGGCAAATGAGCACCGCATTCGATTTGTCGGCGTTGAGCGTACCGTAAGTCTCGAAGGCCAAGTGATAGGCGCGGATAGAGGCGCCACTTTGCAAAGCAAGTGGCGCTTCAAAAAACATCGACTGAGGCTTAGCGATCAATGGCATGAAGGGGTTAACCCAAAAAAGCGGTTCAGCGAATTATCGGTGCATTAAAGCTTGGCCGGCGCGTTGTCATTGGCGATGGCTTTTTGGGGTACTTCAACAGGCGCCTCGTTTTTTTCAATGTTTGCAGGGCCACCCCACAAGGCCAAGCCGCCAAGCACGGCAAAAACCACCGCAGATATTCTGTGTACCCACTTGAGTGAAACTCTGCGAGTCAGGGCGTCACCCAACCAAACCACAGGCGCATTGGCCAGCATCATGCCCAAGGTGGTGCCAGCCACCACCCAAAACCAGCTGTTGAATTGGGCGGCCAACATGACGGTGGCCACTTGAGTTTTGTCGCCCATCTCGGCAATGAAAAAGGCAACAACCGTTGTGGCAAAAATACCGAAACGTGGCGACGCGTCTGTATCGCCCTCGTCCAGTTTGTCAGGCACCAAAATCCAAACTGCCATGGCCAAAAATGAGCCGCCCAAAACCCAGCGCAAAGCTTCTGGCCCCAGCTGCGTGGTGACCCAACTGCCCAACGCACCCGCCAAACCGTGGTTGGCCAAGGTGGCGACCAAAATGCCCCAGACAATGGGCCAGGGCTTTCGAAAGCGAGCCGCTAAAACCAAGGACAAAAGTTGTGTTTTGTCGCCTATTTCAGCCAGGGCTACGATACCAGTAGAGACGAGAAATGCTTCCATGGACCTATCATATCGACCGCGCAACACCAAAATTGGCGCGTTTTTTGCTTGATTTTGGTGCGCGTTTCACAAACAAGGTATTTGCGCACCAAATTAATTCAAAAATAAGTTGAGATCGATATGGAAGCACTAAAACAGGGCGCGGATGCGCTCTTTATTTTGTTGGGCGGCATCATGGTGCTGGCCATGCACGCAGGATTTGCCTTCTTGGAATTGGGCACAGTTCGCAAGAAAAACCAAGTCAATGCCTTGGTCAAAATCTTGGTCGACTTTTCTGTCTCAACAGTGGTCTATTTTGTCGTGGGTTACAGCGTTGCATACGGCACCAACTTCTTTGTTGGCGCGGAACAATTGGCTGCCAAAAATGGCTACGATTTGGTCAAATTTTTCTTCCTATTGACCTTTGCTGCAGCCATTCCTGCCATCGTATCTGGCGGTATTGCCGAGCGTGCTAAGTTCTGGCCTCAACTCATCGCCACCGCGTGCATTGTGGGTTTTGTGTACCCGTTCTTTGAGGGCATCGCATGGAACCAACACTTTGGTGTGCAGGCTTGGATCAAGGCGACCACTGGCGAGGAATTTCACGATTTTGCGGGTTCTGTGGTGGTTCATGCCATGGGTGGTTGGATCGCACTGCCTGCGGTGATCTTGTTAGGTGCTCGCTACAACCGTTACAAAAAAGATGGCGCCGTGTCTGCGCACCCACCTTCCAACATTCCTTTTTTGGCCTTAGGCGCTTGGATTTTGATTGTGGGTTGGTTTGGCTTTAACGTGATGAGTGCTCAAACACTCGACAAAATTTCTGGTTTGGTGGCAGTGAATTCGTTGATGGCCATGGTCGGTGGCACATTGGCCGCCTTGATTTTGGGCAGGAATGATCCTGGCTTTGTGCACAACGGGCCTTTGGCTGGGCTGGTTGCTGTGTGCGCAGGTTCTGATCTGATGCATCCCTTCGGCGCCTTGGCGGTTGGCGCAGTGGCAGGTGCCTTGTTTGTGGTGATGTTCACGCTGACACAAAACAAATGGCGGATTGACGATGTTTTGGGTGTTTGGCCCTTGCACGGTGTTTGCGGCGCTTGGGGCGGCATTGCTGCTGGCATTTTTGGCCTGCAATCATTGGGCGGTTTGGGTGGTGTGAGTTTTCAGGCTCAACTCATTGGCACCGCTTTGGGCGTGGCTTGGGCCTTGATTGGGGGCATTTTGATTTACGGCATATTGAAAATAACCATGGGTCTCAAAATGACGCCAGAAGAAGAATATGAGGGCGCTGACCTGACGGTCCATAAAATCAGCGCCACGCCAGAGCGCGAAGCAAGCTGGTAATTCATGAAAAACACGTCTAATCCCAAGTATTTAAAGGCCTTTCAGAGAATTTACTTGCCAAACACTTTGTTTTGTGGCCCATAATGGGTTAGCTTACGTCTTTGGACGTGTGCTTTGTTCGCGGTGTACAGGTGTCAGTTTCGCTTCCTTCCGAGGTTTTTAGGTTTGTTGATGCGTTTTTGGGGCTCCATCGCTTTTGTTTTTGTGTTTAGAGGAGTCCCTTTCAATGGGCAAAAAACTATACGTCGGCAATCTGCCGTACTCGGTTCGTGACGGCGATTTAGAGCAGGCCTTCGGCCAGTTCGGTTCAGTGACCAGCGCCAAAGTCATGATGGAACGCGACACAGGTCGCTCAAAAGGCTTCGGCTTTGTGGAAATGGGTTCTGATGAAGAAGCCCAATCTGCAATCAACGGCATGAACGGTCAGCCCTTGGGCGGTCGCAGTGTTGTTGTTAACGAAGCACGTCCCATGGAAGAGCGTCCTCCCCGTTCCGGTGGCGGTGGCTTTGGTGGTGGCGGCGGTCGTCGTGAAGGCGGCGGCGGTTATGGCGGCGGCGGCGGCGGCGGCGGCGGTTACGGCGGCGGTGGCGGCGGTGGTTATGGCGGCGGCGGCGGTGGTCGTCGTGAAGGCGGCGGCGAGTCCGGCTTCCGTAGCCCGTACGGCTCAGGCCCACGTGGCGGCGGCGGTGGCAATGGTGGTGGCGGTCGTCGCGAAGGCGGCGGCGGTTATTAATCGCTGGTTACATCTGCACTCACACTTTCAGGTGTGAGACACAAAAAAGCCCTGCATGCAGGGCTTTTTTCATGTTGGGAGCGCACAGAGGTTTTTCTGAGATGCTCGTTTTTGAGAAACAAGTTGTCTTTAAGAGTTGTCTTTAAGGTTTGGCAGCTTGGACGAGGCCCCGAACTCTGCCACTCAATTCATATTCACCTGTTCTGCTGCTCATTTGCATTTTTTCAGCAGTGAACAAATCTTGGCCGCGCCGAACTTCAACGGGCACTTCGCTAACCAAGCGCTCTTCCTTGACAAAAGCTTTGATTTCTTGGCTGCGCATTTCAGTTGCAGGCCGAGGCCCGTTGGGGCTTGTGCTTGCGGGCTGAGAAATATGCACGTTGCCAACCAATGTCACTTGCGTACCGTCCCCTTTAGCCAGAGCCTGATCTGCAACAGCAGTGACCTGCTGACCCTCTTGGCTGTGTCCGCGCAGTTGCACTTTTTGAATGTCAAGCGTATCGGTGTCAGGAAAATGTTGAGCGTGCTCGCCACTTAACTCTCGCATCAGGCGGCCCTGCTTGTCAAAAGATTTGACAGAAAAAATCTGCAAAAAATAATCAGGCTCATGGCGAACCAATGGTGCAGCAGTTTCATTGAAGAAATTTGGCAGACTTCGGACTAGCCACCAGCTGCCCAAGGCAAACACGGCCATGAGAATGGCTGGCAAGTAAAGAGACAAACGATCTAGGACGCGCCGTAATGCATTCATCATGCAGCCGACGAAGAACCAACACGCGCAAGCAATGGTGCATATTGCCCACTTGCAACCACCAGCAAATCACACAACTCTCTGGCAGCGCCAAAGCCGCCTTGGCGGCTTGTGACAAAGTGTGCAAGGGCCAGTGCTTGTGCGTGGGCATTGATGGGGGCACACGAAATGGCAGCACGTTGCAGCATAGGCAGATCTGGCCAATCATCGCCCATGGCGGCAGCTTGGTGCCATCCAAAGCCGAGGGCCTTTAAAAAGTCTTCGGCGGCAGGCAGTTTGTCTTCCGTGCCAAATTTGGCATGCTCAATGCCAAGCGCTTTGAGCCTGACCCTCAGGGGCGCAGAGTCGCGGCCTGTAATGATCACAGGTGTGATGCCGGCATGCTTTAAAAGTTTTAAACCATGGCCATCTAGCGTGCTGAAACGTTTGAGTGTTTCACCCTGCTCAGAAAAGTACAAGCCGCCGTCTGTTAGAACACCATCCACATCAAAAAAGACCACTTTGATGCCTTGCGCTTGAAGCAGCAGCTCTGGCGGAAAATGGAGCGCGGGTTGAATGATTTGCATGGTGTTGGAGCGGCCAGTGAAATATTCTTAGATGACTTTAGCGCGCATGAGGTCATTGCTGTTGAGGGCGCCACACAAGGCGCCAGATTCATTCACCACCAAAACGCTGGTAATTTGGAATTGCTCCATGAGTTCGGCCGCCTCTACAGCCAATGCATCGTGCAGAACAGTTCGCGGATTGACATGCATCACCTCTTTGGCATGCAGTGCTCGCAAGTCAACACCTTTTTCGATGAGGCGCCTTAAATCACCATCAGTGAACACCCCCAAAATATTGAGATGTTCGTCCACGATGGCAGATGCACCCAAACCCTTTTGGCTCATTTCACGCATGAGCTCAGTAAAACTCGCATCAGCTAGGACATGCGGTACTTGATCACCTTTGCGCATAACGTCTTCGACATGTGTCAGCAAGCGACGGCCCAAAGAGCCACCAGGGTGTGAGCGCGCAAAGTCTTCGGCTTTGAAACCGCGGGCGTCTAGCAGTGCGACAGCCAAAGCATCACCCAAGGCCAATTGCGCCGTGGTACTGGCAGTGGGGGCCAAATTCAGAGGGCAAGCTTCTTTGTCGACACTGCTGTCTAAAACCACATCGGCATGTTTGGCCAGCGCCGAGTTCATGCCGCCAGTCATGGCAATCAAGGGCACACCTTGTCGTTTCAAGACGGGCAGGATGGAAACCAGCTCGTCGCTCTCTCCGCTGTTAGAAATAGCCAATACGATGTCGACGGCTTTGATCATGCCAAGGTCGCCATGGCTGGCTTCGCCAGGATGAACAAACATGGCGGGCGTGCCTGTAGAGGCCAATGTGGCGGCAATCTTGGAGCCAATGTGCCCGCTCTTGCCCATGCCCGTGACCACCACGCGGCCTTTGACGTTGAGCATCATCTGAACGGCTTGAGAAAAGCGCGAGTCCAAACGGGATTTGAGTCCCATCAGGGCTTGTGCCTCAATGTCCAAAGTCTCGCGTGCGAGTTGAAGGGCTTGGTCTGGGTTAAATGACATGGGCTTATTTTAGCGAGTGATGGCCTAAAGCGTGACTATGATGGTGCTTTCGACCGGTTGTCGTCGTGGAGTGCGTAAGATGAGTCAAGGATTGGGTTCAATGAGGGGCGAGAGGGCAATGGGAGCCACCGATGAAATGGCCGTGTCGGTCAATGATTATTTAAGAAACAACATCCGCACCGTGCCCGATTGGCCGGTAGCGGGCGTGCAGTTTCGAGACATCACGCCCCTGCTTCAAAATCCAAGGGTTTTTCGTGTGCTGATCGATGCCTTTGTCCATCGCTACATGTCACCTGCCATGCGGCCCGATGTAGTGGCCGGCCTCGATGCGCGCGGCTTTATTTTGGGGGCTGTGGTGGCTTATGAATTGAACGTTGGCTTCGTACCCGTTCGCAAAAAAGGAAAGTTGCCTTTCACCACGGTGGAAGAAACCTATGAATTGGAATACGGCACAGCCACCGTTGAATTGCACACCGACGCGGTCAAGCCAGGTCAAAGAGTCTTGTTGATTGATGATTTGATTGCGACAGGTGGCACCATGATGGCGGGCATGAAGCTCCTCGAAAAACTGGGAGCTGAAGTGATTGAAGGTGCGGCCATTGTGGATTTGCCGGAACTAGGTGGATCAGAAAAACTGAAAGCCGCAGGATTGCCCTTGTTCACATTGGTGAACTTTGAGGGACACTGAACTGAAACTGTAACTGAAATTGAAGCCTAGATGTCAAGGCACACAACGGGCTTGAAGACCCCAGCCGCTTATCAAGCGTTGAACTGAAGCGCTGCCAAGCCGGCATAAACACCGCCCATTTCAACCAGCGCTGCATGCTTACCTTGCTCTACCAAGTGGCCATGCTCCAAGACCAAAATGTTGTCAGCTTTTTGTACAGTGGCAAGTCGGTGCGCGATGACCAAGGTGGTTCGACCGCGCATGGCCGACTCCAAAGCGGCTTGAACCATGCGCTCACTGTGTGCATCCAAGGCGCTGGTGGCTTCGTCCAACAGCAAGAGCGGTGGATTTTTGAGCATGGCGCGCGCAATGGCAATGCGTTGACGTTGACCGCCTGATAAACGCACGCCACGCTCACCCAGAAACGTGTTGTAGCCATCTGGCAGGTCGACGATGAACTCGTCAGCAAATGCAGCCACGGCCGCAGCCTTCACCTCCTCGTCGCTTGCATCTGGTTTGCCGTAGCGGATGTTGTCCATGGCACTGCTTGAAAAAAGAACAGGCTCTTGCGGCACGATGCCAATGCGTTGTCGAAGGTCGTGCAGGCTGAGGTTTTGAATGGGCACACCATCCAACACAATGCGTCCTTGTTGCGGGTCGTAATAACGAAGCAACAAACCAAACAAAGTGGTTTTGCCCGCACCACTCGGGCCAACCAGTGCCACTGTTTGGCCCGCTTCAATGGCCACTGAAAAGTCTTGCAGTGCCAATTGAGAAGGACGAGAAGGGTAATGAAATTGGAGTGATTCAAATTTCAAAGTACTGCCAGTCGATGGTGCGATAGAAGTGACTGGCTTTGCAGGTGATTGCACGGGCGATACGCTGCTGAGCAACTCCATGAGTCGCTCTGTGGCGCCTGCAGCACGCAGCAAATCGCCATAGGTTTCACCCAGCACAGCCACAGCACCTGCAAAAATAATCACATACAAAACGGCTTGGCCCAACTGACCTGCTGAGAGTTCACCTGCTAGAACTGCTTGTGTGCCCTGATACAAACCCCACAGCAAGAAAGCAGCATTGGCAATGATGATGAAGGCGACCAGTACCGAGCGTGCGCGCGTGCGCCGAATGGCTGTTTGAAAGCCTTGTTCTGTAGCGCTTGCAAAACGCGCTGCTTCACGGTTTTCGGCCGTGTAGCTTTGCACCACCGGCATGGCATTCAAAATTTCGGTGGCAATGCTGCTGGCATCGGCCACGCGGTCTTGGCTGGCGCGTGACAAACGGCGTACGCGGCGACCATAGAGGGTGGCTGGCCACACAACCAACACCACGGTCACAACCAATTGCAGCATGACAGTGGGGTGGGCCCATACCAACATGGCCAAGGCACCCACACCCATGACGGCATTGCGCAAGCCCATTGACAAAGAACTGCCAACCACGGTTTGAACCAAGGTGGTGTCGGCCACCAGGCGGCTAATGACTTCGCCAGTAGGGGTGGTTTCAAAAAAAGCGGGGCTCTGCTTCAAGACATGGCTGTAAACCGCATTGCGCAAATCGGTTGTCACGCGCTCGCCTAGCCAACTGACGGTGAAAAAGCGCGCCGCAGAAAACAAACCCAGTGCAACGGCAACACCAAACAACATCATGAAATTGCCTTGCAATGCCATGGCCTGTGCGCCGGGGTCGGGGTGCTGCAAGCCGTTGTCTATCAATTGACGCAATGCAACTGGAAAAATCAAGGTAGAGGCTGCAGCCAAGACCAAGAAGACCATCGCTAAACCAATTTGTAACTTATAAGGTTTTAAAAAAGGCATCAAGCCACTCAATGACTTTGGATTTTGTGGTGCAGGTCGATCGATGATGGGCGTCTTGGCCATGTGTTATTTACCAATGCAAAAGCTGGAGAAAATAACGCCCAGCAAATCGTCGGCGTTGAACTCGCCTGTAATTTCATTCAAAGCTGTTTGCGACAAGCGCAACTCTTCAGCCAACAAGTCCAGTGACTGGGCTTGCGCGCGCAAATGCGCATCGGCCATTTCAATGTGCGACTGAACACGTTTGAGTGCTTGGACATGCCGCGCGCGCGCCAAGTACAAACCTTCACTGGCCGGTTGCCAGCCTGCTGTCTGAAGCAACTTGGCTCGAAGTTGTTCAATGCCCAGCCCTGTTTTGGCAGACAAATCAATGTCATTGGAGGCGTTGTCACTGGCGCGAGGTGTTGAAGCATCAGGCGCAAGGTCGAACTTGTTCCAGACGTTTAGCACAGTCACGCCATGCGGAAGTTGCGCGGCAAGGCTTCCTTGTATTTTGAGATCGGCCTGCAAATACTCCGGGTCATGACTGCGCGTCAGGTCGTGCAAAAACAAGACAGCATCTGCGCCAGCAATTTGGGCCCAAGCGCGTTGAATGCCAATTTGCTCCACCTCATCAATACCCTCGCCTTCGCGCAGGCCTGCGGTATCAATGATGTGAATGGGCACGCCTTCAATTTGAATGGTTTGTTGCACCACATCGCGCGTGGTGCCTGCAATGGGGGTGACGATGGCCAACTCGGCACCCGCCAAGGCATTGAGCAGTGAGCTTTTTCCGGCATTGGGTTGGCCTGCAATGACCACCTTGATGCCCTCACGCAGCAATGCGCCTTGCTGGGTACGCACCAATACTTTTTCAAGTTGCGTTTGAAGCCGCTCGAGCTGACCCTGGGCATCGGCTTTCTGCAAAAAATCAATTTCTTCTTCCGGGAAATCCAAAGTGGCTTCGACCAACATGCGCAAGTGAACCAAGCTGTCGCGCAGCCTATGAATTTCTTGAGAGAACACGCCGGCCAAAGACCTGCTGGCACTGCGTGCAGCGGCACTGGTGGACGCATCAATCAAATCGGCAATGGCTTCGGCTTGTGCCAAATCAATTTTGTCATTCAGAAATGCGCGTTGTGTGAATTCGCCAGCTTGCGCTAAGCGAAGACCCTGAAGCAATACCTTGCCCGTGTGCGGGTTGACAGACTCCGCCAACTCAATGCAGCGCGCTAAGAGCAACTGCAAGACCACAGGACCCCCGTGAGCTTGCAACTCAAGGACATCCTCGCCCGTATAGGAGTGAGGGCCAGGAAAGAAGATGGCCAGTCCTTGGTCGATGGGCTCGCCTGTGTCGTCGTTGAAGGGCAAGTAATGTGCTTGACGTGCCTGGAGTGGCTTGCCGCAAAAAGCGTCAGCCCAAGTTTTCAAGTGCGGCCCTGAAACTCGCACGATGCCCACAGCGCCTCTGCCAGGGGCAGTGGCAATGGCGATGATGGGGTCTTGATGGCGAGACAACAGGGCGGTCATAAATTTAAAACATCAATGAGGCAAAGCAACAGGGCCGCATGAGCGGCCCTGTGTTGGTCATTTCAATGCAGGCCAATGGGTCCTGCTGTTGAATGGCGGGCGTTCAATTGAATTTTGGCAAATTGAACTGCGGCGGTACACCCATTCTGGTGTTGATCATCCATTGCTGTGCAATTGACAAAATGTTGTTGGTGATCCAGTAAAGCACCAAGCCCGCTGGGAAAAAGAAGAACATGACGCTGAACACCAAGGGCATGATCCACATCAGCTTGGCTTGCATTGGATCTGGGGGCGCTGGGTTGAGCGCGGTTTGCAGCAAGGTAGAGAGCGTCATGACCACGGGCAAAATGAAGTAGGGGTCGGGTGCGGATAAGTCTTGAATCCAGCCAATCCAGGGCGCATTGCGCATTTCAACGGAGGATAACAGGACCCAATAAAGCGCGATGAAAACAGGAATTTGAACCATGATGGGGAAGCAACCCCCCATGGGGTTGACTTTCTCTTCGCGGTAAATGCGCATCATTTCTTGCTGCATTTGTTGTGGGTTGTCTTTCAGACGTTCGCGCATTTCCATGATTTTGGGATTGATGGCCTTCATCTTGGCCATGCTGGAATAGGCCTTGGCATTGAGCCAATAGAACGCCAACTTGAGCAAGAACACCAAGGCCACAATGGCCCAACCCCAGTTTTGCAAAAAGCCAAACAAGCGATCGAGCAACCAGTAAAGTGGTTTTGCCAGGACGGTTAACCAACCGTAGTCTTTGACCAACTCCAAGCCGGGTGCTAAAGCCTCGAGTATTTTTTCTTCTTGAGGGCCGACAAAGAGGGTGACGTCCATGGTTTTACTTTGACCAGGTGCAAGCTCATTGAAGGGCGTGATCATGCCAACGGCGTACAAATTGGTGTCCACTTTTCGGGCAAAGTTTTCGCGAGAAGTGTTTTCAGGCAGCAACCAGGCTGATGCAAAGTAGTGCTGCACCATGGCCACATAACCTTGTTGGGTTGTTTTCTCAAAATCGGCTTTGCCTTTTTCGATGTCAGAGAACTCAAGCTTTTGGAATTTTTTCGCATCGGTGTAAACAGCGGGGCCCGTGAAGGTCATGTAAAAAGAAGACTCACCTTCAGGCTTGTTGCCATCGCGCACGAGCTGGACATACAGTTGCGGCGCCGCAGGTGCCGCGCCTGTGTTGACAACTTTGTGCGAAACTTTCAAGGCATAACTGCCGCGTGTCAAGGTGTATGTTTTGACCAATTTCAAGCCACCCGTATCGGCAGACTCAAATGTCAAGGTCAGTTCATTTTGGCCCGCTTTGAGCTCACGCTCGCCAGTGAATTTCATGGGTGTTTTGTGCGAGGCAAAGGGGCCGCCGATCAGGCCCGTTTGCGCCAAATAGACGCGAGACTTGCTTTGGTCCAACAAAACAAAAGGCTTCTGCTCGTCTGCAACGTCTCCAAACTTCAAGAACTCGGAACGCACAAGGGAGCCGCCCTCCGTGTCAAAGCTTAGCTTTAAAACATCGGTGCTGACATCAATGCGCTCGAGTGGGGTGGCTACAGGCGCGTTGGCAGAAACTGGAACTTGTGAGGGCCCGGCTGGCGTGTTGGTGGCTGCAATTGGGGCGGATGCAACGGGCAAGTCTTTGACCGCAGAAGGCGTGGCCGCTGCCGTTGCTTTGTCGGCGGGTGCCGCTGTAGGCGCAGGGAAGAACGTGGCCTTGTTCCCGTTGTAAACCTGCCATTGGTCCCATAGAAGAACCATGGAGAAGCCAAAAATGACCCATAAAAAGGTGCGGCGAATATCGTTCATGAAGACTTCTTCGAAGAGGGGTGAGTTAACGGGTGATGCAATAAACGCGAAAGCCACTTGGGTGCTTGTTCGGGCACCGGGTCGTGGCCGCCGTTGCACCATGGCTGGCAACGGCCTATACGTCTGAGGGTGAGATAACTGCCAACTCCGGCGCCATGTTGCTTTAAAGCGTCGATGGCGTAAACAGAGCAGGTGGGCTCAAACCGACAAGCCGATCCTAACCAAGGGCTGAGAAAAAGGCGATACCCTTTCACAATGCCGATCAATAGTTTCTGAATCATGGCTTGTTGGTTGCGTGTTCAAACAACTGCTCTAGCTCAAGCCGCACAGCTTGCTTGAGGAGTGTGGAGGTGGCGCTGATGAATTGTTTCCGATCAAATCCTGAACGCAATCGAACAACGTGGGCTGCACAGGGCAATCGAACTTCAAACTGCGCACTGATGGCGTAGATTTGTCGCTTGATGGTGTTGCGAGTGACGGCACGTCGGGCCCAACGTTTAGGCACCATGGCACCAAGCCAAACAGCTTGAGGGTGAAAGAGAGGGGCATGTGCATCTTCAACCTGTGGGTTGGCTGCAGTTGTGCCTGAGTTAGGCAAGCTGAGTCGATGCAATGCGAAATGAGGGGTGCGAGAAACCGTGCCACCTGCGAGGGCAGCTTGGAATTGAGGGCGGGTTTTTAATCGCTGCACACCACTGCCGAGTCATGGGATTGCCCAATCAACAAGGGCAATAACCAGGCTTAAGCAGCCAAGCGTTTACGGCCTTTGGCGCGGCGTGCATTGATCACAGCGCGGCCACCACGTGTTTTCATGCGAACCAAAAAGCCGTGTGTACGAGCGCGGCGTGTCTTAGAGGGTTGATAAGTGCGTTTCATTTTGAATCAGATATTTTTGGGGGAAACCGTCGATTATCGCAAACTTTATGGGGGCTGGCAAACTCATACCCTGATGGGCCCAGAAAATATCCATGGACCCACCTGAAAATTCTGGTTTATGATGGCACAAGCTGTCCGCCGTGCATGTGGATAAACTCTTGATAAAGTTACTTTTGAGTCCAATGAAACAACCATCTGTCCACACCCTAGGCGCTTGCCAATGAGCAACGGACAGCATCCCTCAGACGCAGACGAAGCTGGCCAAGCGCTTTGGCAGGTGTGCCTAGACGAGCTGGCTCAGGAGATCCCTGAGCAGCAATTCAACACTTGGATCAAGCCGCTGACCGCCCAGGTTTCAGATGACCTTTCTAAGGTCACATTGTTTGTGGCCAACCGATTCAAATTAGATTGGATACGGGCCCAATACAGTGCCAAATTGGCTGACGTCTTGTCTCGATTGCACGGCCAAAAAATTCAAATTGAGTTAGCACTCGCTACTAGAGAAGTTCAAGGAAAAACAGCATTTTCAATGGCGAAAGCTGCTTTGGAAGCCAGGCCAGAAACAGTCGATGCGCCCGATGAAGTGCCCGCCGATGGCCATCGTCACCGTTTGAACACGGCCCTCACTTTTGATACCTTGGTGGAAGGCTCTGCCAACCGCATGGCCCGCGCTGCAGCCATGCATGTGGCCACCATGCCCGGCCACCTTTACAACCCACTTTTCATCTACGGTGGCGTGGGTTTGGGCAAGACCCACTTGGTGCATGCGGTGGGAAATAAGTTGTTGGCCGACAGGCCCGACGCCAAAGTTCTCTACATTCACGCTGAGCAGTTTGTCTCGGATGTGGTTAAAGCCTATCAACGCAAAACATTTGACGAGTTCAAGCACCGATACCACTCGCTCGATTTGCTCCTCATTGACGACGTGCAATTCTTTGCCAACAAAGATCGCACCCAGGAAGAGTTTTTCAACGCCTTTGAGGCCTTGCTGGCCAAAAAGTCGCACATTGTCATGACCAGCGACACCTATCCGAAAGGCTTGGCTGACATCCATGAGCGCTTGGTATCCCGATTTGATTCGGGCCTCACGGTGGCCATTGAGCCGCCCGAGCTTGAAATGCGGGTGGCCATTTTGATCAACAAGGCCATCAGTGAAGGCAGTGTCATGCCAGAAGAAGTGGCCTTCTTTGTGGCCAAGAACGTGCGTTCTAACGTGCGTGAGCTGGAAGGCGCATTGCGCAAAATCTTGGCGTATTCGCGTTTTAACCAGAAAGAAATTTCCATCCAACTGGCACGTGAAGCCCTGCGCGACTTGTTGTCCATTCAAAACCGCCAAATCAGTGTCGAAAACATTCAAAAAACGGTGGCCGATTACTACAAGATCAAGGTCGCCGACATGTACTCCAAAAAGCGCCCGGCCAGCATTGCCCGGCCGCGTCAGATTGCCATGTACTTGGCCAAAGAATTGACTCAAAAAAGCTTGCCTGAAATTGGCGAGTTGTTTGGTGGACGCGACCACACCACGGTCTTGCATGCTGTGCGAAAAATCAGCGCAGAACGCCAGCAACTGACCGAGCTGAACCAACAATTGCACGTTTTGGAGCAAACCCTCAAAGGCTAAGTTTGGGGTAGGTGGCCGAGCCCCCCTAAAGAATGCTGAATTAAGCCTTTAAAAGCGCAATTTGAGGCCAAAAATCAGCGAAAATCTAGGGGTGCCCGAATTCCAAATCGGGGCCCCTAAAACAGAGGAAGACATGATCGTACTGAAGGCCACCCAAGACAAATTGCTGTCTGTTTTGCAATCCGTTTCTGGCATCGTTGAACGTCGTCACACATTGCCTGTTTTGGCCAATGTGCTGATCCGCAAAACTGGTAAAGCACTGCAGTTGACCACCAGCGATCTTGAAATCCAAATTCGCACCACCGCCGAAATGGATGGCGATGCCGGCGACTTCACCACCACAGTAGGCGCACGCAAACTGATCGACATTTTGCGCACCATGCCTTCCGATCAAACCGTCAGCTTGGAGTCTAGCCAAAGCAAATTGATTTTGAAGGGCGGCAAATCCAAATTCACATTGCAAACATTGCCCGCCGAAGATTTTCCTCTGGTGCAAGAAGCCGCCAGCTTTGGCCCCGTTTTTAGCGTGCCGCAAAAAACTTTGAAGCAGTTGCTCAGCCAGGTGTCATTTGCCATGGCCGTGCACGACATCCGTTACTACCTCAACGGCATTTTGTTTGTGGCCGAAGGCAAGCAGTTGTCTTTGGTGTCCACCGACGGTCATCGCTTGGCATTTGCCTCCGCCACTTTGGACACCGATGTTCCCAACAAACAAGAAGTTATTTTGCCGCGTAAAACCGTGCTCGAAATGCAGCGCTTGTTGAGCGACGCAGAAGGTGCCATCGACATGCAGTTTGCCAACAATCAAGCCAAGTTCAGTTTTGGTGGCATGGAGTTTGTGACCAAACTCGTTGAAGGCAAGTTCCCCGATTACAACCGCGTCATTCCCAAAGGCCACCGCAACAACCTCACGCTGGGCCGCCAAGCCTTGTTGTCTTGCTTGCAGCGAACCGCCATTCTCACCAGCGATAAATTCAAAGGCGTTCGTTTGAATTTGGACCCCGGCACATTGCGTGTAGCGTCGACCAACGCCGAGCAAGAAGAAGCGGTAGACGAACTCGACATTGATTACGGTGGCGACAGCATTGAAATTGGCTTCAACGTGACCTACATCATCGATGTGCTCACCAACATGGGCCAAGACATGGTGCGCATTGATTTGGCCGATGCCAACAGCTCTGCACTCATCACCATCCCAGAAAACGACCAGTTCAAATATGTGGTGATGCCCATGCGCATTTAAGGCCTGAACTGCTTGAAGGTGACTTAAAAAACACCCCAAGAAGAGCCTTTCGAAACCCGCGTTGATTCGCGGGTTTCGGCCATCGAGAGATTGAGAAAAGAAAAAATGACCGAAGAAAACAAGCCCACCGCAGAAGAATTCACCACGCTGCAACCCACCATCGATACCAATCAAGCGGGTGCCTCTGAGGGATATGGCGAGGGTTCAATTCAAATTTTGGAAGGCTTGGAAGCCGTTCGCAAACGCCCTGGCATGTACATCGGCGATACGTCCGACGGTACCGGCCTGCACCACTTGGTGTTTGAAGTGGTTGACAACTCCATCGACGAATCATTGGCCGGCCACTGTGATGACATCGTGGTCACCATTCACTCCGACAACTCTATCAGCGTCACTGACAACGGCCGCGGTATTCCCACGGGTGTCAAGATGGACGATAAGCACGAACCCAAGCGCTCAGCGTCTGAAATTGCACTCACGGAATTGCACGCTGGCGGTAAGTTCAATCAAAACAGTTACAAAGTGTCGGGCGGTTTGCACGGCGTGGGCGTGAGTTGCGTCAACGCGCTCAGCAAGTGGTTGCGCCTCACGGTGCGCCGCGAAGGCAAAGTGCATCAAATTGAATTTGCCAAAGGTTTTGTGCAAAACCGTTTGCTCGAAATGGTCGATGGCGTCGAAGTGTCACCCATGAAAATCACGGGCGCCACAGAAAAGCGCGGCACAGAAGTTCACTTCTTGCCCGACACCGACATCTTCACGCAAAACCACGACTTCCATTACGAAATTTTGGCCAAGCGTTTGCGCGAACTCAGTTTCTTGAACAACGGTGTGCGCATTCGTTTGAAAGATGAGCGCAGCGGCAAAGAAGACGACTTCTCTGGCGCAGGTGGCGTCAAGGGCTTTGTTGACTTCATCAACGCCAACAAAAAAGTTTTGCACCCCAATGCCTTCATTGCATTGGGCGAGCGCCCAGCCGATTCATACGGTGGCATTCCAGGCACCAGCATTGGTGTCGAAGTGGCCATGCAATGGAACGATGGCTACAACGAAAACGTTTTGTGCTTCACCAACAACATTCCACAGCGCGATGGCGGCACCCACCTCACAGGTTTGCGCGCCGCCATGACGCGTGTCATTGGCAAGTACATCGAGAAAAACGAAATTGCCAAAAAGCAAAAAGTGGAAGTCAGTGGCGACGACATGCGCGAAGGCTTATGCTGCGTCTTGAGCGTCAAAGTGCCTGAGCCCAAGTTCTCAAGCCAGACCAAAGATAAATTGGTCTCGAGCGAAGTGCGCGCTCCCGTGGAGGACATCGTGGCCAAAGCGCTTGGTGACTTTTTGGAAGAACGCCCCAACGACGCCAAAATTTTGTGCGGAAAAATTGTGGAAGCTGCGCGCGCGCGTGAAGCCGCTCGCAAAGCGCGCGAGATGACACGCCGCAAAGGTGTTCTCGACGGCATGGGCTTGCCCGGCAAGTTGGCCGATTGCCAAGAAAAAGATCCAGCGCTTTGCGAAATCTACATCGTCGAGGGCGACTCCGCTGGTGGCTCTGCCAAGCAGGGCCGTGACCGTAAATTCCAAGCCATTCTGCCGTTGCGCGGCAAGATCTTGAACGTTGAAAAAGCACGCTACGAAAAATTGCTCACCAGCACTGAAATTGTCACGCTCATCACGGCGCTTGGCACTGGCATCGGCAAAGTCACCGCAGACTCAGGCAAAAGTGGCACCGACGACTTCAACGTCGACAAATTGCGCTACCACCG
Organism: uncultured Burkholderiales bacterium; assembly: GCA_937891665.1. Lineage (GTDB taxonomy): Bacteria > Pseudomonadota > Gammaproteobacteria > Burkholderiales > Burkholderiaceae_C > Limnohabitans_A. Next base: position 1,089 of record CALAGS010000110.1, on the reverse strand, counting down.
CATCATCATCATGACCGACGCCGACGTCGACGGCGCGCACATTCGCACTTTGCTGCTCACCTTCTTCTACCGTCAAATGCCCGACCTGGTTGAGCGCGGCCACATCTACATTGCTCAGCCGCCACTTTACAAAGTGAAGGCCGGCAAAGAAGAGTTGTATTTGAAAGATGCGCCCGCACTCGACAGTTTCTTGTTGCGAATCGCTTTGAAAGACGCCAGCATAGCAACCGGCGGTGCTTCTCCGCAAGTCCTCAGCGGCGACACGCTAGAGTCCTTGGCGCGCAAGCACCAAGTAGCCGAAGCAGTCATTCAGCGTTTGTCCAACTTCATGGACGCAGAAGCATTGCGCGCCATTGCCGACGGCGTGTCCCTCAACCTGGACAACTTAGATCTGGCGGCTGAATGCGCCCCCGCTTTGCAAGCCAAATTGCGCGAACTCAACACCACTGGCATTCCTGCCGAAGTCAGCGCAGAGTTTGACGTCCGCACCGACAAGCCATTGCTTCGCATCAGCCGCCGGCATCACGGCAACATCAAGAGCAGCGTCATTACGCAAGACTTCGTGCACGGTGCCGACTACGGCGCGTTGGCCGAAGCCGCCAACACCTTCCGCGGTTTGCTCGGTGAAGGCGCCAAAGTCATGCGGGGTGAGGGCGAGCGACAAAAAGAAGAAAAGACCAACGACTTCCGCCAAGCCATGCATTGGCTCATCGGCGAAGCCGAGCGCACCACCAGCCGTCAGCGTTACAAAGGCTTGGGCGAGATGAACCCCGCGCAGTTGTGGGAAACCACCATGGACCCCACTGTGCGCCGTTTGCTGCGTGTGCAAATTGACGATGCCATTGAAGCCGATCGCGTGTTCACCATGCTGATGGGCGACGAGGTCGAGCCACGTCGTCACTTCATTGAAAGCAACGCATTGCGCGCGGGCAACATTGACATTTGATGTCCGCCGTGTCTTGGCGCAAGCCAATGACACTGCTGCGTTGCGTCTCATGTCTATGATGTGCGAAAGGTGTTAATCATCTAGGACTTAGCTCTGGATGGCACACCTTACGGCAATCTGCCGTACACTTCTCGAATGGACAA
>CALAGS010000109.1 GCA_937891665.1 uncultured Burkholderiales bacterium | reverse complement strand
GGACTGCCTGCCGATGTTGTTACAAATTTCACGCCCGAAGCACACACAAACTTCAACATGGCATCGTCTTTTAAAAAACGAATGGGCAAATTGACCCCAAATGGCAAATTCAATTCGCGCATCTTTTTAATTTCGGCTTGGCAATTTTCAGTTTCGCCCGAAGAGGTTTCAATGATGCCAAGGCCGCCTGCTCTGGAGACGGCTGAGGCCAGTTGCGTTCTCGCGATCCAGCCCATAGGGGCTTGCAAGATAGGGTACTTGGCGCCGGTGTGCGCCAAGACTCTGTTTGTGTGTGTGTTTGAAATTGAGTGGTCCATCCATCAAGCCCAAAACACACTGCCGGACTTTTCATACCAAGTAGGCACTTGGCTTTCAACTGACGATTCAATGCGGCTGCGTTTGATTTTCATGGTGGGCGTGAGGTAACCGTTTTCAATCGACCAGGCTTCACTGGCGATGACTAACATGCGAAGCTTTTCATAGTCTGCCAACTCTGAATTCACTTTGGTCAAGAACTCGCTGAGTTGTTGTTCTACTTGAGCCCTTACTTCAGCGTCTTTGACTTTCGGACGAATATCCTCTGCCAGCACCACCATGGCATAAGCAGCCGACTGGGACACGCCTGAGACGATGCTCATCTCAATCATGGGGTGCACATTGAGCTTGTTTTCAATGGGGGCTGGTGCCACATATTTACCTTTGGAGGTTTTGAAAATCTCCTTCAAGCGGCCGGTAATTTTCAACAGGCCATCCGCTCGCTGTTGGCCTTGATCACCCGTCTTGAAAAAGCCATCTTCTGTAAAAGCCTCCGCATCTAAATCGGGGCGTTTGTAATAACCCACCATTTGGCCTGGTGATTTCAATTGAATTTCGCCTTCAGGGCTGATACGAGCTTGAACGCCATTCGCGGGTATGCCCACACTGCCAGGCTCATTGATTTCATTGGTACAGTTGTGCGACCAGGCAAAATCCTCGGTCATCCCGTAGCCCTCTAAGAGGTTCAAACCTAGCTTGCGATACCAGACAATGAGTTCTGCTGGCAGTGGCGCAGAACCACTGCCCGCGGACACCACTTGATCCAAGCCGAGACCTTTGAGAATTTTCTTTTTAACCAAACCTTTGACAATAGGGATGCTCAACAACAAATCCAACTTGGCTGGTGGCATCTTGCTGAAAACACCTTGCTGAAACTTGAGCCATAAGCGCGGGACAGAAATGAAGAAAGTAGGCCGTGCACGGTTTAAGTCTTGGATGAACGTGTCCAAAGATTCTGCAAAAAATACATGCGTCTCGCCGTGAGTCAAACTGGCAGCTTCCACCCAAGCCCGCTCAAAAACGTGTGCCAAAGGCAGATAAGACAAGATACGGTAATCTTTCAGATCACCTGCACTGTCCAAAATAGATTGACTCATCAGTTCCGCAGTTTTGGAGATTCGCTCAAAATTGTGCATGACGCCCTTGGGTTGGCCTGTAGAGCCAGAGGTGTACATGATCATGGCCAAATCTTGAGGTGCCCGCGTGATGTCACCTTGCAAGGGCGCTGTTTTTGCAACGATGTCATCCCACTTTGCAAATTGATTGGCAGGCGCCAAAGGAAATGCAATGCAAGGCAAGGAGGCCGGCACAAAAGGCGCTTGTTCGGGCCATGTGTCCAATTTACCGACAAACAGCAAGCTGGCTTCGCTGTGATCCAGAACGTATCGAACGGTCTCACCCAACTCGGTTGGAAAAATAGCCACCGTGGTACAGCCTGACATCCAAATGGCCAGTTCAGCCATGATGAAGTGTGCGCAATTCTTAGAAAGAATGGCCACCCGGGCACCCGGCTCAAGGTTTTGAGCTTTGATGTAAGCCGCCATGGATCGCGCTTGCTTGACGGTTTCGCGCCATGTGTAATCTACAACCTGACCATTGCCTATGGGCTGCGTCATGTAAACAAAATCTGGGCGATTTTTCTCGTGCGCCAGAACATTTTCAAGAATTAATGCAGGTTTTGACATGCCAAACTTTCGTGGGTTGAAATTGACCTTGAATAGAAAAACTCAAGGATCAAGCGGTGATTGATAAGGATGATGAATTGTGAAGAGAATTGAACCTATTCCTAGTCCTCTTCGAGACTCATTCCCTAGGTTTTTCCCTGATAAGGCCCTCCCAAGTTCAATGAATAAAAAGAGCTCAAACATTTTTCATTGCATGCAAAGCCTTGGTATGCTGAGCCTTTTAAAGCATTGATACTCACTTCACCATGGCAACAGCTTCTAACATCCAGAAAAATCAGGTGCCACTTCCCCTGCTTGCCTTTGATCGTTTCTACAAACATCACGAACTGACAGAACTGCTGCATGCTTTTGCGGCAGCTCGACCTGAATTGGTAGAGCTGAGGGAGCTCGGTACAAGCCATGAAAATCGCCCCATTTGGGTGCTTGTTCTCACGCGCAAGTCTACCGGTGCAGACACAGACAAACCCGCATTTTGGGTAGACGGCAATATTCACGCAGCCGAGCTCACCGCCAGCACGGCTTGCCTTTATTGGTTGCACCATCTCCTAAGCAAAGAGGGTGAAGACGCTGGCGTCACAGAATTGCTCAACACGCGTGTCATTTACTTGGTACCCCGTTTGAACCCCGATGGTGCAGAACTGGCTTTGGCAGACAAACCCAGGCACATCCGATCATCCACACGACCCTACCCCTGGGACGAACCACACGTTGAAGGTCTGACCATTCAAGACATGGATGGCGATGGTCGCATTTTGATGATGCGCATTCCAGATCCCCATGGTGGCTGGAAAGCCAACCCAGACGAGTCAAGACTGCTTACACCTCGCTTGCCAGGTGAGTTTGGTGGCCAATATTACAGGGTCATGCCCGAGGGCAGTTTGCAACATTACGACGGTGTCAACATCAAACCCAATAGGGACATTGAAGGTTTGGATTTGAACCGCAACTTTCCTGCCTTCTGGCGTCAAGAGCATGAGCAAGTAGGCGCCGGCCCTTACCCCACCAGCGAGCCCGAAGTGCGTGCCATGGTGGACTTCATTGCCAAGCATCCCAACATTGGCGCGGCCGTCAGCTTTCACACCCATTCAGGTGTCATTTTGCGCCCTATGGGCACCCAAAGCGACAACGACATGACGCCCGAAGATTTGTGGATCATCAAGCGCATGTCAGACATTGGCAGCAAGCTCACCGGTTATCCGGCTGTCAGTATTTTTCACGACTTCAAGTACCACCCCAAAGAAGTAATTACAGGCACACAAGATTGGGTGTACGAGCATTTGGGTGCTTTATTTTGGACGGTTGAAATTTGGGCACCCAACAAAGAAGCCGGTATCACCGATTACGATTGGATCCACTGGTACCGTGACCATCCGCCCGAAGACGATATCAAACTGCTCAAGTGGAGTGACGAGGTCTGTGGTGGGCAAGCCCATGTCGATTGGTACCCTTACCAACACCCAGAATTAGGCGCGATTGAATTAGGCGGCTGGGATCGTATGAATTTCTGGCGCAATCCACCCGCTCATTTGCGTGAACGCGAAGCGGCACGTTTTCCCGCTTGGCTAGACCAAATTGCATTGACGCTACCCAAGCTCGAATTGCTTCATGTCAAAGCTGAAAATTTAGGCAATGGCCAATGGCGCGTTCAAATGGCTGTGGCCAATGCTGGCTACCTGCCTAGCTATGTGACAAAACGCGCCCTTGAACGAAAGACGGCACGTCCTTGTATTTTTGAAATTGAAATGCCTGAAGGTGTTCAACTGCGAATGGGCAAGCCACGCATGGAAGGACCGCAGTTGGAAGGGCATGCAGCCACCAATTCACTTCAAGCTTTCTTGCCCAGCAAAACCATCACAGGCGATCGGGCATTGAACGAGTGGATTGTGGAAGCTCCGGCAGGCACCGTATTGAAACTGACAGCGCATGCCGCGAGGGCTGGCACCGTCAGAACTTCTTTGACTTTGAAATAACTTATTTCAAGCCAAGCAAACGCACGGCGTTGTCTTTCAAAATGCCAGGCATCACCTCGGGTTTGAAACCAGCCACTTCAAAATCCTTCATCCACCTCTCGGGTGTGATGAGGGGGTAGTCGCTGCCAAACAAAATGCGATCTTTCAAAAGCGTATTGGCATACTGAATGAGTTGTTTGGGGAAATACTTCGGGCTCCATCCTGACAAATCAATCCAAACGTTCGGTTTGTGCGTGGCCACACTGAGCGCCTCGTCTTGCCAGGGGAAGCTTGGGTGCGCCATCACAATTTGCATGTCGGGAAAATCAATGGCCACATCGTCTAAGTGCATGGGGTTGCTGTAGGCCAAGCGCAAACCGCCACCGCAACGCATGCCAGAACCGATGCCGCTGTGTCCGGTGTGAAAAATGGCGGGCAACTTGTGTTCGTTAATGACCTCGTAAATGGGCCAAGCCATTTTGTCGTAGGGGTGATAGCCCTGAACTGTGGGGTGAAATTTGAAGCCCTTGATGCCCTCTTCTTTAATCAGGCGTTCGGCTTCGCGCGCGCCCATCTTGCCCTTGTGCGGATCGATGCTGCCAAAGGCAATCATCATGTCGCTGTTGTCGCGGGCGGCTTTGGCGATTTCTTCGTTAGGAATGCGTCGGCGGCCTAATTGTGATTCGCTGTCGACAGTGAACATGACCAAGCCGATTTTTCGTTCGCGGTAATAAGCCACTGTTTCGTCGATGGTGGGACGGCGGTTGCTGCCAAAAAACTTGTCTGCGGCGCGGTCGTACTCTTCGCCGTAGTTGTCAAAGGGGTTCCAGCAACTCACTTCTGCGTGGGTGTGAATGTCGATGGCGATCAGGTCTTGGTGGTTCATAAATACTTTCAGATCTACGGGAAAACCCTGTGTTTTTCAGTACCGCATGGAATGACAATATAGTTATTGATAATAACCTTTCTAACAATTCCTTGCAGCTCTGCAAGGCCGTTTTGGACCCTCCATCATGACTCAAAATTTACATCCTTTGTTGCAACGTGCAGAAACCAACGGCATTCACTTTGAGATGAAGGGCGCGGTGGCCATGGTGCGTTTAAGCCGTCCCAAGAAACGCAATGCCCTGAACGATGGTTTGATCGAAGCGCTGCGAGATGTCTTCCAAAACTTGCCTGAAGAAGCCAAAGCGGCTGTAGTCTATGGCGAAGGTGACCATTTTTGTGCGGGCTTGGACTTGTCTGAACTGAAAGAACGTGATGCCGGTCAAGGTGTGTATCACTCACGCAGCTGGCATGTGGCCTTAGACGCCGTTCAATTGGGCCGTGTTCCCGTTGTGGCTGCCTTGCATGGCGCAGTCGTTGGCGGGGGGCTGGAATTGGCCAGTGCTTGTCACATTCGCGTGGCAGATGACAGCACCTTCTATGCTTTGCCAGAAGGTACACGTGGCATTTTTGTTGGCGGCGGCGGTTCCGTTCGCATTCCTAAATTGATTGGCGTGGCCCGAATGACAGACATGATGTTGACTGGCCGTGTTTACAACGCAGTGGATGGAGAGCGCATTGGTTTGGCCCAGTACCACGTACCAACCGGAACATCTTTGGAAAAGGCTTTGGACCTGGCACAACGCATTGCCACCAACGCACCTTTGACCAACTACGCTTTGATGCATGCCCTGCCCCGCATTGCTGAACAACCTGCAGATCACGGTTACCTGACAGAAGCCCTGATCTCTTCCATTGCACAAGCAGCGCCAGAAGCCAAAGCGCGCGTCAGGGCTTTCTTGGAAGGCAAGGCTGCCAAAGTTCAAAAGAGCTGATCAGCCATTTTCAATCGCAAAAGCAAATACATCGCCCCCGTTACTGAGAGCTAAGCATGAGCGCACCTAAATTTAGACCCCTGCGTTTTGGCGTGACACGTGTCACATTAAAAGATGGTGTGCCCGGTACGCACTACCTCAAAGCAGATCAAGATTTGCAGGCATTTCCAGATCGCCTGACAGACCGTCTGCAACACTGGGCGCAAATCAAGCCCACCCAAACACTGTTTGCAAGACGCATTAAATTGGCCGATGGCAGCTTGGGCGATTGGCGCCATGTGACCTACGCAGAAGCCTGGCAGACCGCACGCAACATTGCGCAGGGTTTGATCAATCGGGGCTTGAACACAGAGCGCCCTGTGGTGATCTTGAGTGAGAACAGTTTGGAGCATGCCCTGTTGGCACTGGGTTGCATGGTGGCAGGCGTTCCCTTTGTGCCTACCTCACCACCCTACTCCTTAATCAGCCAAGACTACGACAAACTCAAACACGTATTGCGCACCGTGACGCCTGGTTTGGTTTTTGCCAGCGATGCACGGTATGCCAAAGCCATTGCGGCCACTGTTTCCAGCGACATGGAAATAGTGATGAACGAAGGTGGCGTAGAAGGCAAACAAGTTACAGCATTTGCAGCCTTGTGCAGCACACCGGCCACAGCGCAAGTGGATGCGGCCATCGCAGCCACTGGCCCCGACACCATTGTCAAATTCTTATTTACCAGTGGCTCCACCAAGTTGCCCAAAGCGGTGATCAACACCCAACGTTTGTGGTGTGCCAACCAACAACAAATGGCGCAGTCCATGCCCATCTTGGCCGAGGCGCCTTTGGTCTTGGTGGACTGGTTGCCTTGGAACCATACCTTCGGTGGCAATCACAACTTTGGAATGGTCGTGTTTCATGGTGGCACGATGTACATCGACGATGGCAAGCCCACGCCTGCCCTCATGCATGAGACATTGCGCAACCTGCGCGAAATTGCACCGACTGTTTATTTCAACGTGCCGACAGGTTTTGAAGCCATCGCCCTGGCCATGAAAACAGACGACTTGCTGCGCAAAACATTGTTGTCACGCGTGCAAATGTTCTTCTATGCAGGCGCCGCTTTGGCACAACCCATTTGGGACAGCTTGTATGAATCGCAAGAGCGCGAAGTGGGCGAACGCATTGTGATGGGCACCGGCCTTGGTATGACCGAGTCTGGCCCTTTTGGTATTTTTGTCACAAACCCTTACGTCAACGCAGGCGACTTAGGTGTGCCTACACCTGGCCTAGAACTCAAACTGGTCGACATGGGCGGCAAAACAGAAGTTCGTTACCGAGGCCCCAACATCACGCCTGGTTACTGGCGTAACGCAGAAGAAACCAAAGCATCGTTTGACGACGAAGGCTTCTTCTGTACAGGCGATGCGGTCAAGTGGATTGACGAAACCGATGTGCATTTGGGCTTGAAATTTGATGGCCGCATTGCCGAAGATTTCAAGTTGGCCACCGGTACGTTTGTTAGTGTTGGCCCCTTGCGCGGCAAGATCATTGCAGCCGGTGCGCCCTACATTCAAGACGTGGTACTCACTGGCATCAACTTGAAAGAAGTGGGCGCCATGGTGTTTCCAACCCCTGCTGTGCGCGCTCTGAGTGGCATGGCAGCCGATGCCCCTTTGGCCGATGTATTGGGCAGCGAAGCAGTGCTAGCGCACTTCCAAAAAGTTCTCAATGACTTGGCCAAAACAGCAACTGGCAGCGCCAATCGCATTGCGCGCATGTGCTTGTTGTCCGAGCCGCCCACCATCGACAAAGGCGAAATCACGGACAAAGGCTCGATCAATCAACGCGCCGTGTTGTCACACCGCGCAGACACAGTGGCCGCTTTGCATGAAGAACGTTTGCACTTCATCTTGAAGCCCACCGTTTAATTTAGAAAGTTGCATCATGAGTCAAGCCGGATTTTTCAATGCCTTTGAAGACGTGTGGATGCACGAAGGCGTTCGCACTCCCATGGTGGATTACTGCGGCGCTTTGGGTCATCCACTGGCTGCAACCGGTGTTCGTCTCACCATCACTTTGGCGCGCGAATTGGCGCGCAGTGGCAAACGCTATGGCATTTCCAGTGCGTGTGTGGGCGGTGGCCAAGGCATTGCCTTGCTGATCGAAAACCCAAACGCCTAAAGCGACATCCATCCATCAACAACTATCCATCTAGAGGACATCATGAACATTCAAGGTATGAGCGCATTGGTCACCGGCGGTGGCTCTGGCTTGGGCGAAGCAACCGCCCGCGAACTGGCCCGTCTGGGCGCCAAGGTAGCCGTACTCGATCTGAACCTCGAGAACGCTCAAAAAGTTGCAGCGGACATTGGCGGCATTGCCATTCAATGCGATGTCACCAACGCCGCCAGCATGGAAAACGCAGTGGCCGAAGCTGCCAAGGCCCAAGGTGGCGCGCGCATCTTGATGCAAATTGCGGGCATTGGTACCGCCAAACGCATTGTGGGCAAAGACGGCAACCCTGCACCTTTGGAAGACTTTGCCAAAGTGGTCAACGTCAATTTGATTGGCACCTACAACGCAGCGCGTGTGTTTGCAGCGGCCTGCGCAAAACTAGACCCCATGGAAGACGGCGAGCGCGGCGCAATGGTGTTCACAGCTTCTGTGGCTGCATTCGACGGCCAAGTGGGACAGCAAGCCTACAGCGCTTCCAAAGCGGGTGTGGCTGGCATGACCTTACCCATGGCTCGCGATTTGGCGCAACACGGCATTCGCGTTTGCACCATCGCCCCCGGCATTTTTGCTACACCTTTGTTGAAAACATTGCCCGAGCCCGTGCAAGCCTCTTTGGCCGCTAGCATCCCCTTCCCTTCACGCCTTGGCAAGCCCGAGGAGTTTGCGCAATTGGCTGCGCACATTGTGAGCAATGGTCACATGAATGGCGAAGTCATTCGCTTGGACGGCGCACTGCGCATGGCACCGCGCTAAGCAAAAGAAAGTTTTCAATGAGCAAAACAGTTGTTTACGAAGTGCAAGTGATGTTCGGTGACTGCGACCCCGCAGGCATCGTGTTCTTTCCCAACTTCTCTAAGTGGATGGACGCATCGTCACTTAACTTCTTTGTGAAGTGCGGCGTTCAACCTTGGCGTGAGTTGGTCAAAACCACCGGCATCATTGGTACACCGTTGTTGGAAATCAATACCAAGTTTGGTCGCCCTGCTACCTATGGCGAAACACTTCAAATTCACACCAGTGTGCAAGAGTGGCGCGAGAAAACCTTCATTCATAAACACGTGGTGATGCGAGGCGATACCGTGTTGTGTGAAGGCACTGAAGTGCGAGCCTTCTGCATCAAACACCCTGACGATCCCGATCGCATCAAAGCCATTCCCGTGCCTGCTGACATCAAAGCGCTGTGCAGCTGATTCGCCATGAGCCATTACCATCCCAACGTTCAAGACATGCAATTTGTGTTGTCCCGAGTTTTGAATGCCTCCGATCAACTGAAATCACTTCCAATGTTTGCGGAGTTAGACGATGAATTGGTACAACAAGTCTTGGATGAGGCTGGTAAATTTGTTGGCGAGGTGGTTGCGCCTTTAAACCGCGACGGCGACGAAATTGGCGCTCAGTGGCAAGACGGCAAAGTCACAATGCCCCCTGGTTTTCAAGCGGCTTATCACATGTTTTGGCAAGCGGGTTGGCCGGCACTTTCTGCTGATCCGGAAGATGGTGGTCAAGGTTTACCCACCGTGTTAGAAATCATGTTGTATGAAATGCTTTCTGCCGCCAACCATGGCTGGACGATGGCACCTGGCTTGTTGCATGGTGCTTATGAATGCATCAAACATCACGCCAGTCCCGCGCTGAAAGAAACATACCTCAGCAAAGTTGGCACTGGCGAATGGTTGGCCACGATGTGCCTGACTGAACCCCATGCCGGCAGCGATTTGGGCTTGTCCCGCACCAAAGCCACCCCCCAAGCGGATGGCCGCTATGCCTTGAATGGCACCAAGATCTTCATCTCCGGCGGCGAACACGACCTCACCGACAACATCGTCCATTTGGTTTTGGCACGCCTGCCCGATGCCCCACCAGGGCCCAAAGGTTTATCGCTTTTCTTGGTCCCTAAGTTTTATCCGAATGGTGAACGCAGTGCCGTGCATTGCGACCGCATTGAAGAGAAGATGGGCTTGCACGGCAGTCCCACTTGCGTGATGCGTTTTGACGATGCGCTGGCCGAAATCATTGGTGAACCTGGCAAAGGCTTGAACGCCATGTTTGTGATGATGAATGCAGCGCGGTTGCATGTGGCCATGCAAGGAATTGGCCTGCTCGATGCCGCTTGGCAAAAAGCCGATGCCTACGCCAAAGAACGCCGTCAGATGCGCGCGCCAAGTGGCAAAGATGCCAAAGCAAAATCTGCAGCCGAAGCCGACTTCATCATTGAACACCCCGCCATCAAGCGCATCTTGGATACGCAGCGTTCATGGGTAGATGGCGGTCGCGTTCTGGCCTATCAAACCGCTGTAGAGTTAGATCGAATCAAACACGCCGACAAAGACGCTGCAGCCAAGTCACAGCGTTGGTGTGCGCTGGTGACGCCGGTTATGAAAGCCGCACTCACCCACCAAGCTTTTCACGGTGGCAGCGATTGTTTGCAAGTGTTTGGCGGCCATGGCTATGTGCGCGAATGGGGCATTGAGCAAATTGTGCGCGATGCACGCGTTGCCATGATTTATGAAGGCACCAATGAAATTCAGGCCATTGATTTGTTGGTCCGAAAAATCATGCCCGATGGCGGTCACAGTTTGAATCAGCTGCTGGATGACTTGCAGACAGACACCCCGGCTGAAACAGCTGAGGCAAAGCAGCTTCGCAAAATCACACAACAAATTTTGATAGCCTCTCAACAAAATCCCAGCTTGGGCCACCAGGTGGCAGATGATTTTTTGCGTGCCTTGGCCTTGGTTCTTCTGCAATGGGCTTGGCAGCGCATTGATGACCAACTGACCCAAGATACGCCCAATGTGAAAGACCGTTGGCAGGCGCCTTCAAAGGCTTTTCATCAATGGGTTTTGCCAGAATTTGCCATGCGTTGCCATATCATTCAGACACAATGTCAAACAGCCTGAAATCTGCCGCCCCTTTTGTCGAAACGGTCGACACCAGCTATCTTGAAACCCTCATTGGTTACAACGCACGCCGTGCGGCGTTGGCCGTGATTGGACAATTTTTGGAACGCATGGCGGTCTATGACTTAAAGCCAGTTGACTTCTCTGTGATGTCGGTGGTGGTCCACAACCCAGGTGTCACTTCACGTCAGCTCTGTGTCGCCCTGAATATCTTGCCGCCCAATTTAGTAGGCTTGGTGCAATCCTTGGAATCAAGAGGCTTGATTGAACGCCTCCCTCACCCCCATGATGGTCGCGCCATGGGCCTGCACCCAACTGAAAAGGGCTTGGAACTTATGCAAAATGCAGAAGCCACAGCCTCCGAGCTAGAAATGAAAATTGGTTCTAAACTCACACCTCACCAAGTACAAACCTTGGTGAACTTGCTGCAAAAAATCTACCTCTAAGGGCGCCGATTTTCAAGGCCCCAGAGACACACATTAGGAGACCTGACCTTGTCACATTCAAGCTTTCCTTCTTTGGCAGAAACTCTGCCCAAAGACATTGCAAACGCTTTGCTGATTGGCCGTATTTGGGTCCCCGGTGAAGGCCCCTACCTTGTCAAAGTTGGCGCCACAGAAACCACCGACTTGTCTCACTTGGCATTGACCAGCAGCGACTTGATGGAGCTCGAGAATGTGGCCAACAAATTGCAAAGTCATCAAGGCAAAACTTGGCCTACTCAAGCCCTGTGGTCCAACACAGACCCCCAACATCGCAACGCACAACAAGCCTGGTTCCTTGCGCCCACAGACTTGCAAGCCATCAAGGCAGCAGGCGTGACCTTTGTGGCCAGCATGCTTGAGCGCGTGATCGAGGAGCAGGCTCGCGGCGATGCCGCCAAAGCTGAAAGTGTTCGCAAGGCCGTGGTGGATGTCATGGGCGACAACCTGCGCAACGTCAAACCTGGCTCAGCGCAAGCCATGAAACTCAAAGAAGTCTTGGTGGCACAGGGCGTGTGGTCACAGTATCTAGAAGTGGGCATTGGCCCCGATGCCGAAATTTTCACAAAATCACAAGCCATGAGTGCCGTGGGTTCGGGTTTTGATGTGGGCTTGCACCCCGGCAGTTCTTGGAACAACCCCGAACCCGAAATTGTGTTGGTCATCAACTCCAAAGGTCACGTTGTGGGCGCCTCTTTGGGCAACGATGTCAACCTTCGCGACTTCGAAGGCCGCAGTGCCTTGCTGCTAGGCAAAGCCAAAGACAACAACGCCAGCTGCGCCATTGGCCCCTTCATTCGACTGTTTGATGACCACTACACCATCGACAGTGTTCGATCGACCGACCTCAGCATGGCGGTGCATGGGCCCGAAGGTTTTGTCATGCAAGGCAGCAGTTCGCTCAGCCAAATTAGCCGCGACCCCTTGGACCTTGCAGCGCAAGCCATTGGCCAGTACCACCAATACCCCGACGGCTTGGTTTTATTTTTAGGCACCATGTTTGCCCCCACCCAAGACCGCCATGCACCTGGTCAAGGCTTCACCCATGTCGTCGGCGATACCGTGGCCATTTCAACCCCGCAGCTGGGCACACTTTTTAACCGTGTCACCACTTCAGATCTGGCGCCTCCCTGGACTTACGGTATCAGGGCCTTGATGCAAGATATGGCCAAACGCCAGCCCAGCCCGAAACCCTGAGCACACGCCTTGCCAATGGGCCTCCTTCCACTGGCATAATTCACCACTTGGCCAGTCTCGAACTGGCTTTTCTATGACCCCTTCCAAGGACGTATCCATGAATACCACAGCCACAGGCCTGCAATACGAAGACACCGTGGTCGGCGACGGCGCCGAAGCCACCAAAGGCCAAACAGTCACCGTGCATTACACCGGCTGGCTGTACGAAGACGGCGAGCAAGGCGCAAAGTTTGACTCCAGCAAAGACCGACGCGACCCCTTCCAATTCATTTTGGGCGCTGGCATGGTCATTCGTGGCTGGGACGAAGGCGTGGCAGGTATGAAAATCGGTGGCGCACGCACCTTGATCATCCCGGCTGATTTAGGCTACGGCTCACGCGGCGCAGGTGGTGTCATTCCCCCTAACGCCACTTTGAAATTTGACGTCGAGTTGCTCGAGCTGTCTTGATCTGCTCCAAGTCTCTGAAGGAACGCCTTCAGGGTCTTGAAATCTCTCAAAGCGCCCCCAAGTTTGGGGCGTTGTCATTTATTGCGGATGCTTTTCATGTCTGATACCAACTCACAAAACACCCCCAACCCAACACCGAATCCAGGTGCAGCGAGCGTCATGCCTACGGCCGAGGCCTTGGCTGCTGCTGCAGCAGCCATGGGCACAGACACTCAAGCTCAGCAAGCTTTTGTGCCTCAAGATCCATTGGCAGATGCCCAAGCTGAACTGGCCAATGTGAAGGCCCAAAACGTCACATTGGCAGACCAATACCTTCGCGCCCAAGCCGATGTGCAAAACGCCCGTCGCCGTGCCGATGAAGAAATCTCCAAAGCTCGCAAGTTCGCGGTAGAAGGTTTTGCCGACAGCCTGCTGCCAGTGCTGGACAGTTTGGAAGCCGGTTTGGCCATTCAAAACGTCACACCCGAGCAACTTCGCGAAGGCGCAGAAGCGACGCTTCGCCAATTGAAAAGTGCCTTAGAACGCAACAAGGTGATTGAAATCAATCCTGCCGCTGGCACCAAGTTTGATCCGCACCATCATCAGGCCATCAGTGTGGTCCCTGCAGAGCAAGAAGCCAACACGGTGGTGACCGTTTTGCAAAAGGGCTACCTCATTGCAGATCGCGTATTGCGCCCGGCTTTGGTCACGGTCACAGCCCCCAAATAAAAAACTTTAGAAGTAGAAAACAACCACTTTCGGCCTAAAACAGGGCAAAAAGATGCAAATTCAGCCATTTCGGCCTTGAAATTGCCCCAACTGCCCCTACTTCTGTTTCATTCAAGCATTTTTTAGATTTACCGGAGAAGAACATGGGAAGAATCATTGGCATTGACTTGGGCACCACCAATTCGTGTGTAGCCATCATGGAAGGCAACACCACCAAGGTGATTGAGAACGCCGAAGGCGCGCGCACCACCCCTTCCATCATTGCGTACCAGGAAGACGGCGAAATTTTGGTCGGCGCGTCCGCCAAGCGCCAAGCTGTGACCAACCCCCGCAACACGCTGTATGCCGTGAAGCGTTTGATCGGCCGCAAGTTTGCCGAAAAAGAAGTTCAAAAAGACATCGATCTGATGCCCTACACCATTGCCAAGGCCGACAACGGCGACGCATGGGTGGAAGTTCGCGGCAACAAATTGGCACCGCCTCAAATCAGCGCCGAAGTGTTGCGCAAGATGAAGAAAACCGCCGAAGACTACCTCGGCGAAGAAGTGACAGAAGCCGTCATCACGGTGCCTGCCTACTTCAACGACGCACAACGTCAAGCCACCAAAGATGCGGGTCGCATTGCTGGTTTGGATGTGAAGCGCATCATCAACGAACCTACTGCTGCTGCTCTGGCTTTCGGTTTGGACAAGACAGACAAAGGCGATCGCAAGATTGCCGTGTATGACTTGGGTGGTGGCACGTTTGACGTGTCCATCATTGAAATTGCCGACGTCGACGGCGAAAAGCAATTCGAAGTCTTGTCCACCAACGGCGACACTTTCTTGGGCGGCGAAGACTTTGACCAACGCATTATCGACTTCATCATCACCGAGTTCAAGAAAGAAAGTGGCGTTGATTTGTCCAAAGACGTATTGGCCTTGCAGCGTTTGAAAGAAGCCGCTGAAAAAGCCAAGATCGAATTGTCCAGCTCTGCTGGCACCGACATCAACCTGCCCTACATCACAGCCGATGCCACAGGTCCTAAACACCTGAACATCAAGCTCAGCCGCGCCAAGTTAGAAAGCTTGGTCGACGAGTTGATCGAGCGCACCATTGCCCCTTGCCGCATGGCCATCAAAGACGCTGGTGTGAGCGTGTCTGACATTGACGACATCATTTTGGTGGGCGGTATGTCTCGCATGCCTAAAGTGCAAGACAAGGTGAAAGAGTTCTTTGGCAAAGAGCCCCGCAAAGACGTCAACCCCGATGAAGCGGTCGCTGTTGGCGCCGCCATTCAAGGCCAGGTGTTGTCGGGCGATCGCAAAGACGTTTTGTTACTAGACGTCACACCTCTGTCTTTGGGCATCGAAACTCTGGGCGGTGTGATGACCAAAATGATCACCAAGAACACCACCATTCCCACCAAGTTTGCACAAACCTATTCCACAGCCGATGACAACCAGCCTGCTGTGACCATCAAGGTTTACCAGGGTGAGCGCGAAATGGCCAGTGGCAACAAGTTGCTGGGCGAATTCAACCTCGAGGGTATTCCACCCGCAGCACGTGGCACACCCCAAATTGAAGTGTCCTTTGACATTGACGCCAACGGCATCTTGCACGTGGGCGCCAAAGACAAAGGCACCGGCAAAGAAAACAAGATCACCATCAAGGCCAACTCTGGTTTGTCTGAAGCTGAAATTCAACAGATGGTGAAAGACGCCGAGTTGAATGCCGAAGACGACAAGAAGAAACTCGAAATCGTTCAAGCCAAAAACTCAGGCGAAGCCACAGTTCACAGCGTGAAGAAAAGCTTGACCGAATACGGCGACAAAATTGAAGCCGACGAGAAAACCAAAATCGAAGCCGCCGTGAAAGAATTGGAAGAAGCATTGAAAGGCGAAGACAAAGACGCCATCTCTGCTAAAACCGAAACTCTCATGACCGTCAGCCAGAAATTGGGCGAAAAAATGTACGCCGACATGCAAGCCAAAGAAGCCGCTGCCGGTGGCGCAGCGGGTGGCCCTGGTGGCGCCAGCGCAGAAGCCAAACCTGTCGACGACAATGTGGTCGACGCAGAAGTGAAAGAAGTTAAAAAGGGTTAAACCTTCTTCTCATGGGCAATAGCCCAAGCCGCCGCGTTAGCGTATTCCACCAGGAAATCGCTTGCGCGGCGTTCTTGTTCAAACAGTAGCAAAACACGATGGCCAAAAGAGACTTTTACGAAGTATTGGGTGTAGCCAAGAACGCCTCTGAAGAAGAGATCAAAAAGGCGTATCGCAAATTGGCCATGAAGTTCCACCCTGACCGTCATCAGGGCGACGATGCCAAAGACGCAGAAGCCAAATTCAAAGAGGTCAAAGAGGCCTATGAGATGTTGTCGGACGCACAGAAGCGCGCCGCTTACGACCAGTACGGTCATGCAGGTGTCGACCCCAACATGCGTGGCCCAGGTGGCGGTGCAGAAGGCTTTGGCGGTTTTGGTGAAGCCTTTGGCGACATCTTTGGCGACATCTTTGGTCAGCAACGGGGCGGTGGCGGCCGGGGCGGTCGGCAAGTTTTCAGGGGTGGCGATTTAAGCTATGCCATGGAAGTGACTTTGGAAGAGGCGGCTGCTGGCAAAGAGGCACAAATTCGCATTCCCGGGTGGGAAGAGTGCGACCCATGCGATGGCACAGGTGCCAAGAAAGGCACCAGCGCTAAAACCTGCGGCACTTGTCAAGGCTCTGGCA